>JASHPI010000167.1 GCA_030038215.1 Vulcanimicrobiota bacterium | reverse complement strand
ACGGAGGCGCAAGCATCTTTCTTTGCCTTGGGATTCGGAGTCTGCGTGGCCGACGGCTTCGGCGTAGCCGTTGCCGCAGCCGTGGAACCGATCGGTTTGATGAACGACAGGCTGGCCGCTGCGAACGCGAGACCGAGCAATAACGTTCACAGGGTACGATTCACGTGCGATATCTCTCCCTTCGAGCACTCCGGGTGGTAATACTCATTGGGTAGGGCCTCTTTTTCACGTCCGCACTCTCCGCCTTCTCAGGGCGAACGATGAGGGGCGGTCCTGCGCCGCAGCGAAGCACCCGCCGGCATGGGAGCTAGCCCGATCCGGATTGCGGCGATGCAGCTTCAGGCGCACGACCGTTGCGACTTTGCACGCTCGCTTGACGGCATCATCGCCGCCGCGCGCGCAGCGGCAGCGCATGCCGACCTGGTCGTTCTTCCGGAAGCCACCTTCCCCGCTTACGTTCTGGGCGAGGCGACCGTTGACCGCGCCGCGGTTGACGCCGCGCTCGAACGTTTGCGCGAGATCGCGCGTGCGACGCGGACGGTCGTGGTTGCCGGAGCGGTTACGCAAGCCGGCGGAGTTTTGCATAACGCTGCGATCGTGATCGACGCCGACGGCTCGCCCGCCGGGCACGCCGACAAGCTCTTCTTATGGCACTTCGACCGGCGCTGGTTCGCGCGCGGCGAATGCCTCGCCCCGATTGCGACCGCGGCCGGCGTGCTCGGCGTGCTGGTTTGCGCGGACGGACGCCTGCCGACGATCGCTCGCGCCCTGGTCGACCGCGGCGCGCAAGCGCTGGTGATGCCAACCGCGTGGGTCACGAGCGGCCGCGATCCGAGTGCGCTCGAGAACGTCCAGGCCGACCTGCTCGCGCGCGTACGCGCTTACGAAAACGGCGTTCCCTTCATTGCCGCCAATAAGTGCGGCTCCGAGCTCGCCATGGTCGCGTATTGCGGGAAGAGTCAGATCGTCGGAGCGGACGGGGAGATGCTTGCGCTCGCCGACGAACAGCAGGCGCAAACCATAACGGCCACCATCGCGTTGCGCGGCGCGCAGCCGCGGCGAACGGGGATTCCGCGACCGGCGCCTCGTGCCGCACGGATCGTCACGCCATTCCGGCTCGCGATCTCGTTCGAACCTCTCGCGCAGGATATCGATCGGCGCCTCGAGCTGCTCGACGACGCTTATGCCCTTTCGCCGCACGAAGGTGCCCGGCACGCGTTGCTCGATGACGTGCTGCCGCTGGCCGGCGCGGACGACGATCTCGTCCTCGATCCCGGCGGATTGGTGGAGTATCGGCGCGCGGGTTACCGGCTGATCCTTTGGAACGCGCGCCTCGGCGACCCATGGACCGAACGCATCGCCCGGGCCCGCGCGCTCGAGCTGCGCATCTACATGGTCGTCTTCGATGAGGTCGCAAAGCGCGCGTTTGCGGTCGATCCGGACGGCACCATCGTCGCCGGCACCTTCGGTGGTTATCGCCTCGCGAGTTTTCTGCTGCATCCCTCGCTGACGGCGCAGACCGCGGTCGCTCCGGGTACCGATATCGGCGAAGGCCTCGAGCATGTCGCCGAGATCAGCGAGCGCCAGACCACCGCGCGATGAGGCAGCGTCTCTACGGCCGCGAAAGCCCGCTCGCCTCGATCGAGGCGGCGGTCATCGCCGTGCTGGCCGCACTCGGCACGCTCTTTGCGCACCATGCATCGATCATCGCGCTGGCCTCGGCAAACCAGGCCGTGCTCGCGCAGTCGCGGGCAACCAGCGGTTACACGGCGTACGAAGCCAAGCAGGTTCGCTACAACGTCTATCAGGCATTGCTTGCAACCGGCATCGTGCGCGAGGCGAGCGCGCGCGCGAACTTGCAGTCGGTCGCCGAGAGAGAGAAATCCGCCTCGCCGCTGTTACTCAAAAAGGCTCAGGATCTCGAAGACCAAGTCGCACGCGAGGAAGAACGCGCCGATGTGATCCTGCGGGCATACGAGACCTTGCAGCTCGCGACGACGCTCTTCGAGGTCTCCATCATCCTCGTGTCGCTCTCCGCGCTTGGTACGGCGCGAATCTTTCTGCCGATCGGAACGACGCTGAGCGCAATCGGCTTCGTGCTCTTGATCGTAGGCTTCTTCCAAGGCACGAGTGTCCGGCTCTAGAGTCGCAGCGTTGGCAACGCTTCGCACGGTTGCAGTGCTCGCCCTAAGCTACGTTGTACTCGTGGCCAGCGTCGCCCGCGCGCCGCAGCTACGCATGGCGACGGGAAGGATCGCCGCGACCGCTTGGCCCTATCTGCCGGGCAGCACCATCCCGCTGCGCGTCAACGGATTCGAGGCGCCGTATCACGCGGTGCTGCTTGGCCCGGGCCGCCTGTTGCCGGGCGGCGTCTACCAAATCCCGGCTGCGGCGGTCGCCGGCAGCGCGTTGCTCGTCGCCGGCAACACCAGCGGCTTGGCGGCAACGAACTTGCGCATCGGAAAGCCGCCGCCCGCCGATCACTCGTTGCTGGCAGTGGTCTCGTACGACGACGGCATCGTCTTTCACGACGCCGGCGATTTTGCGGTGCTTGGCGTTCTCGCGACCGGAGGTGCTCCGAGCGACGCCGACATCGATCGGAACGGACGACTCGCCACGACCGATACCGACGGCTCTACGCTGACGCTCGCGACGCTCTCACCATGGAACGTCGCGCGCGTCGACGGCGTTCTTCTCGGGGATGAGGTGGCAATTGACGAGCAGAGCGGCGCGATCTTCGTGACCAACCGCGACGCCGACGGAAAGGGAGCGTTGACCCGGGTCGCCCGCGACGGCCGGGTCACGCGCGTGGTCACGGGCGAGACGGCCGAAGGGCTCGTCATCGACGTGCGGCGGCAGATCGTCTACGTCGCGAACGTGAACGACGGCACGGTGGCTGCCGTAGATGCGGATTCGATGCGCATCCTGCGCCGCTTTCATGTCGTTGACCGAGTCTTCTCGCTCGCGCTGTCGGCGGATGGGACTCGACTCTACGGGATCTCGAATCAGAGCGCCGGCTCTCCCTTCGCGGCGCCCGGAGCGGCAGTCGCGGTCGCGCTGAACGGCAGGGTGCCGCGCCTCGTCGCGCGCAGCGCCGACCTGACGTTTCCGATCGGTGCTGCCCTCGATCAGAACACGCAGACGCTCTTCGTCACCGATGAGGAGCGCAATCTCGTGGATGTGCTGGATGCGCGGACACTGCAAACGAAGCGCGCCCCATTGCTCACCTGTCGCACGCCGTGGAAACCCGAGCTCGACGAGGCGACGCATCGCCTCTACGTCCCATGCGCCGGCTCCAATCAAGTCGACGCCTTCGACACGCGGACGCTGCGCCGCATACCGCGAGCACCGTTCGCGACGGGAAGCTATCCGCTCGCGGTCGCAGTCTGGCATCCGGCGGAATCAGCCGGGAGATTGCCGAGCCTTGCTCGAAGGAGTGGACGCAAACGTTAAGACGCAAACGTTGATGAATAGGATCCTCGGCGGCATCCTGCTCTCTCTGCTCTTTAGCGCAGCACCAGCGAACGCAAATGAGCTCCCGGCCCGCATCTCCCCTAATCCGCCCTTCCCGCGCATTCTTGAAGAAGCTCCGACCATCGAAGACGTGGCGCCGGGCATCGAATACGCCGACTATCAGTTGATGACCGAAGCTGGGCCGCTGGCGATCCACGTCATCGCCGTGGAGCCGCGCCGCGGCGACGTGCACCTCGGCAGCGTTTTGGCCGACAACGCTCTGGAGTCGCGCGGTGAAACGGTCGGGTCGATGGCCAGGCGCACGGGCGCCGTCGCCGGCATCAACGGCGACTACTTCGACATCGGGAACACCAATCGGCCGGAGAACATCGTCGTGCGAAGCGGCGCGCTGCTGCAGATGCCCTACAAGCGCTATGCGCTCGCGATTAGCCGCGACGGACTGCCGCATATCGCCGAATTCGCGTTCTCGGGCCAGCTGGAGATCGACCAGCGCACCATGGCGCTCGACGGCGTCGACGAGTTGCCGCCGCCGAACGGCGGCCTATCGCTGATCACGCCGGAGTACGGCCGGGTGCCGCCCCAAGACGACGTCACGCTGGTGGCGTTGCAGCCGTTGGAGGGAACGCCACCGCTGGCGCGTTATCGGGTCGAAGGTACGGCCGATAATCTCAGCACGCAGCCGCCCGGCTATTATGTCGCAATCGGCCCGAGCGATTACAGCGTCCTCGACGTTCCGGACGTCAACGCGGTCGTGAGCGCAACCGGAGATTTGGCACCACTCGGCCTTGATCAGATCGAGGCTGCCCTGGGCGGCGGCCCGCTCATTCTGCATAACGGCGCGTGGTTCGACGACCCGGACGGCCCCAAAGGACGCGAGTTCAACAAACGCATTCCATGCTCGGGCGCGGCAATAGCACCCGACGGGCGGCTCTTCCTCATCGAAGTGGACGGAAGGCAGCCGACTGAGAGCGTAGGGTTGCTGCGCCCCGAGTTCGCCGAGCTGATGCGCGCGCTCGGCGCAACCGAAGGGCTGGCTTTGGATGGCGGCGGCTCCTCAACGATCGCCGTTCGGCGCCTCGGTGACCCCGACGCGACCATGGTCAACTCGCCGTCCGACGGTAAGGAACGGAAAGTCGCCGACGGCCTCTTCGTTTACAGCACGGCGCCGGCCGGCCCGCCGGTGCGATTGGTCTCGCAGCCTGGGGTGATCCGTGCGGTTACCGGCGCCGACGTGCCGTTGCGGATCGCCGCAGTCGATGCGGCGAATCACGTCGCGAGCGCCGCGCCGCCGACCGTCAGCGTCGTTCCCGCATCGTTGGGCGTCTATCGCGACGGTGAGTTCGCCGCGCTCCATCCCGGATCGGGCCGCTTGTTGCTGCACGACGATCGACTCGCCGGCGCCGTCCCCATCGAAGTCGACGCCAGCCCGAATCGCGTCCTGATTACGCCTACCCGGCCCAACGTCGACCAGAATGCAACGATCGTGCTCGCGGCGCGTGCCTACGACCCGCATGGTTACGCGCTTGCGCTCCCGCCGCAGCTCGCTTGGAGCGCTAACGCCGGTGCCATCGACGGACGCGGTGCCTACCGCGCGGGCCTGCATAACGCCGACGTCGCGGTCCGAATCGGCAACACGCTCGCTTCAACGCGCGTTACGGTAGGATCGCACGAGGAGGCGCTGGCGTTTGTCGAGCACGCCCGCTTTGCAACCATTCCACGCGGCGGAACGGGATCCGTCGCGCCCGACTCGACCTGCGGCGACTGCGTGCAGCTGAGCTTCACTTTTGGCGACAACGAGCGTGCGGCCTACGCCATGACCGACTTGCCGCTGCCGCCCGACACGATCGGTCTCTCCTTCGACTTGCAGGACGACGGCAGTGCCGCGCGCTTGCGCATCGCGCTGCGCAACTCTATCAATGAAGACGTCTTACTCGACGCCGCGCGGCTCGATGAGCCCGGGTGGCGGCACATCGTCGTTCGTTTCCCGCCCGACACGGAGGCTGCGCGGCTGATTGCCATCTACGTGCTCGCGCCCAAGGGCGTCGAGCTCTCCGACGGCAGCATCGAGCTGCGTAACGTTCGCGCCGTGGTCGCCGGTGAGTAACGCGGCCAGCGCCGTGAGGACGAGCAGCGTCCCGAGCGCGACGGCGAAAAGTGCCGGCGCGGCGACGATTTCAACCGTTGGATAAGTCAGAACCGTAGCGCCCAGTAGGAGCCCGCCGGCGCGCGCGCTTGTACCGCCACGCGCGAGCGCTATCGCGTTCGGCAGCGGCCGGTCGTTTTCATCATCGACGGCAAACAGCACGGCCGGCTGGCCCGTGCCTGCCGCACCGTGAAGCAGCATGGCGGCTTGTGCGGGCGAAAACAAGACCGCCTTCACCACACGCCTTTGCGCGGGCACATTGAACGAATCGAAGGGAAGATCCATCCCGGCAATCGTTTGACGCTGCTCCATCAGGAGCACTGGAGAAAGGAAGGCTCGGCCGGCCGGCTGAGTGACCGTCAAGTGGTTTCCTTGCAGGTCGCGTGCCTCGACGTAGACGACGTTGCGCGGCAGGGTGCGCAAGATGAAGCTGCCTATATCGCGCGAACGCGCTGCGATCGTGGTTGGGGCATGCGCTGGACGCTCCAGGATGACCGGCGGCGCACTCGCCGAGATCGCCGCAGCCAGCGGAAAGACGAGCGCACCTCCGAGCTCGTCGACGCGAACGCGCTCGCCCGGAGCGCCGACGATCGTCGCATTGTCGGGCGCCAGCAGGCCATTAGCGGCGCCGGCAAAGCCGGTAATCGCCGCTCCCAATACCATTGCGACGATCGCGAGACGAACGCGAAGCGGCGCTCCCCGAAAGGCGCGACGCCCACCGACGACCGTTACGACGACCAAGGCGATCAGTAAGACGTTGTACCAACCGGTGTGATAGACGGCGCGGCCCGGAAGCACGATCTGGAGAATCACCGCCGCGATGATCGCCAGCGCCGCAGCTGAAAATGTCTTCAACGTCCGGCCATGACCGCGGCGAGCGCGGCACGCATTTGATCGTAGGTCAACGCTCCGTCGAACCCTTTCGCGACCATGCCGCTGCGATCGACTACGACGGTGGTCGGAAGACCGAGGGCGGCGTAGATGCGTCCGTAACGCTGACCGTCGTCGATCCAGATCGGGAAGCGAATCCCCAGTGACGCCGCAAACGTGCGCGCGCGCTGCGCCGATTCTCCCTCGTTCACGCCGACGATCGCGACGCCTCGGTTCGCATTCGCCGCCGCGAGACGCTGCAAATCCGGCATTTCGGCGCGGCACGGCGGACACCAGGACGCCCAGAGATTCATGACGACGATCTTTCCGCGATATTGGGTGAGCGATACGGGCGAGCCGAGGTCGTCGCGCAACGCGAAGACCGGCGCTGATTGACCGACGAGGCCGGCGGGACCGCCGACCGTTTTGGACTGCGGTACGAAGAACGGCTTCAGCACGAGTATAGCGACGATGAGCGCCACCAGCGCAATCAGCCAAACGACGTAACGATTTTCCAGGTTCCCCTCCTTTGGCGGCCGAAACGGCGACGGCGTGCCTGCCTCGATTCTCGACGGAAGAAGCCTCGCGGCCGACTTACGCACCGAACTCCTTGCACGTACGAGTGCGCTGCGCGAGCGTGGGATTCATCCCAAGCTGGTAGTCGTCTTCGTCGGAGAAGAGGAATCGAGCCTGGCTTACGCGCGCAACCTGATACAGACGGGCGAGCGAGTCGGGATTAAGGTCGAGATCGATGCCCTCGCACGTAATGCTTCGGCTGCCGAGGTGCGCGCGCGGCTCGAGCTCCTGCGGCGCGAAGACGGCACGCACGGCGTGATGCTGCAACAACCGCTGCCCCCGCACCTATCGATTCGCGAGATCGCTGACGCCATTCCGCAGCACAAAGACGTCGACGGGGCCAATCCGACAAACCAGGGGCACCTCGCCTTCGGCAGCGGCGCCGAGTTCGTGCCCGCGACGCCCGCCGCCGTGATGCTGCTGCTCGAGCGCAGCCCGCATTGGCCACTGCGCGGCCGGAGGGCGACGATGGTCGGACGCTCGATCGTCGTAGGCGCTCCAGTTGCGATGCTGATGCTGGCGCAAGACGCCACCGTCACGGTCTTGCACAAAGAGTCCGCGAGTCTACAGCCGTACCTTCGACTCTCGGAGGTTGTGGTGGTCGCGACGGGCGTTCCCGGCCTGGTTCGCGGCGAGGATTTGATGCCGGGTGCGACGGTCATCGACGTTGGCACCACGTTCGTCGACGGCGAACTCAGAGGTGACGTCGATTTCGAGAGTGCCGTCGCCGTTGCAGGAGCGATAACGCCGGTTCCGGGCGGCGTCGGTCCGGTCACCAACGTTGCGCTGCTTCGCAATGTCGTCAAGGCGGCGGAGCGGCCCGCTAACGCAGGTTAGCCCTCCTGATGCGCCCAAGCGGACTTCAATGAGATCCATCCTGGATTCTTTGGAGGCAATGCACCGGGAACCGCACCCCGTTCTGCTGGAGCTCGAGCAGCGAGCGCTCGATGACGACGTGCCGATCGTCTCGCGCCAGACCGGCCGCCTGCTGTCGATGCTCGTTACCGCGATGCAGGCGAATCGGATTCTTGAAGTCGGCACCGGCTACGGTTACGCGACGCTTTGGATGGCGTTGGCACAGCCGCCGATCGGAAAAATCTGGACGGTCGAGCCCGATACGCGCCGTTCGGCCGTTGCGCTCGAGTTTTTTCGACGCGCCGGCGAAGACGACTATATCGAGAGTCTCAATACGCCCGCGCTGCTCTTGCTCGAGAACTTCCCGCAGCGTAATCTCGATATCGTCTTCATCGATGCGAACGCGAGCGACTACGAGGCCTACGTCCATCTCGCGATCCCCATGCTCAAACTCTCAGGCTTGGTCATCGTCGGGAGTTGCCTGCTCGACGGCATGCAGGACTTTATCCGGTATTTTCTCACGCATCCGGCGCTTGATGCGACGATCCTCCCGCTCGGTGACGGCACCTGCATCGGCGCCCGAAAGCAATGATCAGCGCCACCGCCTTCAGGCATGCCATGCGTCACGTTCCGACCGGCGTCACCGTCGTTACCAGCCTGAGGGACGGCGAGCCGCGCGGCATCACCGTCAATGCCTTCGCGAGCGTCTCGCTCGAGCCGCCGTCGCTACTGATTTGCGTCAATCGCGAAGCGCGCAGCTACTTGTTCATCTCCAGTTCGCGCATTTTCTGCGTGAACGTCTTGGCCGGCGAACAGCGCGACGTGGCCGACCACTTTTCCGGCAAAGTCCGCGAGCGTCAGTTTGCGGAGATCGGTTACGACGTTGACGTCACCGGTGCGCCGGTCTTACGGGGCTCAATCGCACACTTTGATTGCGAGCTCGCCGATGAGTATCATGTCGGCTCGCATTCCATTCTGGTCGGGCGCGTCGTCTCGTGCCGGGCCAGAGCCGGGTCGCCGCTCGGCTACTTCAATGGCGGCTTCCACGATTTTGGCATTTATGTGGATTGACGCTCTTGCGTCTGCGGTATCCGAATGATTCTGGAGACGTTTGCGGTGGGGCCGCTGGCCTGCAACTGCACGATCGTTGCAGATGAAGCGAGCCGAGAAGCCATCGTCGTCGATGGCGGCGACGGTGTGGACGAGGTCGTCGAACGCCTGGCGCGGCGGAGACTGCACGCCACCCTGCTGGTGCACACGCACGCGCACATCGACCACATCGGCGATCTGCGCCGGCTGCGCGAGTTGAGCGGCGGCCGCGGGCTGCTGCATCCTGCGGATTTGCCGCTGTACCAGGCTCTGGCATTACAGGCGCAGTGGCTCAGCCTGCCCGTAGCGCCTCGGGTCGTTCCACTCGACGGTGAGCTGCGCGACGGCGATGAACTGCGCGCCGGAGCGCTGCGGCTGGACGTGCTGCACACGCCCGGCCATACGCCCGGCAGCGTCTGCTTCGCGGTTCGCAGCGAGGCGCCGCACCCGACGCTGTTGACCGGGGACACGCTCTTTGCCGGTTCGATCGGTCGTTGGGATCTCGGCGGCACGTCGATGGATGACATCGTTCACTCCATTGCGACCAAGTTGATGCATTATGCCGACTCGACGCCGGTGATACCGGGGCACGGCGAGTTCACGTCGATCGGCGTCGAGCGCAGGTCGAATCCGTACCTTCGTGCATGACGGCGGGAGCGTGCACTCGACGACTTTTCGTGGGAATCGAGCTCGATCGGACGGCGCGGGCCGGCTGCGTGGCCGCGGCCGAGCAGCTGCGTGCAAGCGGATTTGCCGCACGCTATGAAGAGTCCGGCAAGTTGCACGTCACGCTGGCGTTCTTGGGCAACGTCGCCGCTTCGGAGTACGATGCGATTGCATCTGCGCTGGCGGGCGCGACTACGCTCGGCGCGCCCTTCGTGCTCACGCTCGATAAACTCGGGGGTTTTCCGCACGAACGCAAGCCGCGGGTCGTCTACATCGGCGCTCGCGAGCAAGGCCAAGCGTTCCGATCGCTCGCGCAGAGCGTGCGAGGGGCCTACCTCGCCCTTGGATTCGCCTTCAGAGAGGACGCGGTCGCGCACGTCACGATCGCGCGCGTCAAAGAAGCGCGCCGTCCGCTCCCGACGCTCGACCTCGCTCCCATTCGCGTCGGCATCGAGCGCGTCACACTCTTCGAATCGATCTTCGATGCGGAGAAAAATACCTCGCGCTACGAAACGCGCGCAAGCGTGCCGCTTGCTAGCGGAGATTGATGACGAGCTTGTTCTTTTCGCCGTTTGAAGACGGCGCGGGCGTCTGCTCCGGAGCTTGGCTCGCAGGCGAGCGCGGCATAGCGGCGTAATCGGCAACCGCACCGCTGGCGACCTTGCCGCGATAGTCACCGATGGCGACGTGCAGTGCCTCGAGTGCGCGCTCGGGATAATCCTTCTTCTTCTCGGGATATCCGTCGAGCTGCGCTTCAACTTGTGCGGTCGTAATCGCGGCGGCTTCGTCGATCGTCTTTCCCTTCGCGAGCTCGACGACCAAGCTGCATGTCGCAGTCCCAAAGCCGCAGCCCGTGGTGAAGTAGGAGATGTCCTCGATGACCGCGCCCGGCCCGACCTTCAGGAAGAAGTTGTACATGTCGCCGCAGGAGTCGCTAAAGTACTCGCCGCTTGCCGTCGGGTTCTCCATGGTGCGAAAGCCGCTGCGCTCCTCGACCAGGCGTTGAAATTTTGGAAAATCCATTAGACGTTCTAACCCTCTACTTTGAGCCGGCGACGGCAGGTCGCATCTCGAAGCGGCATTCTTTACCGCCGTGCGCGAGCGATTCGGTTTGCACGTGCTCGCCGATCGTTTCGTCGATAACGTGGTGAATGACCTGGCACACTTCGGGATTCTCTTTGGCAGCGTCGGAGTAAGGACAGCAATGCTCGTGTAGAGCAAAGCCGCCGTCGATCAAGCTATATTCGGCGACTACGCCGCCTTTGCGCAGCATCTCGGTGAGCTGCGCGACTCGCTGCTCCGGATCCTCGGCCGTGATCGACCGTCGCGCCCGCTCGATCGCGCGCCTGGAGAGCCCCGCGAAGATCTGCTCGACGCCGGGCGTGCCGAACTGGCTGCGCAGCTCGCGCAGCACGGCGGTGAGCATCTTGTCGTAGCCCTGCGGGAAGAGCTTGTCGGCATCGGAGGTCAGCGAGAACTCGTACGTCGGTTTGGTCGGACCGCGCCGAACGGGGCGCTCGGCCACCAAACCGTCACGCTCCAGAACGACCAGTTGCTGGCGGACCGCATTCGGCGAAAGTCCAAACGAGCGCGCCAAATCGGCCGCCGAAGCGGAACCCCGGCGGCGAAGCTCGCTTA
The DNA here is from genome assembly GCA_030038215.1 of Vulcanimicrobiota bacterium. Lineage (GTDB taxonomy): Bacteria > Vulcanimicrobiota > Vulcanimicrobiia > Vulcanimicrobiales > Vulcanimicrobiaceae > Cybelea. The sequence goes on along the minus strand of JASHPI010000167.1, from coordinate 15,971 downwards.
CGATCTTTCCTCGAGTCGTCTGGAAGAAGCGGTCAGCATGCATCGTCGGCGCTAATCCTAGCATGAAAAGCGCGAGATAGTAAAGTTTTTCCTTGACTTTCTAAGAGAGGCTCGGCTACGATAAAGCGCATGCCCGAAGGCCTTCGCATTCACGACCTCCGCTGCAGTGTCGACGGCGGCGAGATCCTCAAAGGGATCGATCTGACGATCGAACCTGGCCGCGTCCACGCCTTGATGGGGCCGAACGGAAGCGGCAAGTCGACGCTCGCCTTCTCGCTCACAGGTCACCCGAAGTACGAGGTCTCCGGCAGCGTCCTGCTCGACGGCGAAGATTTGCTGGCCCTCGCCCCCGACAAGCGGGCCCGCGCCGGCCTCTTCCTCTCCTTCCAATATCCGGCGGCGATACCGGGCGTCAAGGTTGCGAACTTTCTCCATGCCGCGCGTCAGGCCGAACGCCCAGGGGACCTGCCCCCGGCCAAGTTTCGCGCGTTGCTGCTCGAGAAGATGGATCAGCTCGGCATCGATCCGTCGTTCATGGGCCGCTATCTCAACGACGGCTTCTCGGGTGGGGAAAAGAAGCGCCTCGAGATGTTGCAGCTTGCCGTTCTTGCCCCAAAGTATGCGATTCTCGACGAAACGGACTCTGGCCTCGACATCGACGCACTCAAAGACGTAGGCGACTCTATCGCGGCGCTGCGGGCGAGCGATGAGGGGCGCGACACCGGCTTTCTCATCATCACGCATTATCCGCGCATCCTGCAATATGTCATTCCCGACGTCGTGCACGTCATGATCGGCGGCCGCATCGTGAAGACGGGCGGCCACGATCTCGCTCACCGCATCGAGCGCGAGGGATACGACGTCTTGCGCGAGGAGGCCGGCGCGGTTGCCTAATTCGGCGGTCGCATCGCCGAACGAGCTCTACGACGTCTTGAGTTCGCTCGACGGTGCGCTGCTCTCACGCGAAGAGCGCGCGCGCGCCCTCGACCGCTTTTTCGCGCTTCGAAGCGGACGCGAGAAACCCGGACGCTTCTGGCGCGTTGACCTCGATTCGGTCGCACCCGAGCCCGGCGCGGTCGAGCGCTCAAGCGCGGGCTTGCAGATCGAGAACAGTGATTCGCGCGTGCTTGTCTGCGATCTGGCCACGGCCGCGCGTCAGCATCCGCAGCTTCTCGCGCGCGCGTTCGCAACGACCGGCGTGAAAGCCACGAAATTCGGTGCCCTGGCGCGAGCTTTTGCGGGCCTGGGTGCCTTCATCTATCTGCGCGCCGACGTCGACTGCAACGGTCCGATTACGATCGCGTACGCGCCGCCTGCCGGCGCGGCCATTTTTCCGCACACCATCGTGCTTGCCGAGCGAGGCGCGCGAGCCACGATCGTCGAGCGGATCGAGGGCGGTGAAGGGGCATTTTTCTGCGGCACCAGCGAAGTCGTTACCGAAGAGCGCGTGCAGCTTCTCTACGCGGTCGTGCAGCGCGCCGGCACCGGCGCCCGCGTCATCTCGAGTCGCGCTATGCGTCCCGGTCGTGACGCCGAGGTCGCCTGGGCGTCGGCGGAGCTCGGAGGCGATCTGGCCGCGAGCGATCTCTCGATCGCCATCGAACATCCCGGAGCGCGAGCGGAAGTCACTGCCTTGTTCTTTCCGCGCGCCGCCGAGCATGTCGACGTCGTTAGCACCGTCGAGCACCGTGCCGGTGAGGCGACGTCGGAAACGCTGGTCAAATCGGCTGCGACCGAGTCCGGCCAGGCTCGCTTTCTCGGCAACATTCGTATCGCGCCCCACGCGCAGGGCAGTGATGCGCGCCTGCGCGATGATGCCCTACTGCTTTCGCGTAACGCGCACGTTGACTCCGTTCCGGCCCTCGAGATTGGCGCCAACGACGTCAAGGCCTACCACGGCGCGACGGTCGGCGCCATCGACGAAGAACAAGTCTTCTATGTGGAGAGTCGTGGCATCGACCGCAACGCCGCCGAGCGAATGATCGCGCTAGGATTCTTTGAGCCGGCGATCGAGCGCTTTCCGACGGAATCGTTGCGTAGCGAGATCCGGCACACTCTAGCGGAGAAGCTGTCGTGAAAGAACTGCTGCCCACCTCGCCGTTCGACTCGCCCTTCGACCCCGCTCGCGGTGACAAAGGGAAGTTAGAACGTATCATCGCGGATTTCCCAATTCTCGCACGGCCGACGTCGCGCGGAAAACGGTTAGTCTACCTCGACTCGGCGGCCACCTCGCAAAAGCCGCGCGCCGTGATCCAAGCGCTGGTCGACTATTACGAACAGTACAATGCGAACATCCATCGCGGCGTTTATGAAATCGCCGCGCGCGCGACGGCCGAGTTCGAAGAGGCGCGCGTCAAGCTAGCACGTTTCATCGGCGCCGAGGTCGACGAAGTCGTCTGGGTGCGCAACACGACCGAGGCGATCAACCTCGTCGCGTATTCGTGGGGCGATACCAACCTGCGAGCAGGCGACGCGATTCTGTTGACCGAGCTGGAGCACCATTCCGATCTGGTCCCGTGGCAGCTGCTCGCGCAGCGCCACGGCGCCGAGCTTCGCTTCATTCCGGTAGACGAACGCGGTTTTCTCGTTCTCGACGACCTGGACCGCCTGCTCGACGGCTGCAAGCTGGTCGCAATTGCACACGTCAGCAACACCCTCGGCACGATCGCGCCGCTCGAAACGGTAATCCCGCGAGCCCACGCTGCTGGTGCGGTGGTTCTCGTCGACGGCGCGCAGGGCGCTCCCCATCTCGAGCTCGACGTCAAGGCGCTCGACGCGGACTTCTATACTTTTAGCGGACATAAGATGCTCGGCCCGACCGGGATCGGCGTGCTGTACGGTAAGAGCGCGCTGCTGGAGTCAATGCCGCCCTTTGGCGCGGGGGGCGACATGATCCGCAGGGTTGAATTCGCGCATACTACCTTTGCTGCGCCGCCGCGCCGATTCGAGGCGGGCACCAGCAACATTGCCGACGCGATCGCGTTCGGCGTCGCGACTGAATACCTTCGAGCGGTCGGAATGGGGTGGGTTCGCGAACACGAGCGCGCACTCACGGCCTATGCACTGCAGCGTCTCGCCGAGTTTGAGCCGCGCGGGTTGGCAATTTACGGACCCCGCGATCCTGCCCTCATCTCCGGCGTAATATCGTTCAACTTCGCGGACATCCACGCGCACGATCTCGCGTCGATTCTCGATACCGAAGGCGTCTGCGTTCGGGCCGGCCACCACTGCACGATGCCGCTGATGGAAAAAATGGGCTGGGCCGCAACCGCGCGGGCGTCGTTCTACCTGTATAACACGGAGGCGGACATCGACGTGCTCTGTAGCGGTATCGAGAAGACGGCGCGCGTCTTCGGCATATAATATTTAATGGATGATTTCTATCGAGATTATATCTTAGACCACTACCGTAACCCGCGTAACTTCGGTCGCCTTGCGGATCCCGACGTTCAGGCGGAAGACCTGAATCCGCTCTGCGGCGACCAGATTCGCATGGAGCTGAAGGTCGACGACGGTGTCGTCAGCGACTTGCGTTTCTCGGGTAAGGGCTGCGCGATCAGCCAGGCCTCTGCCTCGATGCTCACCGAGATGGTCAAAGGAATGAAGCTTTCCGACGTCGCCAAACTCTCTAAAGACGCCGTTCTTGAGAACGTCGGCATCGGTATTAGTCCCACGCGCCTGAAGTGCGCTTTGCTCGGCCTGCGCGTTCTCAAAAGTGCCGCCATCGGCGAACTCGCCGCCTGGCCCGACGAAGAGTAGCTTAGGTTGGAGCACCGCCGCGTAACCCCCGAGCAATGGGATGCTCTTGCGGCGGAGCCTGAGTTCCGCGCGTTGGTGCGTGCTCGCCGGCGTTTCGTCGTCCCCGCAACGATCTTCTTTATCGCCTACTATTTAGCGCTGCCGATATTGGTGGGAGTAATCCCTCAGGTCATGAGCCGTCCCGTCCTGGGCCCGCTCACGCTGGCCTATTGCTTCGCGCTCTCGCAGTTCGTTGTGGCATGGCTGCTGCTGGCGATCTACCTTTGGCGGGCGCGACGCTTCGATCTGCAGGCCGCCCGAGTTCGCCAACTCCAGTCGCGCGAGGTCCGCGACGCGCAGCGATGAGAACACAAGAGACGCTCGTCATATTCACGATCTTCGTGGCGATCACGCTGGTCGTTACGGGTTGGGCGTCGGGACAGAGCACGACCAGGCGCGGCTTTTACACGGCCGACCGGCGCTTCGGCGGCTTGCAGAACGGTTGGGCCATCGCCGGCGAGTATCTTTCGGTAGCCTCGTTCTTGGGAGTTACCGGGCTAGTGGCATTCTACGGGTTCGACGGTTTCATGTACGCAGCAGGCTGGTTTGTCGCCTACCTAGCCGTCCTCTTTCTGGTCGCCGAACCGTTGCGCAATACCGGAAAATATACGATGGCCGACCTCGTCTCGTTTCGCTTACGCGGGCGCGGCGTTCGCGCGGTCGCGGCGATCTCGACCCTGACGATCGTGATCCTCGCCTTGATCGCCGAAATGGTCGGCGGCGGAGCGCTGGTCAATCTGCTCTATCCACGCTTCGGTGACGAGGCAGCGATTATCGCCGCCGGCGTCCTCATGATGATCTACGTGCTCTACGGCGGCATGCTCGCAACGACGTGGGTACAGATCATCAAGGCCGGTCTGCTCTTGATTACGGGTATCGGGCTTTCTCTTTTGGTGATCGCGCACTTCGGATTCTCGCTCACCGGCTTCTTGCAGGCCGCAGCGACGGCTCCAGTCGGCGGCGCGCGGACCAATCTGCTTCAGCCCGGCTTACTCTTCCACGGACCGCTCGGCGCTTGGAACCTCGCCTCGCTCGGGCTCGCGCTCGTCCTTGGAACCGCCGGTCTACCCCAAATCCTCATGCGTTTCTTCACCGTGCCTTCGGCGCGAGAGGCCCGGACTTCCGTCGCTTGGGCGATGGTGCTGATCGGCGTGTTCTACATCACGACCTCATTCATGGGCTTAGGCGCGGCAACAATCGTCGGCCAAGAGCACATCGGCAGACGCATGTTTGCCGGACAAGCCATCAGCTACATCGCGCGGCATCCTGCGGAGGAAGTCCAGCTCAACGGCCAGCTTCGGCACAATGGCTACATCGTTCCAACGCCAAACAGCAATCTCGCCACTCCACTGCTGGCCGCCAGTCTCGGCGGCTCGCTGCTCACGGCGTTCGTCGCGGCCGTCGCCTTAGCCACGATTTTGGCGGTCGTCGCCGGCCTCACGCTTACCGCGAGCTCGGCATTCGCGCACGACATCTGGTTCAGCTTGGTGCGAAACGGCAGCGGCGACGAGGCCGAGCATCTCTTCGTCGCGCGCGCGACCGCGGTGGCCGCGGGCACGCTTGCCATTCTCCTCTCGACGGTATTGCGCAACTTCAACGTGGCGTTTCTGGTCGGGCTCGCGTTCGCCGTCGCAGCCAGCGCCAATGTCCCCGTCATCTTGCTGGCGCTCTCCTGGCGCCGTTTTTCGCGCGGCGGCGCGATTGCCGGGATGCTCTGCGGTCTGGTCTCCTCTCTTGCGCTGATTGCAATCAGCCCGGTTTTTATGGCCAGCCGGGCGATCTTCCCGCTCGACAATCCCGGCATCGTCTCGATTCCGATCGGCCTGATCGGTGCGGTCGTAGGGACGCTGTTGCTGCGCGACCGCGACTCAGAGCAAATGTTCGACCAGCTACAAGTCCGAGCTAATACGGGTTTAGGCGCCGAAGTCTAAGGCCGCTCGAAGCCTCACATCGAGCGCCGTCGCTCGGACGCTCGTCGCCCACCTCCATGTGGGCTCCTGCTCGTGCGCTTTTCGGCAACACCAGAGGAATACGACATCCGTGTCTTTTGCCGAAAAGTCGCACGCCTCGCTTACGGCGCTCGATGTGAGGCTTCGACCGGGAGCCTATTGTGGTTTGATCGAGTAGTGGTCGGTGATCTGCAAGCCGCCAGGCCCCGGCGCAACCGTGAATGTGATGTAGTATTCGCCGCTCGTGGTCTGCACGTCAGCCGTGACCGTATACGACTGCCCGCCGTTGCTCGCCGACCGTATCGATTCGATGTGCGCGCTCGAGTCCATGAAGCTTTCGCTCGGAGTGCCGTGCGCGAGATAGGCGGTCGCGGCGGCTCGATCGCCGCGCGCAAGCGCGCCGAGATACGAGCGCACGACGCCGGCGGCTTGATCGCCGCCGGTTAGCGCAACGGCCGGCGGACTCGGTGACGCTGTCGGTGCGTGATGCGGCGGCGCAGGCGTCACGTATGCGATCGCCGTTGGGGACGGCGACGGATGCAGCTTCGGCGTGGGGGTTTGCGCGACCGGCGCGGGCGTGGCCTTGGGTTTGTGCGTCGGCCGCGCAGGCGACGATGGCGATGGTGCGAGCGACGCCGAGGGCGTAGCCTTGGGATGAGGCGTGTGCGGCGCCGGGGAGAACAGCGCCGGCGATGCGGAGGGCGCGACGGTCGGCGAAGGCAGTGGTGTTATACTCGCGCGCGCCATCGCGGTCGGTGCCGCCATCGGAGCGCGCGACCCACCGAAAAAGTGCGCCAGCAAACCTCCGAGCAGTAAGCCGGCGAAGATGACGATGAGAATGAGCGGAACGAGTGGTAAACCGCCGCCTCCATTCGAGTCATCGTCGGACCTGCGGCGACGCGGAGGCTCCCTCATTCCTCCGCTTCGATCATCTTTCGCATTACGATAGGTGCGTTTCCAGGCGGTCGGCAAGCGCCCCGCGCAGCACGCCGGGCAGGTCGCTGACGAGATCGGGACGCTGCTCGACGAAAATCGTCGTCGCTTCCTTCAACAGACCCGGATTGGTCTGCGCATAGGCGACGAACGCTGCGATCGCCCGGCTGTCGCGTCCTTCGATGCCGTCAAGCGTCACGCCGGCACCCTCGACGGCGTCCTCTGAAGACTCGCCACGTTCGCGAAACGCGCTGAAGACCGCTTCGATAAAGGCGCGGAACGCCTGAGGCGGCATGGACGACAGCTCGCGCTCGTAGACGGCAGCGACGTCGCTCTCCTCCATCGTGGAGAGGAGTTTCTCGACTGCGCCGACCAGCACGTCGGCCGGCACGTTCCCGAAGGGCATCGGTCGATCATTTATCCCCGGCAGGAGGCAGCTCCTCGATACGGCAGAAAATGACCGCCGTGATCCGAGTGAAGGTTCCGCTCGACCTCCACGCCGTCGCCGTCGGCGGCTCGGCGGCCTTTGCGCTCGCGACGCCGCTACGCGTTCGCGACCTGCTGGCGTTTGCCGTACGCGAAGCGATCGGAACGCGTGCCCCGCGCGATAAGTTCTTGCGCAGCGTCCATCGCACGCTTGCCGGACTCGCGGCGGGGGATTTTACGATCGACGTCAACGGGCGCAGTTTTGTCGACGCCGACGCGGTGATCGTCTGCGAAGGCACCGCAGACGTTCGGTTCTTCCTGACCCGCCGCCGAAGCGCGGCGTTGCGTTAAGAGAACCATTACTCTTGCAGCGAGTGTTACTGTAGAGGAACAGAGTCGCTCGCGAAACGGAGACACATTGCAGAGCGCGCAGGCGTGCCGGGAGCAGGGGGGCCTGAGGGAACCTTTTCGGGCCGCGGTCAGACGCGGCGCCGCAGTTGTCGTCGCGCTCTTCTTCGCGGCGAGGCCGGTCTGCGCGGACCAGTTGTACAGCACCAACGGCGAAGACGTTTACCGCATCGAGTCATCGGGTGCGGTCTCCCGGATCGTCTACGCCGGAAGCGAACGCTTGTTTGTAAAGCAGGAGGGCAAGCAACTCCGCTTTGAGGCCGCGGCCCATTACCTTCGCGACGCCCCGGACGGCAAGAGCGATGTAAGCGCGCGTTCCGTGCAGGTGCTGATGCCCGACGGCACCTTCGTCGATCGGCTTGATGAAGATCCCGATTTTTTAACGATCCTCGACCAGCCATTCGCAGTGCGGCTCGACGCGGCGACACTCCATGACGTGCGCGAGTTGCGAGGAAGGCTTCCTTTCAACGCGACCTCGCCCTTGGGCGGCGATACCGTGCTGCGAGGCTTTCTGCGGCCCGGGGTGAGCGGTCCGATCGACGGACATCAGACGGTTGCCATCCGGTTCCAGGCGCAAGGCCCGATGACCGGCCCACTACGAGGCTACAACGGCGCGACCGTATCGGGGCGGATGCTCATGGACGGAACCGCCTACTACGCACTGGATGACGCTACGTTGTTGGCGCTCAACGCGACGCTCACGATCGATGCGCAACTCTACCAGGGCCAGCCTCCGGCGGCGGTACCGGTTCAAATCATTTACCGTCGCTCCATTCGCGCTACGACGGGCGCGGGGCAGCCCGCGGTCAGAACGCTCCAACCAACTCCACTTGCAACGGGTGGCGAAACGGGACCTCCCCCAACTCCGTAAGCGGCGTGAAGGCGAGGTGGTTCTGGTGGCACGAGGTCAGCATCTCGATGCCACGTTTGACGCAGCCGGTCTCCTCGATATACTTGGTCAGCTTCTTCTTGAAATATGCATGCGGGTCGCGTAAGACTTTAGCGTAGTACGGATCTTCGGTCAGACCCGAGGGATCGACGCCGTCTTTAGGAACCAGCCACACGAACCATGGATCCTCGTTTAGACGGTACCCGATGAGAACGAGCGGAAGGGCTCGTGCCGAGTCGAGATTCGGTAGAAAGCTGCACATCGTGTACGCGTCCAGCGAGACTTCCGTCGGTTCGATGGCTTCGGGCATCATTTACACCTCTCAATACGTCCTTTGCGACCGCGCTAAGGCCAAACAAAAAACCGCTTCGTCTCCTTGCGAGCGAAGCGGCTCATGCAAATTTCTTCCGGTGCGGCCGAAGCAGCAGTCCCATGCCGACATCGCTTTAGGAGATCGCGCAAAATCCCCTGCGCCCGGCGGGGCGAGCAAGCCGGTTTGAGGAGTTTGTTGGCCGGAGCGTGAAACCACGGGCCTAGTAGTGGTGGTCCGAGGCTACGTATGAGCGCGCTCGCACCACTCCTTCAGGGAGTATACGTGCCATCAACGATTACGTCCGGGAAGACGGCAGCCGCGCGGCCGCCGGCCGCCGTGACTCCGAGCATCGAAGGCTTCGAGCGGATCGTTGACGATTACCAGCGGCGGCTCTACGGGTTCGCCCTGCGCATGACCGGAAACCGGGAAGATGCGGAGGAGATCGTCCAGGATGCCTTCGTTCGGGCCTATCGCGCACTCGGTAAGATGTCTGCCGAGCAGCGCGCCGAGCTTCGTTTGCAGCCCTGGCTCTACACCATTACGCTGAATGTCACGCGCAACCGACTGCGCAGCAAGCGGCCGTCGAACGTCGCGCTCGATGCGCTGGCCGATCCCGACGCGCTTCTTCGTGAGTCGAACGAAGGACCGCCTCAGCCCGAGGCGATCGTCGAGCAGAATACCGAGATCGCTCTGGTCGAGCGAGCCCTGTTGCAACTTCCGATGCACCTGCGTGCGGCGGCCACCCTGCGCTTCATCGAGGGCCGCAGCCACCCCGAGATCGCCGAGATTCTTCATCAGCCGATTGGCACGGTGAAGTCGCACGTCCATCGCGCCGTGCGTATTCTGCGGCGCATTCTTGGGCCTCAGATCGGACGATTTACTACCGAAGGAGTCTCCGCACATGCGTTGTCGTGACGTCGAGGCATTGTGGGACGAAATCCGCGGCGAGTGCAAAGCCTCGCTCAGAGAGACCGTCCATACCCATCTGCGAGCATGCCCATCGTGCCAAGCGATGTACGAGCAGTACGAGGGAGTCGCGTACTGTCTCTCGTGCCTGCCGCGCCCCGAGCCGTCGTGCGACTTGGCCAAAAAGGTCGTCCACCACATCGCCGCCTTGAAGTCCAAAGTCCGATCCCCGATCTTGCTTTCGGCTGTAAAGACGCCGCTCGGGCGACTCTACGTCGGTTTCACGCAGAGTCGCATAGCCTACGTCAGCCTCGATACGGGGGAGCCGCTCGAACAGGTCGCGGCTCGGGCGGAGCGCCGGCTGCGACGTGCGGTCGTGCCTGCGGACGCACCGGCGTGGCTTCGACAGACCCTCGACGTCTTCTTTAGCACGTGGAGAATCGACGACGCAGCCGTCGACATCAGCCAGTTGACGCCGTTCGAGCAAGCCGCGCTCCGCGCTGCGGCTCGAATTCCTCCAGGCGAAGTACGATCTTATGCTTGGGTCGCGACACAGATCGGTCGGCCGCGAGCAGCGCGGGCAGTGGGTCGCGTCATGGCGCGCAATCCGCTGCCATTCCTCTTCCCGTGCCATCGCGTCGTCGATTCATCCGGCGATCTCCACAATTACTTTTACGGGCGTGAAATGAAAGCCAAGCTCCTGAAGATGGAGGGCTACCGCGGCTAGACGCCAACCTTAACGAAGGTGGCGTATCGCGTCCTTATTAGCTTTCTCGCGCGGCTCATTTAGTGGCTACTAAATGAGCGATCCGCGTATCGCCGCCATTCCCGACGTTCACGGTCACGCCAAAGGAGAGCACCGGCCCTACGCCGAGGAGCGTCCGATCGCGTATTCCGCCCGGATGCTCTTCCTGTGGTTCTTCCACGCCTGCCGGCGCTCGTCGCCGAGTTTTTTGATGGTGGCCGACCACGTCAACTACTTGACCTTCGAAGATCCGGGCGCCGTCAACACGGTACGCCGGGCATTGAAGCTCGCTCAGGCCGGCGACCTCCTTGGAGCCGCCGAAACCGCGGGCGTCGATCTCGTGCACGCGGCAGTGGTTTCCGAAGGACTCCGCCGCGGCATGCGCTTCTCGATCGGCGCGGAGGTCGACAACGATCCGCGCGCACGCCCGGATGCTCAGAACATCGTCGATGCGATGCGGCCCGACGGGATCATCCGCTCGGTCCATTTTGTCCCGATAGATCATCCCGAGAAGGGTGCCGACTGGCCCTGGCCTTTCGACAACGAAGAGTTTAGCTATCTCTACGACATCGTGGGCGTCCAGCGGCTCTGGGAGCTCTACATGTCTAAGCTGCTCGAGGATCTCGAGCGGCTTCCGGGTCAGATCGTGGGCCACTTCTACGTCCCCGCGAACCTCGGTCACTGGCCGCCCCAAAAAAAGCTCGAGGAGTATGAGGATCGCATGCTCGACGTGGCCCACGCGCGCGGCTTGGCGGTCGAGATCAACACTCGCTTTCTCTACCGCGACCATCCCGAGGACCAGAAGAAGAAATATCTCGAGGCGAACGCGAGGCTCATCCGCAAGGCCAAAGCGCGCGGTGTCGGCATCGCCGTCGGCTCCGACGCGCACAGCCCGAAGGACCAAGGCAACGGCTTCGCGCTCGTGCTCAAACTGCTCGACGACGCAAAAGTGAACGAGCTGGTCTTCCCCGTTGGCGGAAGGCTAGCGCGCGTGGCGCTGCGCGCGACGCGCGAACATCTCGAGGCGCAGGCACAGACACGCCGGCAGCCCAGCGCGCCCGGAAGCAGCATAACCGGCTACAGCCGGGCCGAGCTTGGCCTGCCCGAGGAGGTGGAGGCCGGACGCCGCGACGGCGCGCGCGCCGCGCGCGAGACCGGACCGCGCAAACGCGCGAGCGATTCGGCGCGCAGTTCGAAGCGCCCCGATGCCACACCGCCGGCGACGGGCACCACCTCGCGGCGCAGCGCCGAGTCCTCCGCTTCATCGACTAAAGCGAAGGCCGCGCGCATGGCCAAGCCTGCGCCGCCCGCCAAGAAGAGCAAGCGGGTCGTCAAGCCTGCCGCAAAGCGGTCGCCCGTTAGTTCTGCTTCACGCACCGTTGCGAAGAAGAAGAAAACGGCGAAGAAGGTCTCCGCGTCCGCCGCGCGATCCAAGAAGAAGCCGAAGGCGGTCCCCAAGAAGTCGGCGGCCAAGAAGTCGGCCTCGAAGAAGTCAGCCTCCAAACACCCGGCGAAGCCCAAACGACGGGCGGCCGGGGTCGCCAAGAAGAGCGGCAAGTGCATGAAGAAACGCCCGGCCAAGCGCCGTTAGCATTATCGACAGGGAGAAAGCTTTGGCGGAAACAGCGCGCCTACGGAATATTGCATTTGTCGGCCCTCATCACGCCGGTAAGACGACGCTTGTCGAAGCCATTCTCGCGCATACGGGAGCGATCGGAAGGCGCGGCTCGGTCGCCGATGGGTCGACCGTCACCGATCACGAACCAGAGGACGCGGCGCATTTACAGTCGACCACCGTTGGATTCGCGCACGCCGCAAGCGCGGATGTCGACATGACCTTCGTCGACACGCCGGGGTTCATAGACTTTTTCGAGGAGACGAAACAGGCGCTGGCAGGCGTGGATGCTGCCGTCGTGGTCGTGGAAGCCGATCCCGGCCGCGTTGTCCAGAGTCAGGCGATCCTCGACTATCTCGAATCGACGCGGATGCCGCACCTCTTCGTCGTCAACAAGATGGACCGGCCGGGGGCGGACTTCCCCGCCACGTTGGCGGCGTTGCAGAGCGCCTACGGCCGTCACGTCGTCGCCGAACAATGGCCGGTCGGGAGCGCCGAGCAATTTCACGGATACGTTGACCTTGCGGAAATGAAGGCACGCCTCTTCGAGCCGGCTTCCGGCACGGGACTCCTGGATGAAAAAGAGACTACCGTGCCGGCGGATCTGCAAGAACAGGTGCAGCACGCGCATGGCGAGCTGCTGGAAGCGATGGCCGACTTCGACGACCATTTGATGGAGGAGCTGCTCGACGGCAGCGAGCCGCCCCTCGAGGAGATTGAACGCGATCTCTGCGACGAGTGCTCGCACGATCAGATCGTGCCGGTCGTCGTTGCAGCCGGTGCATCGGGGGCCGGCGTTGCCGCGCTCGTGCGGGCGATCGTTAAGTGGTTTCCTTCGCCGGCCGATGCTCCGCATCTCGATGCTGAAGGACGGCCGATTGCGCCGGATCCGAATTCACCGGCGATTGCGCGCGTGATTAAGACATCGATTCATCCGCAGAGCGGCAAACTCTCGATCGTCAGAGTTCTCTCCGGTTCGATCAAAGCCGATGCGACGTTGACCAACATCGGCCGGGGCAATGAACGAGTCCGTCTCGGTGGACTCTACCGGCTTCAAGGAAAGAAACAAGAGCCGCTCACCGAGGCCGGCCCGGGCACGATCGTGGCCCTCGGCCGGCTGGATTCGGTAACGACCGGCGATACGTTGACCTCGAACGGACACAAAGTGTTGCTACCCCGCGTACCGGTCGCCGAGCCGGTCTTCGCCGTCGCGATCAAGCCCAAGGAGCGCATCGACGAGGCCAAGATCTCGCAAATGCTGGCGCGGATCGTCGACGAGGATCCCGCGCTGCGCCTGGAACGGGCCGAGGTCACGCACGAACTGCTGCTTCTCGGCAGCGGCGAGCAGCATCTCTCGGTTGCGGTCGAGCGCCTAGCCCGCAAGTACAAGGTCGAGGTAGCGACGGCCGCGCCGACGATCCCGTATCAGGAGACGATTACCAACGGCACCGAGGTCCATTCACGCTACAAGCACCAAACCGGCGGTCACGGGCAGTTTGGCGACGTCTGGCTCCGATTCGATCCACGCGAACGTGGTGCGGGCGTCACCTTCGAAGAGAAGATCGTCGGCGGGGTCGTTCCGCGTCAGTTTATTCCGGCGGTCGAGAAAGGCGTCCGCGAAGCCCTTCTGCACGGAACGAGCGGCTATCCAGTCACCGATCTGCACGTGACGCTGTTCGACGGACAGTACCATGACGTCGATTCGAGCGAGCAATCGTTTAAGACCGCGGCCGGCATGGGCGTGCGCGAGGCGCTGCCGAAGTGCACTCCGGTCGTGCTCGAGCCGATCGCGCACGTACAGGTGATCGTCCCGACGACCTACACCTCGACCGTCATTCAGCAGCTTACCGGAAAGCGCGGCCAAATTCTCGGCATGAATCCTGCCGAACGCACCGGCTTCGACATGATCGAGGCCTACGTGCCGTCGGTCGAGCTCTCACGCTACATCACCGAGCTTCGCACGGGGACGCAGGGTCTAGGCACGTACTCCTGGCGGCACGAGCGCTACGATCCCGTCCCCGGCGGGCGTGTGGCCCCGAAAGCAGCAGTATAGCTATTATCATTCTGGAGAGGCGTTCGCGCGACGGACATGGGTGACTTGAAGACGCCCGTCGCGCGCATCCATGCGCGCTCCTGCTTCACCACTTTTCTGCAACGCCAAAGGAAAACGACATCCTATCTTTTGCGGAAAAGCTGGAGACTTCTCATCACACACGTCCGTCCCGCGACGCCTCTCTGCTTAGCTTTCGCGCTCTGCATTACGGGGTGCACTAAAGTATCGAATGGCGTAGGAAGCGGACGGCATCCGTGGACGATTCCGGGCGTGCTGCGAGTGGCGATTCAGTCCGACGTCAAGAGCCTCAACCCGCTGCTCAGTTCGAACACAACCGATGGGTTCATGGCGGATCTGATGTTCGAGCCGCTGCTAGCCGCCGACGCAAAGGGCGACCCGGTGCCGATGCTCGCTATTTCCGTGCCCTCGATCGAGAATGGCGGCATTACGGCCGACGGACTGACCATTACATACCATCTTCGCCGAACCGCCAAATGGACCGATGGCCAACCCGTGACGTCGAAGGACGTGAAGTGGTCTTGGCAAGCGATCATGAACCCCAACAACAACGTCGTCTCTCGGCACGGCTACGACTATATCAAGAGCATCGACACGCCCGACGACTACACCGTCGTCGTTCACCTCAAGCAAAAATTCTCACCGTTCGTGAACACCTTCTTCGCGATGAGCGATCAGCCGTATTCGGTAGCTCCCGCGCACGTTCTTTCCAAGTACGCGGACATCAACGAAATACCGTTCAACAACGCGCCGAGCGTGAGCGACGGCCCATTCCGTTTTGGGGAGTGGTCCCACGGCGATCATATCACGCTCGTGCGCAACGACGGTTTTTTCATGGGTAAGCCCGGGCTCAGTCGCATCGAGATCCGAGTCGTGCCCGATGAGAACACGACGATCAATCTCATAAAAACGCACGGAATCGACTACTTCTTCCAGGCATCGCCGGAAACGTATCCGTCATTGAAATCGACGCACGGTATTCGCCTCGTCTTCGTCAATGTGAACGGCTACGAGAGAGTGCAGCTTAATACGTCCCGTCCGCCCCTCACGGATGCGCAAGTACGTTTGGCTATCGCCTATGCGATCGACAAGCGAGAGCTGGTCGACACGCTCACTTACGGACAGATGACCGAGGCGACCGCCGATATCCCCGATTGGATGTGGGCCTTCAATCCGGCCGTTCACAGTTACCCGCACGATCCGCTGAAAGCGCGCGAGCTGCTCCACGACGCCGGGTGGAGGCCCGGTCCGGACGGAATCATGCGTAAGGACGGCCACGCGTTGGACCTCGTCCTGGTGACGGATAACTCCAACGTGACCCGCCGTCAGGCCGGCCTGGAGCTGCAAGCGATGCTGCGGGAAGTCGGCATCCGGGTCGAGATCAAGTCTTTCCCCGGCGACGTCCTGTTCGCGCCTGCCGGCATGGGAGGCATCTTACAGCTCGGCAAGTTCGATCTCTCGGTCAACGGCTGGTACGCCGGCATCGACCCCGACAACAGCTCGCAATTCATGTGTCAAAACATTCCGCCGGGCGGCTACAACTACTCGCGCTTTTGCAACCCGCAGATGCAAGCGGCGCAGGAGGCTGCGCTCACCCAGTACGAGCGGCCGGCGCGCACGGCGGCTTACTTCGAAACCCAGCGGCTACTGATCGAGTACAACCCCGAGATCTACTTCTGGTGGCGCCGGCAAATGGAGCCGATCAGCGTCGATTTCAAAGGCTTTGATCCCAATCCCGTTCTCGAATCTTGGAATGCATGGCAATGGAGCATCTAGGACTGCCCGACCTTGCGTGGCTGCGCAAGGTGATCGTCGAGCGCGCGCTGACACGCGGTGACTACATCCTCGCCGGCGGCGCCCGCAGCGACTACTACATCGACAA
The DNA here is from genome assembly GCA_030038215.1 of Vulcanimicrobiota bacterium. GTDB lineage: Bacteria > Vulcanimicrobiota > Vulcanimicrobiia > Vulcanimicrobiales > Vulcanimicrobiaceae > Cybelea. Next base: position 36 of record JASHPI010000167.1, on the reverse strand, counting down.
GTTCAGCCTCTTTTCGGATCCGCAAGTGTTGCGCCG
>JASHPI010000166.1 GCA_030038215.1 Vulcanimicrobiota bacterium | reverse complement strand
TTGACGGGTGAAAGCGCGGCCTTGCGCGAGTACCTCCACTCCAAGAAAGTCGGCGACCCAACGCTGCCGCCCGAGACGGCTAATGGCGATCCGAGTCAAGACGGCGAGCGCGCCGCCAGCGAGCTCGCGTACGCGCAGCAGCATTATGCCGGCGAGCTCGGCTCGAGCGGGCGCGAGGACCTGACCGACGCAGCGCTGCGCGGACTGATGGATTCGGTGAAAGATCCCTACACCGTCTATCTTTCGGCGCGCGAGATCCAAGGGCTCGACGAATCGCTCTCCGGCGGGAACTTCGGCGGGATCGGCGTCTATATTTATCAGCTCAAGGATGGACGAATCGTCGTTCAGCCGATCGAGCAAATGCCCGCCGCGCTGGCCGGCATGAAGCCCGGCGAAGTCGTCGACACGGTCGACGGCAAAAGCGTTCGCGGCCTCACGATCGATCGCGTGGAGCAGATGATTCGCGGCGAGGCCGGAACGACGGTCCGGATCACGTCGCACAACTACAACGCGCCGTCGCGCGAGCATTCTTACGCGATCGTTCGCCGCATCATTCACGTCCCGACGGTGCGCGCGAAGATGGAGAACGGTATCGATTACATTCGGCTCTCCGATTTCGGCAAGACCTCGGGCGACGAGGTGCGGGCCGCGCTCCTCGACGGTAAAGCCAAGGGCGCGAAAGGATACATCCTCGACCTACGCGACAACGGCGGCGGTCTGCTGGACGCCGCAGTGCAAGTCTCCAGCCTCTTCATCCCGCAGGGCACGATCGTCTCGACCATCCATCGCGACGGGTCGCCGATCAGCGATGAAGCGCTGGGCGACGCCATCCCCGGCCTGCAGCCCCTGGTCCTGCTGGTCAACAAGTACACGGCCAGCGCCTCGGAGATTACGGCCGGCGCCCTACGCGACTACCACCTCGCGCTGATCGTAGGCACGCGCACCTTCGGAAAGGGCGTCGTGCAGGAGATTTTCCCGCTGCCTCCGGACCAAGGAGCGCTTAAGATCACGACCGCCCGGTACGTCACGCCGGCCGGCCGCGACATTCAGCACCACGGCATCGAGCCCGACGTCGTGGTCGACCAACAACCCGACCCCTCGATTATCGACACCCCGGCCGACAAGCAACTGGCTGCGGCCAAGGCACTTTTACACGCTCCTATTCGTTGATTTGGATACAATGAAACGCCTCACTACACTTCTGCTCGCCGGCGTGCTGGCCGGCTCCCTGCTCCAGCTTTCGGTCGCCTTTGCGGCGCAACCGGAGCATCTCTCAACGCTCGACGCCACCGGGCTGTCGACCAGCTTCACCTACCTGACGGGAAACTATTACAAGAAGGTCATACCGCAGGACGTGCTCGACACGATCCGCACGTCGATGCTTTCGGCGCTGCGCACGGCTGGCGTCAAGCACGCCTCGCTGCCGATCATGCACGCCAGCGATGACAACAACACCGACATCCGCGAGATCGATCGCGAGGTGCTGGAAGCGGCGACCGAAGGCAAGGCCAAGTTCACGCCGCACGACATGAGCTACATCGCGCTCGACGGCATGATGAAATCGGTCGGCGACCGCTACACCGTCTTCTTGACGCCCAAAGAGTTCGCGGGCCTCAATCAAGGTCTGGACGGCGGCGATTTCGGCGGAACCGGGATCGTCATTCAGTCCGATGATCAGACCAAGTACATCATCGTCGAGAACGTCGTTCCCAATGCACCAGCCGATAAGGCCGGCATCGAACAGGACGACTTGATCACCTCGATCGACGGCGTTTCGACCAAGAACATGAGCGTTCAGCAAGCCAGCAGCAAGCTGCGCGGCAAGGAAGGCACCCCGGTCACGCTGACGATCCAGCGCGACAACGCGGCGCTGGCCGCGCCGATCACCATCGTGCGTGCCAAGATCCACCAGCTGAGCGTCTACGAGAAGATGCTGCCCGGTAAGATCGGATACGTCGCGCTGACGGTCTTCGGCCGCGATACCGGCGACGAGCTCACGACCGCGCTCGACCGCCTGCAGCAGCAGGGCGCGAAGGCGCTCGTCCTCGACCTGCGTGACAACGGCGGCGGCTATCTGGAAGCCGCGGTCGCCGTCAGCTCGAAGTTCATTCCGAGCGGCCCGATCGTCTCGGTTGAGTCGCGCGCCTCCAACATCACCACGCTGGATGCCGACAACACCGCCATCAATCCGCTGCCGCTGGTCGTACTCGTCAACGGCTACACCGCCTCGGCGTCGGAGATCACGTCCGGTGCGATTCAGGACAGCAGCGTCGGCACGATCATGGGCACCAAGACCTTCGGCAAGGGCGTCGTGCAGACGATCTATCCGCTGCCCGACGGCAGCGCGATCAAGATCACGACCGCGCGCTATCTCACGCCGCGCAATCGCGACATCAATCATCTCGGTATCACGCCCGACGTCGTCGTCACCGAGAACAAGCACGCGCAGTTCGGCACGCCCGCGAAGGACGATCAGCTGGAGCGCGCGCTCCAGTACCTCGATGATAAGCTAGCGCACATCAGCCAACAGAACGGAGTCTAAACTCCCTGTGTCATCCTGAGCTTGTCGAAGGATGACTAAGAGGAGACCTCGGCGGCGGCGGTTTTTCGCCGCCGTTTTGGTTTGGGCGTTTCGCCGTCGGCAATGACTGCATCGGCGGCGGCTTCGGTCTTGACGCTGCGTTTACGCGTGCGCGGCTTGGGCTTGGCCTCGGCCTCGGGCGCCGGAAGCGCTGCGATCGACGTCGGCTGCTCGAGCTCGCCCGCGACCGCACCGCGCGTCGTCGCGCGACGGCGCCGCGTGGGCTTGGCCGGCTTCGGCGTCTCGACCGGTGCGGAGAGGCTGGGCGGCGGCGCTTCGAGCGCCGGCGGGTAGCTTTGCTCGACGTGGGCGACGGCTCGCGAGGGTTCGGGCTCTGCGACGACGCCGGTCGGGCGGGCCGCGCCGTCGCTGCCGACCTCGACGATCAAGCGATCCGGTGCCACCGCGCCCGGTGCATGGGCTCCGCCGCGGCCGCGCCGTCCACGCCGGCGGCGCCGGCGCCGATGGTTCGACTCTTCGGTTGGTGCCGGCCCGGCTGCAGGAGCCGGTGCTGCGACGGGGGCGACTTGCGGCGCCTGCGCGACCCCATCGCCTCCGCCATGGCCACGCCCGCGACGGCGGCGCCGGCGGCGTTTGCGATGACCCTCGCCCGGCGTCTCAACGTGCTCGCCGCCGTGCGCGATGACGATCGCGTGGGCCTGCGCCTCGCCTTTGCGCTCGGCGAGCAAGGCTTTGTCCTGCGCTTCCTCTTCCTCGCTGAGGGTCGTGATGCCGATCGGCGGCCGCGCGGTCGCGTGACGCGCCGCGTCTTCGGCCAGCTCGCGCAGCTGGCGCGTCTGTTCGGCGGCCGAGAGTTCGCCCTTGCGCGCGCGCCGGCGGCGGCGCTTCTTTTCGCCTGCGCCCAGCGTGACCAGCTCGGCCAGCACGTAGTCGCTCTCGTCGTCGACGTCGAGGATGCGCACACGCGCGAAGTTGCCGGCATTGTTGGCGGCGTTCTCCACTTCCACGATCCGCCCGCCGACGACCGCCGCGGCGGAGGTCGCGCTGGGCAGCCGCCCCGGAAGCAAGTCGACGTCGTGCTCGTCGCCGACGCGCACGAGTTGCGAGCGCTCCTCCTTAAACGCGGCGATCGTATCGACGCGCGACTTCTCGGGATGAATCAGGGGGTCGACGCGCACGTGAATCTTGTGATGGATCGCGTGGGCCAGCTCTTCGCACTCGTCTTCGTACCAGAAATCCATCTGCGCCGCCACGCTGGGGGCAACGTGGACGACGACGTCGCCCGGCGCGCCGTCGTTCGCCTCACTGTTGATTCGACGGAAGGTCTCGATCGCAACCGATTGCGACGACATCACGCTGCCGGTGCCGCTGCACGTGGGGCAAGCGCCGCGCAGCTGCGCGCCGAGGTCTTTTCCGACGCGTTTGCGCGTGAACTCGAGCAGCCCGAGGTTCGAGAACGATTGGATCGTGGCGCGGGTGCGGTCGCGGCGCAGGCCGTCCTCCATCGCCTTGATGACCTTGGTGCGCGATGCTTCCGAAGCCATATCGATGAAGTCGACGACGATGATGCCGCCGATGTCGCGCAAGCGCACTTGGCGCGCAATTTCCTCGGCCGCCTCGAGATTGGTCTTGAGAATCGTGTCCTCGAGGTTGCGCCCGCCGGTGAACTTGCCGGAGTTCACGTCCACCACCGTCAGCGCTTCGGTCGATTCGATCACGATCGACCCGCCCGACGGCAGGCCGATCTTCGGGCGCATGAGCTTCTGCAGCTCCTCGTTGATCTTGTAATCGTCGAAGAGCGAGCGCCCCGAGTTGTAGTACTCGACGCGGCTGATGTACTGCGGTCCGAGCAGTTGCAGAAAGTCGCGGACCTTCTTAAACTCCTCTTCGTCGTCGATCAAGACGCGGTCGACGTCGGCGGTGATGAAGTCACGCGCCGCTTTGTAGACGAGGTTCATGTCCTTGTGCAGCAGCGACGGCGAATCCGCGCGCTTGTACATTTCGAGAATGCCGTGCCACATGCGGATCAGCACGCCCAGATCCGCGATCAGCTCGGCTTCGCTTACGCCGGCCGCCGCCGTGCGCACCACCGTGGCCATGCCCTCGGGCCGGATGCGCTTCATCACGCT
>JASHPI010000165.1 GCA_030038215.1 Vulcanimicrobiota bacterium | reverse complement strand
AGCGCGTCGACTTCCGGTACGTAGACCGTGTTCGGGTTGCTCGGATCCGCGAAGATGCTCATGTAATAGAAGGCGCGTTGGCGCAGCTTCCACTCATCGTTGGTCTGCTTCCACGTCGCGCCGCCATCGACCGACCGAAAGACGCCCCCCTGCCTAGCCTGCACGATCGCATAAACGACTCGCGGATTGCCGGCTGCAACCGTCACGCCGATCCGGCCGAGCAGTCCTTGCGGGAAACCCGGATTGTGTGTCAGATTCGCCCAGTGCGCGCCGCCGTCGGTGCTTTTGTACAGGCCGCTTCCCGTTCCGCCGCTGGCTAGCGCCCACGGCGTGCGGTAGGCTTGCCACATGGCCGCATAGAGAACGTCGGGATGCCGCACGTCCATCACGAGATCGATCGCCCCGGTCTGCGCGTCGACGTAGAGCACTTTGCGCCAGATCCTGCCGCCATCAGTCGACTTGAAGACGCCACGATCCGAATTTCCCTTGAAGACGTGCCCCATCGAGGACGCGTAGACGACATTAGGATTGCGGGGATCGACGACGATTGCGCTGATTGTGTGCGTATCGCGCAAGCCGGCGTACGCCCACATTTTGCCGGCGTCACTCGATCGGTAGACGCCGTCGCCGGTGATCACGTCGCCGCGGATGTCGCTCTCACCCGTACCGGCGTAGATGACGTTGGGATCGGAGGGGGCAACCGCGAGCGCTCCGATGCTGCTGCTCGAACTCGGCAGCTTGCCGTCGCTGAGATTCTCCCAGCTAAGGCCATAGTCGGTGCTGCGCCAGATGCCGCCGTCGACCCCGCCCATGTAGAAAAGATTCGCGCGCGAGGACACGCCGCTCACGGCGACGACACGCCCGCCGATAAACGGCCCAACGCTGCGCCACTGCAGCTTGCTCGTCAGCGTTGCGGTTGCGTCGGCCGGTGAGTCAGCGCCCGCCGGCAGCAACGTCGCGGCGCCCGAGAGTAACAGCACCGCGACGGCGCGCTGCATCGATCGAGAGAGAGAAAGGCTACACTCCATGCTCGCGCGAGTTCGCACTCAGAGCGGGGCGCCCTCCGCAAGCGTCGTGCCGCCCGTGTCCGACATATAAAGTCGCGAGCGCCGGAGCGCACCAGCGCGGCGCGAGGAGGAAGCATAGCCGTAGCTCTGTGACCGACGAGCAACAAAGCTGGTGCGTCTCCGCCGCCGCGACCCCGGAGGGCTGGCCGCGTGGCGGGTGCGGTCTTCGTCACTCTTCGCTCGCAAAGCGCTGCTTTTGTCGCTCATCGTTCCTTGCCCGCCCTACGCCACACGCCCAGCTTTATGCGCCGGACACGGGCGGCACGACGCTAACACGGGAAGAGAGTACTGTGGCACTTTTTCACGACCGGGCGGATGCCGGCAGAGAGTTGGCCGAGTCGCTGGCTTCCTATGCCGGAGACCCCAGTGCCATCGTGCTGGCATTGCCGCGCGGCGGCGTTCCGGTCGGCTACGAAGTTGCGAAGCGGCTTCGCATCCCGCTCGACGTCTACGTCGTTCGCAAACTCGGCGTTCCGGGTCATGAAGAGTTGGCCATGGGCGCCGTTGCGAGCGATGGCAGCTGCGTCGTCGACGAAGCGTTGATCGAATCGCTCGGTGTCGACGAGATGACGCTGGCCGACGAGGTGCAACGCGAGCTGGACGAGGTCCGCCGGCGCGAGGCCGCCTATCGCGACGGACGCCGGGAGCCGAACATCGAGGGCAAGGACGCGATCGTCGTCGACGATGGGCTTGCCACCGGAGCGACGATGCGCGCGGCCGCGATCGCTCTGCGACGCCGCGCCCCCGCTTCGATCGTGGTCGCGGTTCCGGTCGCCGCGGCGCGCACCTGCGCCGGGCTGCGAAGCGTCGCCGATCGCGTCGTCTGTCCGCATACCCCCGAACCCTTTCGCGCGGTCGGGCTCTACTACGAAAACTTCGAGCAAACGAGCGACGAAGAAGTGCGCCGCCTGCTGGAGCAGGCCGCCGAGATGCGGGGTCGAGGCGCGAGCGCGTAGTATCATTAGAGCATGAAGCGCACGGCCGTCGCAGCTACCGCCTTCGCCGCCCTCGTCGTCCTCGTCGGAATGGCGGCTCCGGCGCAAACGATTCTTTACTCCTTCGCCGCACTGCCGGGATCGGTCGATACCTGCAGATGGTTCAACGACTACCTCAACACCGACCGCTCGATCGACGCGATGACGCGCCAGACGGATCTGCTTTACAACTTGATCGCGCTACCCGCCGGCGCACCGGTCGCGCTTGGCGCAACCGCCACGTCGGCACGTGGCTCTGCGTTGGTTGACTTCAGATTGGGGGGCAAAACCGTCTGCGCGGGCAGTGAGGCCGTCTACGGACCGACCCCGTCGCCCTCGGAATCGGCCTCTCCGCTGCCGACCTGAGCGACCTCTGAAGGGCGCCTAACGCACGTCCCAGTTTGCAGCATCGACGGGATACATCAGCATGTTCCGGGCGAATCCGCTAACGCGATCGCTGATTGCGTCGACGTCCGACTGAAATGCGAGCGGCACGACTGGAACGTCGCTGCGCACGATGCGCTGCATTTCAACGAAGTCGCGGCGACGGCGGGACGGATCGCTCGTAACCGCTTGGTCGAGGAAATACGCGTCGAAGCCGAAATTGCAATAGTCGGAATCGTTGTTTCCGTCACCGCCGCGCTGCGAGCATGCAAAGACCACCGACTGCTCGGGATCCGCGCCGCCGATCCACTGGCTGGATGCAAGCGTGAAGGTGCCGCCGCGCAGCGGTCCGCCGGGCGCGTTGAAGAGCGCCGGCGGAAAAGGTTTGACGCGCGCGTCGATTCCGGCGCGCCGTAGTTGCTCTTGGACCAGCACCTCGATCCACGACCCCAGCGTCGGCTCGAAATCGATGGTGACGGTGAGCGGACGGGCCGCCTTCTGCCATGTGCCGCCGATCTCGCGCCATCCATCGGCCTGAAGCTCGCGCGCGACACGCGGCGGGTCGGAGCTCGTCGTCTCGGGCGCCGGATCGTGCCAACTGAAGACTCGGGGCAGAAACGAATCGGCCGGTGTAAGCGCGCCGAAGCTCGCGCGGGTGATCTCATGACGGTCGATGGCCGCCGCAATCGCCCGCCGCACGTGGACGTCGTCGGTCGGCGAGCGTGACGTCCGCGCAGTGATTTCGTACTCTCCGTTGACCGCAGTGAAGACCAGATGCGCCCCGGGAATGCCGCGCGCCGTGGGAATCTGCGCCGGATCGAGGATCTCCACGACGTCGACTTCGTGCGCGCGCAACGCAACCAACGCCGCCTGCGGCGTCGGAATCAGGACGAATGCGATGCGGTGTAGGCGCGGACGCGGCCGGTAATACGGATTGGGATCCAGCACGATACGGCTCGCGCGCTGCCACTCCACCACGCGAAAGGGTCCGGTTCCAAATGGGAGCTGGTTCCAGGCCGAGTGCACGACGTCGGTCGAGGCGAACGCATGCGAGGGAAGGATCCCAAAGGCAAAGTCGGCTTGAGCGAAGAGCTCGGCGACCGCGGCATTCCAAGGCTGCTTCAAGCGTACGACGACCGTATAGCGGTCCGGCGTCTGCAATGTCGCGACGCGGCGATAGGCGTCTTGTGACTCGACCGGATTGCGCGGATCCAGGATCGCGCGGAAGGTGAATGCCACGTCACGCGACGTCAGCTCAGTCCCATCGGCAAAACGTACGCCCCGGCGGAGGTGATAGACGATCGTCTTGCCGTCGGGCGAGACGTCACCGTTGGCCCGCGACGGCACTCGCGTCACCAGGACCGGCACCAGGGTATTGCCGGCGGACAAACCGACTAGCGTCTGAGTGACGAGCAGGTCGTAGCCGATCGTGTCTTGATCGTGCGCGAGCAACGGGTTGAGCGAAGTGGGATCCACGTTGTCGGCGATCCGCAGAACGTGGGCTTGCGCTAACACCTCACCGCTGCGCGCGCACGCCGTCAGCGCGAGCAGGACGAGTACGGCTCTCACCTACGGAACCTCTAAAGGAGTCCGTGCATCGATCGCAGCGAGCAGCTTCGCCACAGATCGAGGCGCGCGCTGGAGGCCAAAAACGTGCGCCGATCGATGGGTTCCATGAACCTTGTCTTCGCAAGATTACGAAGGCGCGCCTTCGAACGGCCGCACGCGCAACGCGATGCTGATGCGCGCACCGGCGGCGCTCCGCGTCTTCGGTATGCCGTGATCGTAGAACTTCTGCGTCTGGTAGCTCATGAGCAGTAGACTGCCGTTCTCCAAATCCAGATCGAGGATGCGCCGCGGTTTGGCTTTGCTGCGAATCGTCATGAGCCGGGTTGCCCCCAGCGAGATCAGCGCGATTGGAAATCCGGCGACGATCTCGTAGAGATGATCGTTGTGCGGAGCGACGCTGTCGCGGCCATCGCGGTAGAGATTCAGGCCGGCGCTATTGAACGGGACGCCGGTTTGGTCGCGAGCGCGTTGCGCGGCCTGTGCAAGCGTGGGTGGAATGCCCGGCGCGTCGAGCGCATAGCGCGCGACCAGCCGCGGCACATCGACGTAACGATCGTACATCCGCCGGCGCTCGCTGCGCCAGTCGGCTTGATTCAGCAGCTCCTCGAACCAGTCGTGCGCGATGCGCAAATCGACAAACTGCGGAGTGTACGCAATTTGGCCGGACTCGTCGTCGAGCAGAACGCGCCGTTCTGCGCCAAAGAATCCAAGTTGCGTCAGGGATACAGGCCGCGAAGCTTGGTGGCTTCGGCGACGCGCGAAACCGCCACGCAGTACGCTCCCTTGCGCATCGAAACGCCGTGCCGGCGAGCCTGCTCGTACGTTTCGCGGAAGGCGCGCACCATCTTACGCTTCAGACCTTCGTTGATCTCTTCTTCGTCCCAGAAGTTTGCTTGAAGGTCTTGCACCCATTCGAAATAGGAGACGGTGACGCCGCCGGCGTTGGCGAGGATGTCGGGCAGCACCATGATGCCGCGGCTAAAGAGGATGTCGTCGGCCTCGGGCATCGTCGGGCCGTTCGCCGCTTCCGCGACGATCTGTGCCCGGATGCTCGGGGCATTTTCGCGCGTGATGACTTTCTCGAGCGCGGCCGGCACTAGGACGTCGCAATCGTACTCGAGAATCGCGCGATTGTCGGCGCGTTCGCTGCCGGTAAAACCGACGACCGAACCGGTTTCAAATTTGTGCGCGATTAGCTGCTTGACGTCGAGCCCTTTGTCATTTGCCACGCCGCCATGTGAATCGGAAACCGCTACCACACGGTAGCCGCGCTCGGCCATCAGTTGCGCGGCGTACATGCCCGCGTTGCCGAAGCCTTGGATCGCGACGCGCGCATTCTCGACGGGTTTTCCGAGCGTCGCCATTGCTTCGTCGACTACGTAGAGGCAACCGCGCGCCGTCGCTTTGTCGCGCCCAAGCGATCCCCCGATTGCGACCGGCTTTCCCGTAACGACACCCGGAATAGAATAGCCGTGCTGCATCGAGAAGGTGTCCATGATCCACGCCATGATCTTTGGAGTCGTATAGACGTCGGGGGCGGGGATGTCTTTCTCGGGACCGATGATGATCGAGATCTCGCTGGTGAAACGCCGCGTGAGGTTCTCGAGCTCCTGCATCGACATATGCTTGGGGTCGCAGATCACGCCGCCTTTGGCGCCGCCGAACGGAATGTTGATCAACGCGCACTTCCACGTCATCCACATTGCGAGCGCCTTGACTTCGTCGAGCGTTACGTCGGGGTGAAAGCGAATGCCGCCCTTGCCCGGTCCACGCGCCATGTTGTGCTGCACGCGATAACCGGTAAACATGCGAAACCCGCCGTCGTCCATGCGGACCGGCACCGAAACTTCGAGCACGCGTTTAGGCACGCGCAAATAGCCATGCAGCGATTCATTGAGCCCGATCAGCAAAGCAACCTCGTCCAGCTGCCGCTGCGCCATCTCCCAAACGTTGTCGCGGGCCTGAACCGCCGATAGATCCATTACTGTGGGCGGCCGTAGATGCTCGCGCGCAGCGCCGGCAAGTGCGGGTTCTTCCAATGCGTGCCGTCCTGGAACGCGATTTTCAGTGGAACGCACTGCGGGAACGAGGTTTGAATAGGAAAGACGTTGGGATTGAGACCGAATTCGTGCTTGATCTCGGCGCCGGGCGAAAAGGTCCCCACATCCCGTACTTCGGCGACGAGGTTACCCTGCACGACCAAGCCGAACTCGATGTCCTTCATCACCTTTTGCGTGGTATTGACGTAGTCGATCGCAAGCGTCGGATTTCCGGCCACCGGATATTGATAGTACCGGTATCCGTATCCATAAACCGAGGGCCAACCCCAATACGGGCCGATTCCCGGCGGATAGTACGCGGGCACGAAGCCCGCCGCGGTCCGCAAGTTGCGCTGCGGATTGCAGTTTGTGATTTTGATGGGATGATGTCCGGGTACGTACTCGATCGCGCCGGCCGGTGCGCCCATCAACAGCCACGCGGCTGCAACGCACGGCAAGAAACGAATGCCGTTCATCAATTGTTGCTCCTTCTGCAGACCTCGGGAAGTGCTTTTTGCTCCGTTCTCCAAGCGAAAGGGCAGCGCCTTGGCGCTGCCCTTGTCGTTTGATGCGCGCGCGATTCTAGCGCGGAGGCCGTCCGCCTCCACCGCCGCCGCTGTGCGAGCCGCCGCCTCCGCCGCCACCCGAGTAGTGCGCGCCGCCTCCGCCTCCGCCTGAATAGCGCGGGGCCGAGGGAGCAGCAGAGCCGCGCTGCCCGGACGGATACGAGTTCGAGGGACGCGCGTACGACGGATACGAGCCGCGCGAGTACGACGGGTAGGATCCGCTCGACGGGCGCGCGTACGACGGGTACGATTCGCGCGAGTATCCATTGCTCTCGTTGCCGCGAGAGTAGTCGCTGCCGTACGAACCGCGCGAGTAGTCGCCGCCATACGAGCCGCGTGAGTAGTCGCTGCCGTACGAACCGCGCGGGTAGTCGCTGCCGCGCGAGTTCGAGAACCGGCCCCACGAATCGGACGGTGCCGACGCGCGGCCCCCTTGCGCCGAGCGATTGTACGAGTTCGCCGAACGACCGAACGAAGAGTTCGCCCGTCCCGTTGCGTTGGAGTCAAGCGTGCCCGTCCGTCCAGCGTTCGCCATGCCACGGTCTTGCGTGCCGCGTGCCTGGTTGAAGCGTTGCCACGGATCCGACGCTGCATTGTCGTGCGTCATCGGCGCGGTCTCGCGCCCGGCCGATGCGTTCTCATGCCCGACCGATGCGTTCTCATGCCCAACCGATGCGTTGTTGTTGCCGCGCGCGGTAGCCGTGCCGTGGATCGCCTGCGAAACCGCCCGCTGCTGTTGGGCAAACGAGGTGTGATCCGCAAGTGCGCGATTCGAGGCGAAGCGCGGATCGCTGAAGGCCTTTGACATGGTCACCGGTGTGCGAAGCGTTCCGCCGCCGCGGGTGAAGCCGAGGTTGTGGTTCGTCGGGGTAATCGGGAGTGCGCCGTGGATGGTTCCGACGCGCCCAACATTCTTCGGATCGACCGCGATCGTGTGCGTGAAGTCACCGTTACGGAAGTTGCCGACGAGGGTTCCGGTGGCACCACCGTGCCGATAGATGTTCGTGATGTTGGTGATGTTGGTGATGTTGGTGATGTGCGTGCCGCCCCAGAATCCTCCCCATCCTCCGAAGCCGATGCCGAATCCGGGCCAGCCCCAGCCGAAGCCGAGCCACGACCACCCCGGATACCAGGGGTAGAAGGGCGCAAACGGCGCCAGCGGATACCAGCCGATGGAGGGATAGCCGAAGCCGAAGTTGAGGCCTACGCTGACGCCGCCACCGAATCCGAAGAACCCGACCAGGGCGGGCGACCACGCCGGCGCAGCGGCGTACGCCGGCGGGACCCAAGCCCAACCGCTCGCTCCGCAACCGCACCAAACCCAGTTGCCATAATGATAGGGCGCCCAGCCCCACGGCTCAGAACCGACCCAGGTCCAGCCATAGCCGCCTTCCCAGACCCACGAGCCATTACGATACGGCGCCCAGCCGGACGGCTCGTCAGGGGTCCAGACTTGCCCGTATTGCGAGACATCCTGCCACTGACCGTATCCGTTGAGGTTGTCGTAACCGGCGATGTTCGGGTTCAAGTCGGGATTGGCGTTCAAGGCCGCGATCATCGCCTGGTCGCGGTTGGCGTTGAACTGATCGAACGAGTCGTAGCCGACCTCAGAGGCGTAGGAGATCGTCGGACTGTTGGCCGAGCCGCGCGCAACGAGCGTCCGGCCCGACTCGAGCGTATAGGATCCGTGCGGCGTTACGATCTCAGCGTGACCGCGACGAACGGTGACCCACGAGGAGCCGTCTCGATCGATGGTGACGCGATAGTCTCCGGCGTCTTGGGCTCTAACGGTGATCGAAGGCGTGTCGACTGAGATCAAGCCGTTGTTACGAACGAGCGCGACCTCGATCGTGCCGTCTGCGAGCTGCAGCTGCCGGTTGTTGGGATCGTTGGCCGTAATGCGAGCCTGCACGCTCCCGCCCAAACGCACAGCGGTAAAGCCGTCAAACTGTATTTCAGCGCGCGAGTTGGCTCCGGTCGAGATGTAATCGCCCGGCAGCATCGGCGCGTTCACGACGGCTGCGACCTGCTTGTTGGTGTCGCCACGCTGTACGACGGCTGATCCTTGCACGACGCTGACGCGGGCTACACCCGGCCCGTGCGTGTCCGGC
>JASHPI010000164.1 GCA_030038215.1 Vulcanimicrobiota bacterium | reverse complement strand
TTTATCCCGAGCGCCTCGCATCGCGCATCCTCGGCATGGGCGACGCGCTTACGCTGATCGAGAAGACCCAGAGCGTCTATTCCGAAGAGCAGGCGCGCAAGCTCGAGGAAAAGCTGCTCAAGCAGAGCTTCACGCTCGACGATTTCCTCGAGCAGCTCCGTCAAGTCCGCAAGATCGGCTCGATGACCGAGCTGGTGAAGATGGTCCCCGGCCTTGCCAAAGCGCTTCCGAGAGACTTCGAGATTCCCGAACGCGAGTTTTCGAAGGTCGAGGCCATCATCTGCTCGATGACACGCGGTGAACGCCGCAATCCCGATCTGTTGAACGGATCGCGACGCAAACGAATTGCGTTCGGCTCGGGCACCCAGGTTTTCGATGTGAACCGCGTCGTCAAGCAGTTCGAGCAGGCGCGTCAAATGATGAAACAGCTCGGCGGAAAGAAACGAGAAAGAACAGCACTTCTGCAACGGATGTCTAGATGGTAAAGATAAGACTGCGCCGCATTGGCGCGAAGAAACAGCCGACGTATCGCTTCGTGGTTGCCGATGCGCGTGCACCGAGGGATGGACGGTTCATCGAGATCCTCGGACATTACAATCCACGCACAGAACCTAAAACGGTCGTAGTCGACGAGGCGAAGGCCAAGGAGTGGCTCACCAAAGGCGCTCAGCCCTCGGAGACCGTTCGCCGGCTCTTCGCTGAGAAGGGCATCATGGAGCGGGGTCCGATTCCGACGACGAAACGAAAGGCCCGCAAGGCCGAAGGCGGCTCGTAATGAGCTCGTTCGACGACGAGTTTGGCCTTTTTGGCGAGGGTTCCGAGGAGGTCGAACGCCGGCCGACCCTCGGCCCGCGGAAGATCGGTCGCGGCGAGACGACCGAGGAGCCCAAGCGCGAGGAGACGCCGCGGCGAGAACGCTCGACGCCGGCGCGACGCTCATCGCGACCGCAGCCCAGGCAGCATGCGGCCTCGAGCGACCCGTGGGCGGGGCATCGGCGCGCCACCGAACTGCTCGGTTTTATGGCTCGCAAACTCGTGCAGAAACCCGACAGCGTCTCGGTCGAGCTCTTCATCGACGAGCAAGCTCAGCCGGTGATCGAGTTGATCGTCGACCCGGAGGATCTCGGTAAGGTGATCGGGCGGAGTGGCCGCGTCGCGCATGCGCTACGCACGATCGTGCGCGCCACCGCCGAGGGCCGCGTTGCAGTCGACATTCTCGACAGCGACGAAGCGGCTGAAGGACTCGACGATGGACCGGAGGGCGGATGATGCGATTGCGGTTGGGAGAATCGCCGGCGCGTTCGGGGTAACCGGCGAGCTGAAATGCGATCCAACGAGCGCGGGTCGTGCGCTCTTCGTGCCGGGCGCAGAGCTGCACTGTGCGCGCGGCACGCGCTCCGAAACGGTTCGCATCACCGGAGTTCGCCCGCACCGCGAACGGCTCTTGATCCGCCTCGCGGGCGTGGATGATCCCGATGCTGCCAAGGCGTACGCCGGTGCGCTGCTCTTCGCGCCGCGCGAGCGCATCGAACTTCACGCAGAAGAGTACTTAGCCGACGATCTGGTCGGCTGTTCGGTGGATGGCCTCGACGGCTCGCACTACGGTACCGTCGAACGCGTCGAGCATTATCCGGCTAGCGATATGCTGATCGTCGATGGACGAATGATCCCGATGGTACGCGCCATCGTGACCGAGATCGACCTCGCGCGTCGGCGCGTCGTGGTCGATCCGCCACAGGGTTTGCTGGACTAAGGGAACCTAGCTGTTGTCGGGGTGCGCGGTCGCGTACGCGGCCGCGGCGGCGTCGACGGCGCTCTTGATCGAGCTGCCTTTACCGGTTTCGCGCTCGAGCGACACGCCGAAGCAGGTGTAGACGCGCAGCGTAAAGACGATCTGGCGGCCGCGATGCGCGGGCTGCTCCTCGAGGGTTCCGGTAGCGATGGTATTGTCGCGATTGGGCCCGCAGATGGCATCCGCCGATTGCGTAACGTCATCGGTCACGCTGGTGATCTGCGTCGTAAAGTGGCGATTCATCGCGAAGTAAAGCTCGCGCAGCGCGTTGTCCAGGTCGCCGGATGCAACCGTGCCTGCCGCTGCCACCGGCGCGACGATCACTCCGCGCGCCGGCTTGACCGACGCAGTCGGCGAGGGTTTGGGCGCAGGGCCGCCCTTGTGCTTGAAAACCGAATCCACGATGCTGCCGATGCCGCTGATGGGAACCTTCGCGCCGTTGGTCGCGGACGGCGCAGGCGTTGCGGACGGCTGGGTCTCCATCTCTTCGTCGCCGCGGTTGACGAATGCCAGGATTTCGGAACGCGCCATTAGCGACTGCGATGCCACGTCGGCGACGCCCGAGACCTGCGCCGTCTGCGAGAAAAGGATTACGCCGCTGTCGACGCTCACGACTTGCTCGACGACCGAAGCCCGATCCCCGACCGGCGTGACGTATCCGCTGATATAGAAGTCAGTGTGCAAGGTGCGCGCGTTGTCGAGGAAGTCGGGGCGCTTGACGTTCTGCGGGACGGGCGGAACGTTGATGCCGCCGGCTGCCATCATCTCTTGGGCCAGGATCTGCGCGATTGCCATGCCAATCCGCGGATCGATGCCGCCCTGCACGTCGAACGGATAGATCAGGACCTCGGGATTCTCCGCGAGGAAGAGTGGGGCGGGCGTGGTGGTGGCGGCGACGCTCGGCTGCGGCGACGGCGAAGCGCGCGGCGCCGGCGGGGCGGCCGCGATGAGTAGGAACGACGAGCAGAGCAAGCTCGTGCCGAGGAGCCGTCGCGGAGAGATCCTTTGGAACATTAACCGCCGCCTATTCGCGAGGAGCTCGCGGATATCCGGTTTCGCCATGCGACGCTGTACTCGGCGCCAAAGAGAAAGATCGATCCGATGCAATAGAACCAGAGCAGCAAGACGAGCGGCGCAGACAGCGCGCCGTAGACGTACGAGAAGTTGACGTGGATGACATACTGCGCGAACGCATACTGCACGACCGGCCAAGCAATGCAAACAATCGCTGCTCCGCGAAGGGCAAAGCCCCACGAGACGAGCGTGTTGGGCAGCCAGCGATAGAGCACGACGGCAACGACGAAAACAATGGCGATCGAGATCAAGTACGCCAGGATGTGCGTAACCCGGCGTGGGTCGTGAATCCCCGCGACGTGAAACGAGACCGAGAGAACGATTGGCAAGGCGATCGCCACGATCAGCAAGATGCCGGTAACAGGCAGCATGACGAACGAAAGCGCGAGGTTGTTGAGGAGCGGCCTGCCGGTGGGAACGTTGAGCGCGCGATCCAGTGAATAGGCAAGGCCCATGAAGAGATTTTTCCCCGACCACAACAGGAAGGCGAGCGCAACCAGGCTCGAGATACCGCGTCCGTAGATGTACGTTTCGAGGTTGGTGGCGACGTAGTTGTGCAGCGTCGGCGCGAGCGTGTCGAAGAACGCGAGCGTGCGACGCTCGGAGTCAGGAAGCACGAGCGTCGCTGCGCTCAGAATGAGCACCATTAGCGGAAAGAGCGCGAAGATGGCGTTGAAGGCGATCGATTGGGCGTGAAAGGCGCAACCATCGCGCGCGAAGCCGACGGTCGCTTCGCGAAACGCGGAAATGAGTCGCTCCATCCCAGGCGGTATATCGGTACGAAGTGCCGCTATTCCCACCGGGAGCCCCGGTCGCCGTGCTCATAGACGGCCGCCCACTCGCCGCCTACGTCCATGCATATCTCGCCGGCGGCCGCGTCTTTGCTCCAGTTGTTCCGTTGCTCGCGCAGCTTGCCGATCGCGTCTGGTTCGACGGAGATGTGCTCGTGGTCGAACGCGGCGGCCGGCGCATTCGCGTGCGCGTCGAACCCGTCTTTCCCGATCAGCTCGACGGAACGTACGTTCCCGCCGGACCTGTGCTGCGCGCGCTGGGCGAGTCGGTACGATACGACGCTGGATCGCGCCGCCTGGACGTCCGAACGCCCGCGCCGGTGGTAGGGTGGCCGACCCCGTTTAATCCTGCGGCGCCTTCGGTCGCTCCGAGTGCGGTCTTCACCGCTGAGCCGGCCGTCACGCCGCGACCGGTCGTTTCCGGCTCGCCATTGCCGCGCCGAACACCGTTGCCGGCACCTCCGCTCAGCGCGCAGCGACCGCCGCAAGATCGCGATTGCCCAACCCGCGGGCGGATGCATCGCGCATCAGCGCCTCGATCGCATCGATGACCGGGAGACGCTCGTGGTGCGCGGCCGTCTGCATCAAGACCGCGTCTTTGTGTGCCATGTCCAGGGTCCACGCCGGGTCGTAATCGCCGTCGGCCATGCGTTTTCCGCGTCCTTTGATCTGTCCGCTTGGATCGAAGAAGTCGAACAGGCGATATGCTTCCTCGCGCGCGAGCCCTTCCTCTTCGCCGATGCGCATCATGTCGTTGAGCCCGCCGACGACCGCCAGAATCATCGCATTCCCCATCAGCTTGTAGACGGCGGCCAGATCCGGACGCTCACCGAGATAGCGTAGGTCGCTGCACATCGCGGCGAGCGCGGCGCGTACGCGTTCGAACGTTGCAGGATCTCCCGAGGCCATCATCACACCGCTTGCATTCAATGCCATCGGCGGACCCATGAAGACCGGAGCATGGATGAATAGGTGACCTCGATCGTGCAACGAGCGCGCGCGCTCGACGACGCGTTGGGGCAGGACCGTGGAGTGATCGACGATCGGCGCAGCCGAATCGATGCCGGGAAGCGCCGCGTCGAGAAGTGCGTCGACGCCGGCGTCGTCACGTAAGCAGAAGTGCACGCGGTCGACCCCCCACGCGGCTTCGTCCGGGTCCGCAAAGACACGCGCGCCGGAGTCTTCCAGCGCGCGCGCCCGGTCGATCGAGCGATTCCATACGTGCACTTCGATCCCGCGCCCGCGCATCGCGCGAATCATCGCCGAGCCGAGCAATCCCGCACCATAAAACGCGACCTTCTCCATGCTCGGAGCTTATCGAGCGAAGGGCCTGCTCCTCTGCTTTTGCGACCAAGTAACCGAGCGCTCAGTGGGGGTCGGCGGTCGTCACCAGATCCTGCGCCAGGACGAACTGGATGCCTGCAGCTTGCAGTTGCGGAATCATCGCCCGGACCGCGGCGAGGGTGGTCGGCTTTGGATGGCCGATCGCGATCGCCTCACCGTTGCGGCGCGCTAGGGCCGCTGCCTTGCGTAACTGTTCTTCCGTGTACGCGACGTCGGCGCGGCTGTCGAGAAAGACGTCTCGCGCGGCGGTTGGGACGCCTTGCGCTCGCGCGATCTGTTCGCCCACCGACGCGGAACTCGTGCGCGAGTCGATGAAGAAGAGATCGCCGTGTTTGGCAAGCACGCCGATGACGTCGTTCATCACGCGCTCGTCGGCTGAGGCTTTGCTCCCCTCATGATTGTTGACGCCGCGCGCAAGCGGCACTTGCGCGAGATCGGCTTGGACCTGCGCGATGATCTGAGGATCGGTCATCTCAGTGGTGACCTTGCCCGGACCGGGGTTCATGTGCGAAATGGGCTCCATCGGCAGATGAAGCATCACGCCCATGCCGGCGTCCGAGGCCTCGCGCGCGATCACGCTCGTGTAGTGCACATCGGGCAGCACCGACAACGTGAGCGGAACGCCGAGCGCGATGAAGCCGCGTTCGGTATCGATCCACTGACCGCAGTCGTCGACGATCAAAGCGAGCTTTGCGCCGGTCGGCGCGAGCGTTGAACTTGGAAGCGGCGTCGGACTGGGAAGTGCGCTTTCACTAGGTGGTG
Organism: Vulcanimicrobiota bacterium; assembly: GCA_030038215.1. Taxonomy (GTDB): domain Bacteria; phylum Vulcanimicrobiota; class Vulcanimicrobiia; order Vulcanimicrobiales; family Vulcanimicrobiaceae; genus Cybelea. Next base: position 6,158 of record JASHPI010000164.1, on the reverse strand, counting down.
CCGTAGCGCTGGGGAGCGTCGTCGGGCTTGGCAGCGCCGCGGGCGTACTCGATAACAGTGCGACCGCCGGCGACGAGAGGGTCGCCGGCGATGGAGCGATCGTCGGCGCGGGCGTAACCGCAGCGATCGGCGCGACGTTCGCGGGCGGCGCGGGGCGAAGCAGCCACCAGCCGGCGGCAGCGCTCATCCCCACAACCACGATGAGTGCAAACGCCGAACCGATTCGCGAGCCGGGCCGGCGTGACGACTTTCCAGGCACCGCAGCGTAGCTTCGTCTCTCAAGGATATCGCCCTCGTCGCATGGCAGACAGCAGGATGCAGCTAACGGGACGGACTTTTATCGTCACGGGCGGAAGCTCGGGCCTCGGTGCGGCGTGCGCGGCCGAGTTCGCGCAGCACGGCGCCAACATCCTGATCTGCGACGTCAGCGAACGCGGTGCCGACGTGGCGAAGGAACTGGGGCCGGCTGTGCGTTTCGCGCGCACGGATGTGACCGACGGCGCGCAGGTGCAAGCTGCGGTCGACGGCGCGGTGGCAGCCTTCGGAGCGCTCCACGGCGCGATCAACTGCGCGGGCATCGCGACGGCCGAACGCGTGATCGGGCGCGATGGGCCGCAGCCGCTGGAGCACTTCTCCAAAGTCATCGCGGTGAATTTGATCGGGACGTTCAACGTGATTCGTCTGGCGGGCGCCAAGATGATCGAGCGCCCGGTCGAGCCGGGCGAGGATCGCGGCGTGATCGTCTGCACCGCGTCGGTGGCCGCCTATGATGGGCAGATCGGGCAAGCCGCATACTCGGCATCCAAGGGCGGCGTGGTTGGATTGACGTTGCCCGTCGCGCGCGAGTTCGCCCAGCATCAGATCCGCGTTGCGAGCATCGCGCCGGGGATTTTCGACACGCCGATGCTGGCGGGATTGCCCGAGGCCGCGCGCGAGTCGCTCGGCAAGCAAGTCCCGTTCCCGTCGCGCCTCGGGAGGCCGGCGGAGTACGCGGCGCTGGCGCGCCATATCGTCGAGAACCAGATGCTAAACGGCGAAGTGATTCGCCTCGACGGTGCGATCCGCATGGCGCCGCGCTAATCTGAGAAATCACTGAACGCTTCGCGCCAGGAGCCGCGCCGGTTGCGTAGCCAACTGCTAGGCGTGAAACCGACGCCGCTCGTTGCACTCGTCTTGCTTGGTGTCTTGGTCGCGACCGCGCCCTCGCATGCCGGCGGCGGCCAGCCGCCGTGGCGCACCGGCGCGACGCCGACCCCGGCGGCGACGCCAATCCCTTTGCCTTCGCCGTTGCGGCTACTCTATCTCATTCGCCGTCAATTCCGCTCCCATCGCCCGCCGCCGCCGTACATCACGTACACCTTGATCCGTAAGCAGACGCTCGACGACGGCTATCCGGATCTGGTCAACAGTTACACCTATCACATTTGGTGTCGCACGCTCGATCGCGCCGCGTTAGGCCGTCGCGTCTATCGCGGCTCCAACCGCGGCACGCTGGAGTTCTTGCGTCCATCCTTCAACGAGCCGTGGGATCCGGGTCCGCCGACCGCGGATCTCTTTGAACCGGCACCGGCGCATCCACACGAGAATCCGCGCACCTTCGTGCCGACCCCCGAGCCCAGCGGCAGCCTACCACCGACCATCGCGGTCGTGACGGCGCTCGGCGAGTTCGACTACCGCGTCACACGCGTGGTGACCGAAGGGCATCTGATCCACGTGAGCCTGCAACCGTTGCGCGATCCGGACCGCAACCGCTTGCGCGAGCTCTATGTGGACAGCAAGACGCTCGAGCTTCAGGAGGTCGTCGCCACCGACAAGCTCTACGAGGAAGGCGACGGGAACCACGTCTACGCGATGCTGTTCACGGTAACGCTCGGCTGGATGAACAACATGCCGATCGTCACGCACATTCACGGCACGCCCACCTACGAAGCGGATTCCGAGTATTTGGGCCGCGACGCGACCGTCGACTACGATTTCACGGACATCACGTTCCCGTCATCGCTGCCCGCCTGGTATTTCGATCCGCGGACGTACGCCGAGAACGTGGCCAACGCCCCGATGTGACGCTAGCTCGCGAAGGGGGCGTTCGGCTTTACCAGCGCCGGAAACTCCTGGCGCAGCTTGCGCAGCTTCGGCAAATCGTTGAACACGATGTACGGATTCTGCGGATTGTGGACCGCGAAGTCCTGATGGTAGGCTTCGGCCGGATAGAAGCCGCGTAGCGGCGCGAGGATCGTCACGATCGGGGAAACGTAGACGTGGTCGCGCTCCAAGCGCGCGATGTAGGCTTGCGCTTGCGCGCGCTGCGCGTCAGTTGCGTAGAAAATCTCGGATCGATATTGGGTGCCGTCGTCGGGACCCTGACGATCGAGCTCCGTGGGATCGTGCGCGACCAGAAAATAGACGTCGAGCAGCTGCTTGAACGAGATCTTCGCGGGGTCGTACGTCACCTCGACCGATTCAGCATGCCCGGTCGTTCCGGTGCTGACGATGTCGTAGTGGGCGGTCGCCGCCGCCCCGCCCGAGTATCCGGCGACGGCGCTGGTCACGCCTTTGACCGATTCGAAGACCAACTGCATTCCCCAAAAGCAGCCGCCGGCCAGCACGACGCGCTGGAGCGGCGCGGCGGCGCTTTGGGACGGTGCGTTTGGAGCGGCGGCGACGGCGAGGAGGAGGGCGACGGCAGCGAAGATCTTCATACTCTCCTTAAACGCACGGCCGCGCAAAACGGATGACGTCCTAGCGCAGATGGCTGTCCAACCACTCCAACCAGAGGCGCGTGAGCTCGGCGGTCTGGACGGGATCGGCCGGTCCGTGCGTCGATGCGGGAAAGACCGCGAAGCGGACGGGCACGTGACGTTCGCGCAGCGCGTGATAGAGCTCGTACGATTGCACGATCGGCACGACCGGATCCAGCGTCGTGCCCCAGATCAGCGTCGGCGTCGTGATCTGCGAAAAGTACGTTATCGGTGAGTTCTCGCGGTAGACGCCCGCGCCGCCGGCGGCGTAGGGCGAGGTTCCCAGCGGATAGCGATCCTGCACGTTCGACGTCGAGAGATTATACTCGTCGAACTCGCTGTTCACGGCCGCCCCGGAAACGGCCGCGCGCCAGTCGTGATAGTGGCCGATCAGCCACGAGGTGAGCTCGCCCCCGTAGGACCAGCCCGAAACCGCGACCTTCGTGCGATCGACGTAGGCAAAGCGCTCGAGTGCGGCCAGCCCCGACATGATGTCGGCGCTTGGACCGGCGACGGTGTCGTGGACGATCGCAAGCATATAGGCGTTGCCGAGGTTGTCGCTACCCCGGTAGTTCGGTTGAAAGACGATGTATCCGCGCGAGGCGATCATTTGCGCGAGCGGCCACTGCTCCCACACGAATGCGCGCGTGCTCGATAGGCCCGGCCCGCCATGAACTAGCAGCACCACCGGATACTTTCGAGCGGTCGTGAATCCCGGCGGATACGTCACCACGCCGTCTTCGTGAAAGCCGTTCGGTCCGTTCCAGTCCAGCGGCGCCATCCGGCCGATCGCGATGCCGGAGAGGAAGTCGTTGAAATGCGTGAGACGGCGCGGCGTACTCGAACCGGCGCGCAGATAGTAGAGCTCGCGGGCGCGGGCGGCGGTGGTCGCGACGAATGCAATCGAACCATCCGCCGCGATATCGGCCGCGATGCCTGCATCGAAGGTGGAGCTGGAATAGGGGTCGCAGACGATGTCGAGTGCGCCCAGGGGCAGCGGGCGCACCGACCCGTCCAGATCGACCGTCCAGGCGGCCGTGCGTGTACCGTCGGCGGCGCAAACTAAGAGCCGACGTCCGCCCGGAAACCAGAGCGAGCCCGCAACGTTGCGGTCGAGCTTCGGGATGAGATCGCGGTCGCGACCACCCGCCAGGAGTCGCAGCGTATTCTCGGAGTTGATATCGCCGTGCATCGCGTACCAATAGGTCAGTCGCGAGCCGCCGGGCGAGTAGGCCGGCGTGAGTTCGAGCTCGGCATGCGTGGTGAGTTTGCGCAGCGCGCCGTCGCGCACGTCCACCTGCCAGAGCGTCGAGCGTTCGTCGTCGCCGCTGAACGTGTTCTCGACGCGTGTGAAGACAATGTGCCGCCCGTCGCGTGTCCACGCGATCTGCGGGGAGAAGATGCCGCCCGGGTCCGTCGGCGCGATCGTCCAAGATCCGGCGGTCAGGCGGCGCGGATGACCTCCGCCGGCGGGAACGAGCCACAGATGGTCAGGCGGCGTGAGCGCCGTCGCGGTGTAGTCGTTATCGCCAGCGAAAAAGTAGGCGGCCTTGGGCTGCGCATCGGCTGCGACGTACGCGAGCGTGCCGCGATCGGGACTCCAGGCTGCGTCGATGACGTCGCCGCTCGCGTGCGTGACCTGCACGGTAGCTCCCTGGCGATCCCGCACGAAGATCTGTCGAAAAGAGCTCTCCGAGGGACGCGCCAGGTAGGCGAGACGCGAGCCGTCCGGGGACCAGCGCGGAACCGCGACCTCGCCGCCGCGGTGCAGCTGCGCCAACGCGCCGTCGCGCGTGTCGATCAGCACCAGCGTATTGACGTAGGCCGCGCGAGTTACGCTCTGCGTGACGACGACCAGCGCGACATGCGCGCCGTCGGGCGAGATGGCAGGCTCCTCGAGATCGACGATGCGGGCCATATCGCCGATTTGCATGGTGCGCGCGCCGGCTGCCGCGGTGGAACTGACCGCGGCAATCAGCGCGAGCGCGAGCGTGACGACTAGGTTGCGGTTCGGCCGCGCAGGCCGATCAATCCGAGTAGGCCTAAAAGGCCAAGCAGTCCCCAAGAACCCCCTCCTCCGCCTCCGCCGGCAGGGGTTTGTGCGCCCATCTCGCCGGGGGCGACGGTGGCGGTAGCCATCGGGTTCGCGGTGGGGCTGGCGCTTTCCATCGGACTGGGACTGCCGAATGCATTCAGCGTCGGCGTCGCTGCGGGAGCGGTCGTCGTCTGGCCTTGCTGCGCGACCGACGCCTGCGGCAGCAGCGCGCACCCCAGTGCGAACAAGGCTGCGATCGTTATTGCGTGTTTCATAGCGCTTTCTTCCCCGGCAGAGCAAACGGCTAATCTCCGCCCTGAGGGGAAGCCAAAATCCGCGGATCTGTGTAATAGTAGGAGCTATGCCGGGTGACTTTCATCCGCTCGTGCGCGAGTGGTTCTCCACGACCTTCGGCGCGCCGACCGAGCCGCAGCGGCGCGGTTGGCCCGCGATTCGGAGTGGCGGCGACGCGTTGATCGCCGCGCCGACCGGTTCGGGCAAGACGCTGGCGGCCTTCACCCTCGCGCTCGACGATCTCGTTGCGCGCGCCACGCGCGAAGAGTTGCCCGATCGAACGTTCGTTGTTTACGTTTCGCCGCTCAAGGCGCTCACCAACGACGTGCGCGAAAACTTGGAGAAACCGCTGGCCGCGCTTACGGCGCTGGCGAAGGAGCGCGAGATTACGCTCGCGCCGATCAGAACGGCAGTCCGCACCGGTGACACGACGACCGCGCAACGAGCGCGCATGCTGCGCGAGCCGCCGCACGTTCTCGTGACCACGCCCGAATCGCTCTTCATTCTGCTCACGGCCGAACGATCGCGCCGCCTCTTCGCTGGGGTCACAACGGTCATCGTTGACGAGATCCACGCTATGGCCGCCGACAAGCGCGGCGCGCATCTGGCGCTGACTTTAGCCCGGCTCGACGACTTGGTGCGGCGCGAAGGTGGAATCAAGCCGCAGCGCATCGGCCTCTCGGCGACGGTCCATCCGCTGGAGGAGGTCGCGCGCTTTCTGAGCCCGCGCGCGACGGTGGTAAACGTCGGTCAACGCCGCGCGATGGATGTTTGCGTCGAGGTGCCCAGCGACGAGCTCGGCGCGGTGGCGAGCGGCGAGATGTGGAGCGAAATTTACGATCGCGTCGCCGAGCAGATTCGCGCGCACCGAACGACCTTGATCTTCGTCGGAACGCGCCGCATGAGCGAACGCGTCGCGTTCGCGCTCAACCAGCGTCTGGGCGAGGGGTACGTGCTGCCGCATCACGGCAGCCTGTCGCGCGAGACCCGCTTCGAGGTGGAGAAGGGTTTGCGCAGCGGCGAGCTGCGCGCGGTCACGGCGACGGCCTCGCTCGAGCTCGGCATCGACATCGGCTCGGTCGACCTGGTCG
>JASHPI010000163.1 GCA_030038215.1 Vulcanimicrobiota bacterium | reverse complement strand
GTTCACCCGGGACGTTGCGGCAAATCACGACCACCAACGCCGGCCTGCCGCGTTTCTACGGCAAAGCCGTTTCGTTGCTGTGGAAGAGTGACGAGTATACGGCGCAAGGCTGGCTCGTCTATCCGCTCGACTACGATCCGCATCGAACCTATCCCATGATCACGATCATTCACGGCGGACCGTCGGCCGAAACCGTACCAAGCTTTGGTAATCGCTTCACCAGCGCCTTCGCCTCGCAAGGCTACTTTGTCTTCATGCCGAATCCGCGCGGCAGCTTCGGACAAGGCGAGGGCTTCACGCGCGCCAACGTCAAGGACTTCGGCTACGGCGACTGGCGCGACGATCTCGCCGGAATCGACGCGGCGATTGCATCGGCGCCGATCGATCCGCATCGCTTGGGCCTCTTCGGCTGGAGTTACGGCGGCTACATGGCTATGTGGGCGGAGACGCAGACGACGCGCTTTAAGGCGATCGTCGCGGGCGCAGGCGTCGTGAACTGGCAGTCCTACTACGGGCAAAACAAGATCGATCAGTGGATGATTCCGTTTTTCGGGACGTCGGTCTATGACGATCCAGCCGTCTATGCGAAGAGTTCGCCGATCACATTCATCCGGCAATCGAAAACACCGGTCTTGATCCTACAGGGGGAGCGCGACGAAGAGGTTCCGGCACCGCAAGCCTTCGAGTTTTGGCACGCAATGAACACGCTCGGCGTCCCGACCAAGTTGATCGTCTATGCGGACGAAGGCCACGCACCGCAGCGAGTCTCCAACCAGATCGACGTGCTGACGGAGACCGTCGGCTGGTTCAACCGCTTCCTCCAGCCGCCGAATCCCGCGTAGCGGCCGAGCAAGCTGGCGTCGCTGGACGCAGCCGCCGCCTTGGGCTATAAAGGGGTGAGAAGCTACCGCTTGGAGGTTCGTATGAATACCCTTTATCGACCAAGCGCGACTGCAGTGCTCTTTGTTGCAGCCGCACTCGTCGCATGTCACGGTGTGGGTGGTGGAGGCTACGCGCCGTCTGTTTCGCAGGAAGTCGCCTCCGACTCTGCGCGCCAACCGGTCGTGCCGGAGGCGGGGATTGTTTGCAAATCGCCCAAAGTCGGCCCCGGAACGTATCTGCTTTACGACGCTCCCGGCAACGTCAAGGGCACGACCTTCACCGCGCTAGCCAGCAAGTCGCTCGAAGGCGGTTGGGACGTCTTCAAATACGTTAAGGTAAAGCCGACGCCGACGCCCAAACCATCGCCGACCCCGAAGCCGATCGCGCTCTACGCGTACTACGGCACGTTCGCAACGAAGAATCACTTTAAAGGATGCGCGTTGCTTTTTACGACCGTCAGCGGCAAACCCATTTTCAAAGGCGAGACCTTTAACGCCGACACGGACGGCGTGCCATACTTCAAAGCGGGTTCGTACAGCTTTAAGAACGTTGCGTTTGGGTTGATTTCGTCGCTCACCATCAGCCATCTCTCCGCAAGCGGCGGCTCGGGAAGTGGAACGTTCGTCACGGTAAGCGATAAGCCGTATACGACGGTATCGATCGACTTGATCGGGCGCGTGCAGATCAAAGGCCAGGGCGAACTGAGAGACTACATCGATAGGCTCTCGACGAATCGCTAGGTCCGTAAATCGCGACAGCACCCGCGTTTAAGAAGACGCGGGTGCTGTGCATTTTTGGGGTACTTCCCTGGCACCGCTGGTGGGCCGTCCTGGGATCGAACCAGGGACCTCATGCTTATCAAGCATGCGCTCTAACCAGCTGAGCTAACGGCCCGAAAGCGAGCAGTAGTATAGCACGCCCGCACGTTACTCTCCTATGCAAGGGCGATCCATTTCTTCATGATCTCGTCCTCATTCTTGAGGTGTTCCATGAGCAGCGCTTGGATCGCCTCATGCTCGCGCAGGATCTCGGCGCGCTCGGCGGCCTCGAAATCGAACGCCTGACGCTGGGCGGCGATCTGCGCCTGTTGCTCGGCGTCCAGGTCGGAGGCGCTTGAGGCACCGCCGCGCGACGTGGCGCTGAAAACGCTGCGTGGCGTGCCAATCCGTTCGCCGCGCAGCGGCGGAGACGTGGGGTTCATCCCTCGGTGATGGACTGAATGAACTTCTTGGTGATGGTGTCGTCGTTCTTGCGCTGCGCCATGTCGACGTTACGCAAGGTATCGACTTCGCGCATGTTTTCGCTACGCTCATCCATCATCTGATCGAAGACCTCGGATTGCATCTGCAACTGTTCCTGGTTCTGAATTTCGGAGGCATACATGCCCAGCTGAAAGGTTTCGTCTTGGGTGTTGAGCGCATTCATAGCGGCGTTTTCGGCGTTGCCGGCGCCGCTGCCGAGTGCCCCGCCGATCGCATTGCCGAGAAGGCCGGAACCGAGCCCCGTGAGGACCGGGAGGAGGAAGGCCATGTCGTTGCTCCTTTAAGAGTTCGCGTCGCCCGTGAGCTGCATGTAGTCGGTTGGCTGGGATTGGTAGTTCTGCTGCGGCAAGCCCGGCAGCGTCGGCGCGCTGAGTTCCAGGGGCAGGGACTGCGCTTGAGCGGAGAGCGAACCCAGCTGCGAGATGAGGCCGCCGAGGTCGGCGATCGTCGAATCCTCGGGCTCCACACTCGCCGGTGCGGAGATCGTGCCGCCGCGCGAGACCGGCGGTGCGCTGAGGGTGCCGCGATCGTCGTACGGCCCGGCGGAAAGCGTTCCTTGAATGGACGGGATACTCATGATGTTCTCCTTAGTCTGTCTCGCCGGTGTCGGCGTCGAAGAGTTGGGCGTAATCGGTGACTTGGCGGTGATAGCTCGGTGTATCGGGCAAGGGAGGTAACGTCGGCGCGCTCAGCGGAAGGCGCTGCGCCCGCGCCGAGAGCGTGCTCAGCGAGGCCACCACCGCGCTCGATTCGGCGAGCGCATCGGCATGCACCGACCTCTCGGCCGACGTCCCGGCGCCCCCCGATGCCCCCGCTCCTGTCAGGCGATCGTAGTGGCGCATCACCGAATCGGCGTAGCCGAGGTCGCTGCCGTCGGGCCAGCGCGTGCGCGTTCCCACGGCATCCGGCGAACCGCTGTTGTAGGCGGAGAGCGCCTCGTGTAGGTTGCCCTGGTATCGCTTGAGCAGGCCGGCGAGCATGCCGGCCGCATAGTCGGCATTCTTCGCGGGATCCATGGCGGCGGCGGTCTCGGCGAATGGATGCGAACGATCGTCGATCTGAAAGAGGCCGCGGCCGTGCCCGCCGTCGCCGACGACATTATGGCCGCTATTGCTGTCGGGACCGCCGGTCTCTTGGGCGGCGACCGCTGCGAGCAAGTTAGGATCCAACCCATACCGCTCCGCGGCGCCGGCGATCTCGGGCGCGAAGGCGACGCCGCTAGCGGCCAAGCGTGAGGCGACCGGATCGATGGTCATGGCACGCTTCTATCCCGCCGAGAGGCGTGTTTGACAAGGAGCGAAGCGGGTTCTAGAATGGCGAAGTCGTCGCGGCCCCGCCTGTGGTTGGCGGGGCCTCATCTTGCGGCGGCATGGGATTCATGGATCGTTCGCATAGGATTGACATCAGCGGCCTGCTTGCCGGCAGCCGGCAGCGCATGCTGGTCGAGGACGCGGTGCCGCTCGAGCCGTTCGAGGGCATTGCCTTTCCCCAGCCGGCCCGGGTGCAGTTGGAGTTGCGCTATGCGGACCGAATGCTGGTGGTGGAGGGGAGCGTCGACGCGGATGTCCACGCTCAATGCGACGCCTGCTTGGACGACGTCGACAGACGGATTCACGTCGACGTCGACGAACGGTTCGACCCGTCGCAGGGAGCCGACCGAGATCCGTTCGGTGAGAGCAACGTGCTGACGGGGGACCGGCTGGACGTCGCGGATCTTGCGCAGCAGGTGCTG
>JASHPI010000162.1 GCA_030038215.1 Vulcanimicrobiota bacterium | reverse complement strand
CTTTGATCCCAATCCCGTTCTCGAATCTTGGAATGCATGGCAATGGAGCATCTAGGACTGCCCGACCTTGCGTGGCTGCGCAAGGTGATCGTCGAGCGCGCGCTGACACGCGGTGACTACATCCTCGCCGGCGGCGCCCGCAGCGACTACTACATCGACAAGTTCAGCCTCTTTTCGGATCCGCAAGTGTTGCGCCGCATCGCCCGTCTCTTCACGCCGATCATCGCCGAGGTCAATCCCGATCTAATCGGCGGAACGGAGCTGGGCGGGGTCGTGATCGCGACGGCCGTTTCGCAGCTCTCGAGCATTCCGCTGATCGCGGTGCGCAAGAAGCCCAAGGCGTACGGCGCCTTCGCCGACGAGTACGTCGAGGGTCCGTACCTGCGCGGTCAGCACGTGTTGCTGCTCGAGGACGTCGTCACCAACGGCGGCGAGCTGATGGCCGCTGCCGCGCGGCTCGGCGAGCTCGGCTTGACGGTGACGCCATGCGCCGTGATCAGCCGCGGCTTAGCGCCGGTTCGCGCCCTGATTCAGTTCTCGCTGCCGCGCAGCGAGCCGCGCACCGAGAATTAGGGCGTCGCTACTCCTGGCTCACCAACAGGCAACCACGGCAGCCGTCGCGGCAGTTACCCGTTCGCTTAACGGTTTCGTGCCGCCACGATAGGTTCTTGGCCATTGGGCCGAAGATGATGGCGTCGAACAAGCCGTACAGCACCAGCGAACTCACGAACGTAAAACAGAACAGTGTAAAGTCGTTCATTGCCCTTATCTAACGACGGCGATGCGCAAAAAGTGCCCGGGTCTATGAAGACTCGGTTAGTAAGCTCGCTACGGAGCGCGTCCCAGACCGTTATCGGCCGATCGCGGCGAGACTTTAGGGAGTCCGAGAACTAGGGCGAGATGGCGATTGTAGACGGGAAGGCGACCGAGAGCGTCGCCTCGGGCTTGCCCTTCGTATAGCCCGCAGGGTATTCCGTGACCGTGTTCGCGCCGCCATTGGCCGCGTAAAGGGTCCCGTTTGCGTCAAAGCCGAGCGCGTCGGGTTCCTTGATTCCCTTCGAGATCGTAACCGAAGCCGAGGTCGCGCCCGGCTGATACTCGGTGACCGTATTCACGGCGTAGTTGCCGACGAACAAATCGTTCGAGTGGTTGACGGCCAGCGAGAAGGGTTCGTTTGTCCCGAGCGTGATCGTTTTCGCGAGCGTTTTGCCCTGCGAATACTCCGTCACCGTGTCGGTGCCGTGGAGATTGAAGCCGGAGCCCAAATCGCAGTTAATACAGTTGGCGACGTAGAGGTTGTCTTTCGAATCGAAAGCCATCGCGAGCGGCTCGTTGAGACCCGCGGTAATGGTCCGAATCGGGGACGTGCCCCCGGGACCAAACACGAGGACCTGATCGCTGCCGGTCGTCCCGGTAGCGCAGACCGCACAGTTTGCGACGTACAGGTTACCATGCTTGTCGAACGCAAGCGCCGTCGGCGATTGGACGCTGATCGTCGTCGTCGGAGGACCGCCGGTATAGCCTTGCGCGTATTCGCTCACTTGGCACGGGGAGCCCGACGACCAGCAGGGATTCGAAACATACAAGGTTCCGGAAGCGTCGAGCGCCAGCGCATACGGATCGGTCACCCCATCGGTGATCTTTAGCGACGGGCGGCGCGCGCCGCGCGGGATCTCGACGACGTCGTTTGTCCCCTGCATGCCCCAACACTCCATGCAGTTCGCAACGAAAAGATCGCCGGAGCCGTTGAAGACCGCGCCGACCCACGGCGCGGCGAGGCCGGCGGTGACGTGGCGCTGCTCTTGCTCGGACCCGGCTTTGAAGAAGACCTCTGCACTCGGACCGTTCTGGTCCGTCCCACACTGATAACAGCTGCCGACGGCGAGCATCTGCGCCGCGGCGTCGCCGCGCAGCGATCGCTTCAAGACAGCGGGAGCGGTTGTCAGCGGATCCTGCGGAAGCGGCGAGCCGGCGCTGCATGCGGTGAGCACTGTCAGGCCCGCCGACAAGGCGATGCCGTAAAGACGAAGTCGAGCCTGCACGAAGGGATCCTTTCTCAAGATCGTGGCGACAGCGGAAACGACCCGGGTCATAAAGACCCAGGCGAGCGCTTTGCAAAGCACCCTCCAACCTATCTATCGGCGAGAGGCACGGAAAACTTAGGGGACCAAGAGCTCGAGCCCGTCGTCCGCCGTCAGCACCGGGCCGGTATAGACCTCGCGCGCCGCGGACTCGAGCGCGTCGCCTGGATCGGCGGCGCCGTAATGGGTGAGCGCAAGGCGCGCCGCGCCCGCGCGCCGCGCCATATCGCCTGCTTCGGCCGCCGAGCTGTGCCCGCGCGGCTCTTCCTCGCTCCCCAGTCCGAGCGTCGCTTCGCAAAGGAAGAGCGAACAGTCGCGCGCGAGCTGGACGACGCTCTCACATGGGGCCGTGTCCGCCGAGTAGACGATGCTCGCACCGTCGCATTCGGCGCGGATTGCAAAGGCAGGAATGTAGTGACGAGCCGGCGCGAACGTCAGACGCGCGTCGCCGATCTGCAGCTGACCGGCCGGATCGTATTCGCGAACGAGAAAAACCTCGTCCAGAAATGCGGCGCCATCCGAGTGCGTGAGGATGCCACACAGTTGCTGCAGCACCTCGGCGCCGCCCGGCGGCAGCCACAGCGGCAAGCGGCCGTCGCGTAACGACGGTCGCTTCTTCAGCGCAAAGCGCAGGGGCACGAGATCGAGTACATGGTCGCCGTGGAGGTGCGAAATAACAAGCGCATCGAGTTGCCGGTAGTCGATTGCAAGCTGCAGTTTTCCAAACGCCCCGTTCCCTAAGTCGAGAACCATCGCGGCGCCCGGCGTGCGCACGAGATACGAACTACACGCGCGCCCCGGGCGGGGCGATGCCGAGCCGGAGCCGACAACGATGAGATCAAGTGCCGCCGCGCTCACGGCAGCGTCGCCAACACCTCCTCGGCGTGCTCGTCCACGTTCACCTTCGGCCAGACGTGCGAGATCAGGCCGTCGTCGTCGATCAAGAACGTCGAGCGCGCCTTGACGCCGAGGGCATCGTAGAGCTTCGAATCGGTATCGGCCAGCAGCGGGAACGGAATCGAGAACTTCTTCTTGAAGCGCTGGTGCGACTCGACCGAGTCGCGGCTAACCCCAACGATCCGCGCCTTCTTCTTCTGAAACTGCTCGTAGAGGTCGCGAAACTGCGAGGCTTCGCTGGTGCAGCCCGGGGTGTCGTCCTTCGGGTAAAAGTAGAGCACCAACGGTCCGCCACGAAGTTCCTCGGTCTTTACGGTGTTGCCCTCATCGTCGAGCAGCGTTACCGCCGGGAGCCGGTCGCCTACGCCAAGCATCTGGGACCCTTTCTCCGAACTCGGAAGCCTATGGTTGCGCACCCGCTTGCCCAACGTGTCATCGAGTGCCTGCGTGGCAAAGGCGAATCCCGGGTTCTGGACTTCGCCTCAGGCAGCGGACGCAACGCCGCCGCCCTTCGCGGCGCCGGCTTTACCGTCATCGATGTTGGGGACGCGGCCGCTGGTTCGAACGAGCCGTTGACTGGCATGAATGAGCCGGTTGCGGCGGTCCTCTCGACCCACGGGCTCCTACACGGCACCGCCCCCGCTATCGCCGCCCGAATTCGCGCGATCGCAGCGGTCCTCGAAGACGACGGCTTATTCTGCGCGGCGTTCGGGTCTTCGCGCGATGCGCGCTTCGGTGAAGGCCGACGCATCGCCGATTCCACGTACGCTCCAACCGCCGGCGACGAGCGCGGCGTCGCGCACACCTTCTTCAGCGAGGAAGCACTACGCGCGCTGCTCGAACCTTGGTTCGCGATCGAGTCGCTGGCGCAACACGGTGTCGATGACGTTGCCGGATCGTGGGCGCACCAGAAGAAACCGCTGACCGGCGCGGTTCACTGGTTCGTGATCGCGCGAAAGCGCTAGTGGCCTACCGTCCCGGTTCGGCGGCGATCAGATCGCGCATCGGGCTCGATGCCTGCGCGTACAGCCGCTTCTCCATGCGTCCGGCGAGAAATGCTTGCCGGCCGGCACTCACCGCGTGCTTCATCGCGGTCGCCATTAGAACAGGATCCCGCGCGGATGCGATTCCAGTGTTCATCAACAGCGCATCGACACCGAGCTCCATTGCAACCGTCGCATCCGAGGCCGTGCCGACGCCCGCGTCAACGATGACCGGCACGCCGGCTCGTTCCTTGATGATGCGAATCGAGTAAGGATTACAGACGCCCAAGCCGCTGCCGATTGGTGCAGCCAAGGGCATCACCGCGGCGCAGCCCAGCTCTTCGAGCTGCCGGCACGCGATCGGATCGTCGCCGATGTATGGCAGCACGGTGAAGCCGTCGGCCACCAGTTGTTCGGCGGCCGCAAGCGTCTCACGCGTGTCGGGATGGAGCGTCTGCGCGTCGCCAATCACCTCGAGCTTGACGAGATCGGTTTCAAGCAGCTCGCGCGCGAGCTGCGCAGTCAGCACCGCATCCTTGGCCGAATAGCAGCCGGCGGTGTTCGGCAGAATTGTGTAGCGCGTGCGGTCGATATAATCGAGCAGCGTCTTGCCGCCGGGATCGTCTAGATTAATGCGTCGTATGGCGACGGTGACCAGGTCGGCCCCACTCGCTGCGTGGGCAGCCTGCATCACATCCATCGAAGGATACTTGCCGGTGCCAACGATCAATCGCGAGGCGAGCTCGTACCTGCCGATTCTCAACGTGTCGTGACCCATGCGCGCCTCCTTCCCCGCTGACCCGTAACTAGCCGCCCGCGACCGCCCGAATGATCTCAACTCGATCTCCGTCGCACAGGCGATGCGTATCGTATTCCGCGCGTCGCACGATGCATTCGTTCCGCGCCACGGCGACGCCGCTTCTCGGCGAACCCAGGAGTTCGAGGAGTGCGCCGACCGTCAAGGCGTCGGGAAGATCGCGCGCTTCACCGTTGATCGTTGCTCTCACACCGCGGTAGTTCGTCTAGAGTGAAGCGCTTTCGTGCCGAGGCGGGCGAGCCCAAACGGCTCGAGCTCATCCCCGCCTTTGCCTTCCAGTAGATCGGCAATCAACCGCGCCGTCGCCGGCGCAAGCAGGATTCCGTTGCGATGATGGCCGGTCGCCAACAGCAGTCCGTCGATCGGCGTGACCCCAAGGAAGGGCCGGCCGTCCGGGGTGCCCGGCCGAAGCCCTGCCCAGCTTTCCGTTACCGCAAACCCGGCCAGCGACGGCGCGCCCGCCAGCGCGCTGTGGAGGAGGCCATGGATGCCCTCGGCGGTGACGCTGGTGTCGAAGCCGGCCCGTTCGACCGTCGCGCCGACCAGCAGACGGCCGTCATCGCGCGGAACGAAATAGGCGCCGGGCAACCACGTTGGACGCCGTACGAAGCGCGCCGGAGCGCTCAGCGCGAGCATCTGCCCCTTGATCGGTTCGACGGGCGGAACGCATGACGGCGGAGGGCCGGCGAGCTGCGCCGCCCAGGCACCGCACGCATTGACGACTGCCTGCGCCGCGGTGAAGCCGACGTTCGTGCGGATTCCCAAGACTCGCCGTTCGTCACACTCGACCGTGACGGAGGATGCGTGTGCGATCGTCACGCCGCGTGCTGCGCAAGCGGCAGCAAGGACGCGTCCGAGGCGACGGTTGTCGACGTGCCCCTCTCCGTGAATGCAGAGGCCCCCGACAACGTTCGTCCCGAGCCATGGTTCGGACGATACCAGGCTCGATCGATCGAGCAGATCGAACCCGACACCGCGCTCGCCTAAGCGGCGAGCGAGGCGCGCCAAACTCTCCAGCTGTTCGTCGTCGTACGCCGCATGCACGATGCCGTCGAGATGGAGGTGAGGATCCAAACCGCTTGCGCCGCGCATGCGTTCGACGAACGCCGGATATTGGGCGAGCGACGTCACGCCCATCGTAAGCAGCGCATCGTCCGCAACGTCTTCGGTGTACGGAGCCAGCATGCCGGCGCCGGCCCACGATGCCGCTCGCCCGGGCTCGCCGCGATCGTAGACCCGCACGGCGGCTCCGCGCTCGGCCAGCTCGAATGCGATCGCGAGACCGATCAGGCCCGCCCCGACGACGATAACGTCACCGTCCACTGCCTCACGAACCTCGCTACATGCCGAGGTAAATGGGGCCTTCGCCACCTTGCGGGGGAACCCACGTGATGATTTGATACGGATCGGCGATGTCGCAGGTCTTGCAGTGAACGCAGTTGGTGAAGTTGATCTGCAAGCGCCCCTGAAATCCGCCGTCGACCGGCTCGAACAGCGGCTCGTAGACCGCGGCGGGACAGAAATACTGACACGGATTTCCGTACTCGCGCGTGCAGACGTCGCGACAAATATTCGTGTCGGCTACCTTGAGGTGAGAGGGCTGATCTTCGTCGTGAATCGTCCCGCTGTTGTAGACGTCGGTCAGCCGGTCGAAGGTAAGCACGCCGTCGATCTTGGCGCGCGGCGTCTGCTTGGGTTGCCAACCCATCTTCTGCATCTGCTCGTATCCGGCCTCACCCGGCAGCTTGTCGATCACGCCGAAGCCCTTGCCGCCGGTAAGCGTCGAGAGCCCCGCATTGATTAAACCCGGCCATAGACCACGGCGAAATCCTTGATGAAAGTTGCGGGCCGTGCGCAGTTCGGCGTGCGCCCACGAGTCGCGAAAGCGCCGTTCGAATGCCGCCAGAGTCTGGCCGTCATATCTGTCGCCTTGCAATGCATCCCAGAGGCTCTCGGCGGCCAGCATCCCCGATTTCATCGCGAGGTGGATGCCTTTCAAACGCATGCCATTTAGAAACCCGCCGGTATCGCCGATCAAGAGCAGACCGTCGCCGTATAAACGCGGCATCGCGAACAAACCGCCTTCGGGAATCGCCTTCGCGCCGTACCGGATCAGTTTCCCGTTTTCGAGCATGGTACGGATGACCGGATGCTCCTTCATCCGCTGCAGCTCGTTGTGCGGATCGGTGGTGGGATTGTGATAATCGAGCCCGGTGACGCAACCGATGTCGAGCACGTTGCCGGCCATGCCATAGATGAAACCGCCCCCAAACGTTTCCGCCGGAAGCGGATAGCCAAGCGTGTGAATGACGGCACCGGCTTTGAAGCGATCGTCGGGCAGTTGCCAGAGCTCCTTGACGCCGGCTGCGTAGACTTGCGGCTCGCGTCCCTCGTCCAGTCGCAGTCGCGCAATGGCCTGTTTGGTCAGCGTGCCACGCGGGCCTTCGCCCAAAACCACGACCTTCGCCAATATATCCGCGCCGGGCTCGTAGTTCGATTTGGGGTTACCATTGTGATCGATCCCCTTGTCGCCGGTGCGCACGCCGACGACGCGCTCGCCATCCCATAGGAGCTCTTGACCCGGAAACGCCGGGAAGACTTGTGCGTCCGCTTCTTCGGCTCGATCGGCGAGCCACTTGCAGATCTTTTGCAGCGACGCAACATACTTGCCGTGATTATTCAACGGCGGTGGCGTAAAGGGGGCTTTGATCTTGCCCCTGCGGGTCAGAAACCAAAGCTCGTCACTGGTGACCGCCGACTCAACGGGTGCGCTCTCGCGCCAATCCGGCAACAGCTCGTCGAGCGCGCGCGGGTCCATCACTGCACCGGAGATGCCGTGATAGCCGACCTCGCCGCCCTTCTCGATGACGAGGACCTCGAGCGCGCGGCCGGTCGCCTTTGCAAGCTGGCCGAGGCGAATCGCGCCGGCGAGGCTGGCTGGACCGGCGCCGACGAAGAGCACGTCGACTTCGAGTTTATCGCGTGAGACCATTTGCGGCGATTCTATTTAAACAACTCGCCCCAAGAACCCCTAGCAGGCTGCGATGGCGGCGCACACTGCCTCGCCGTGCATCGCGAGGCGCGTGCTCCACGGCGCGGACGAGGGCGTCTCGAAGGTCAGCGTGTGGCGCGCATGGGGCGCGATCGCGAGCGAATAGGAGAATCCACCCAGCAGCTCGGCCTCTTCGACGCGGTCGGGGACCATCCGGCCGCGCTCGAGCGCAGCGTCCAGCGGATCGATCGGATAGCCGTTCTTCTCGAGAGTCGCGATCACGTCCAACCCGATTGTCCCTCCGCCGTACTCGTAGCAGTAAAAACCGGACGCATCGCAGTCTTCATGCAAATCCACTGAGAGCAGGAAAACGCGATCCCGATTCGCGTCGAGAATCGCCTTGGCCTCAGACGACTCACCGCGCCCGCCGAACGTACGGTTGACGTCAACGCCGTCGGCGTTGGTGCGCGTGCCCATGCGCAGTCCAGTAGGGTTCGTGCAAGGCCAGATGCGATAAGCGAAGCGCGAGTCGAGCCTGCGCGACTCTGCCAGCGCAAGCAACGCCCAAGGACCCGCCGGCTCGTCGCCGTGAACGCCGGCCGCGATCGCAACGGTCGCCAGACCCGGATCTCCCGACTCGACGCAGAGGAGCGAGCACGCAGCGTTCGGGCACGCGACCTCGCGCAGCCGAAAGTTACCGCCCGTAGAGAGCTGCCTCCATCGCCGCTCCAGCTCGCGGTAGGGGTCGCGCGTTTGCGTCACGCACCTCAGAACCCATGAACTTATCGATCCGTCGCAGCTTTGCCAGCGACAACAACGCACCGGTCGCACCCGAGATCATGCAAGCGATTCTCGCCTCGAACGAAGGCGATGCGATCGGTTACGGCGACGATGCATGGACCGCCCGCGCCGTGGCGAGCTTTCGCGAGGAGTTTGGCGACAACACAGACGTCTACTTCACGTTCAACGGCACGGGAGCGAACGTCACGGCGCTCAGCTCGCTGCTGCGTCCCTGGGAGGCCGTGTTGGCGCCTGCGAGCGCGCATCTCCAGACCGACGAATGCGGCGCACTCGAACGCTTCAACGGATCCAAGGTCTTCCCGATCGTTACCACCGACGGGAAGCTGCGCCCCGCCGACATCGAACCATACCTGCACGCCGGGCACGGCGTGCACTTCCCTCAGCCACGCGCGATCTCCATCTCGCAGGCGACGGAGTTCGGCGGCGTTTACGAGATCGAAGAGCTGCGCGAACTCTGCGAGTTCGCCGACCGGCACGGACTGATCGTGCACGTCGATGGCGCGCGCCTAGCCAACGCGGCCGCAGCGCTGGGTACTACGCTGCGCGCGCTGACCGTCGACGTCGGCGTCGACGCGCTCAGCTTCGGCGGCACCAAGAACGGTTCGCTCCTTGCCGAAGCCGTCTGCTTCTTCGATCGCGGCATCCACGCCGGAGCGGCTCCGTTCGTTCAGAAACAGGCCATGCAGCTGGCTTCGAAGATGCGCTACATCGCCGCCCAGTTCGAGGCGCTGCTGACCGGCCAGCGCTGGCTGCATTACGCGCGCCATGCCAACGCGATGACGGCCCGTCTTCATGCACACGTGAAATCGATTTCGGGCATCACCGTGACTCGACCGGTGCGTTGCAATGCGATCTTTGCCACGCTCGACCGTGCCGTCATCGAGCGCGTGCAGCGCGAGTTCTTCTTCTACGTTTTCGACGAAACATTGCCGGAGGTGCGCTGGATGACGCACTGGGCGACGACGCCGCACGATGTCGACGAATTCGCCAATTGCCTAGAGCGCGCAGGCGCCTAGGCGGTCCAATCGAGCATCGATTTCCATTCGGGCTTCGGAAAGGCTTGCTTGGACTTGATCGCCTCGACGTATTTGCGTTTGCCGGCGCGATTGCCCTTACCAAGCATCAATCCGCCAACCAGCCGATCCTGCCAAAAGTAGAGCGCGCGATACCATTTTTTCTCGGTGTCGACCTTACGCACCATCTCCAGGTCGGGGCGCAGATCGGTCCCGAGGCCGAATTGCGTGATCGTCTGCCCCTTGAAAAGCAGCGATGAATACTCGGGGACGTCGTGGTACTTTTCG
>JASHPI010000161.1 GCA_030038215.1 Vulcanimicrobiota bacterium | reverse complement strand
GAATGTGAAGGCTCCGGAGGTCACTGGAAGCCGCTCGTGGACTTCGATGATGCCGTCGGCCGCGCGCGAGGCGTCGAGCGCCAGCGTCGCCGGTTGCGCCTGCGTCGCGTCGGAGGGCTTCGCAACGAAGGGGGCGCCGCGGACGGCAGCCGGCGCAAGCAGCGCGCAGAGAACCAGAACCGCGCTCAAACGGTGCATACTGCCCGCTTCTCAGCCCGACGGCGCGGCCCTTCCGAAGCGAGCGCAGGCAGGTCCAATGCCGCGCCGCGACCAAAAGCGCAAAGCCTTTCCGCATCCCCCCCTCTCTGACGGAGGTCGCTCTACCACGTGAAGATCGTGGTAACGGTCAAACTCGTTCCGGACCCCAACGCCGAAAAGCGCATCGATCCGCAGACCAAACGGCTCGTGCGGACCGGCGTTGAGACGATGCTCAACCCCTACGACGAATATGCGCTCGAGGCAGCGTTGCAATTGAAGGAGGGCGCCGGCGGCGACACCACTGTCACCCTGTTTACGATGGGCCCGGAGGCTCTGAAAGAAACGCTGCGTAAGGCGCTTGCGATGGGCGCCGACGAGGCGTTTGTGTTAAGCGACCCGGCACTCGAAGGCAGTGACGTTTCGGTGACGTCGTATGCGATGGCGCAGGCGCTGCGCAAACTCCCCTTCGACCTGCTGATCGTGGGGGGCTTGACCGATGACAGCAGCACCGGTGCCGTACCGGGCGCGCTAGCCGAGCATCTCGGCCTTCCGTGCGTGACCAATGCGCGCAAGGCGGAAGTCACCGACGGACGCTTGCAGGTGGAGCGTGAGACCGATGCCGGGTACCAGACGGTCAGCGTGCCGTTGCCGGCGTTGCTCACAACCGCGCTGACCTTCGGCGAGCCGCGCTATGCTTCGCTCAAAGGCATCATGGGTGCCAAGAAAAAGACGATCGCAACGATGTCGCTGGCCGAGCTCGGTCTCGATCGGCCGGTCGGCGCGAGCGGATCGAAGACCGAGCTGTTGACCTTTGCTCCACCGCCGGCCCGAGGCAAGGGGCAAACGATCGAGGCTAGCGACGGCGTCTCGGGCGCGCAAGCAATTTTCGACTTTCTCAAAGAGAAGAAGCTCGTTTAAGGACGCGCGTGAACAACGTCATCGTGTATGCCGAACATCGGCGAGGGGAGACGCGCAAAGTCACCTTCGAGCTCGTCAGCGAAGCGCGCAAGCTAGCCGACGCGCTCGGCGGCAAAGCCTACGCGGTCGCGGTCGGCCCGGGCTCGGCGCAACTCGCGGAGCAGCTGAAAGACTATCCGCTGGATGCCGTCTACCTGAACGAGGATCCCGACGTCGACGCCTTTGTGCTCGATCCGATCGTCGACTACCTCGAGGCCGCGGCGAAGTTGGCCGGTCCGGCGCTCATGCTGATCCCCAACTCGCTCGCGGGGCGCGACGTCGCCGGACGTCTGCTGGTTCGCTTGGATGCCGGTATCACGGCCGACGTGATCGAGTTCAAGGTCGAAGACGGCGCCGTCGCCTGCGTCTCACCGAAGCTGGGTGGGGCCCTCATAACCACCTGCGAGCTGCGGCCGGCCAGCTACGGCATTTCGACCGTGCGGCCGAACGCTTTTGCCGCTCGGCCCGGCGGCTCCGGCGCCGAGCTGATCCCGCTCGAGAAACCGGCCGGAAAGGCGTACGCGGCGGCGGTTGAGAGCGACGTCGAAGAAGGCTCCGGCGAGCTGGCGCTCGAGGAGGCACCGGTCGTCGTCGCCGGCGGGCGTGGGCTCGGCGGCCCGGAACCGTTCGAAACGCTGTTGAAACCCCTGGCGCGAGCGCTCGGGGGTGCTGTGGGCGCATCGCGTGCTGCCGCCGATGCGGGCTGGGTGCCGTATAATCTTCAAATTGGGCAGACCGGCAAGACAGTGACCCCCTCTCTCTATATCGCCGTCGGCATCTCGGGCGCGATTCAGCACAAGGTCGGCATGCGCGCCTCGGGTACCATCGTCGCGATCAATAAGGATGGGGCGGCACCGATTGCCGAGTTCTCCGACCTACTCGTCGTGGGCGACGCGTTTCGCATCGTTCCGGAGTTGACGAAATTGATAGAAGCCTCAAAAGGATAGAACGTTGAAACGATTCGCACTCATCGCCCTCATCGCGCTGGCCTTCATCGTCGGCATCGTCGCGACGACGCCGAATGCGCAAGCCGGACTCTTCGGGGGAAAGAAATCGGCGGCAACGCCGACTCCGTCCCCTTCGCCCTCCGCGCTTCCGACTGCGAGTCCCGAGCCGCCCAGCGTCGCGATTCCGCGCCTCCAGGCCAAGCTGAAGGCGAATCCGAGCGACCAGCAGACGATGGCCCAACTCGCCGCCGAGTACTTGCAGATCAACCGGCCAGACATCACGCTGCAACTAACGCAGCATCTGCTCCAACTCGGCGACAAGAGCGCGATGGTCTACTACTATGATGGTTTCGCTGAAGAGCTGCTCGGCAACGCAGTAGCAGCTACGTACGACCTCGAGCAAGCCTCGAACCTCGATCCCACCAACATGGGAGTGCTTGCGCAGCTTGCGGACGTGTACATCAAGACGAATCGACCCAACGATGCCGAACGCGTCGCCAAACGAGCCGTGACCTTCAACCCCAAGGAGCCTGCGGCCCTCATGACGCTTGGCAGCGTCTACGCCGCCGAGGGGCATTACGACGACGCGCGCGCCCAGTTCGAGGCCGCATACGAGCTCAATCCCAAGGACGTCACACCGATCTTCCAAATCGCTACGAGTTACGCGCAGCAAGACAACATCCCAATGGCGCTCCAGTCGATCGAACGCGCGCTGACGATCGATCCGCGGAACATTCAAGCCCTCGTCTTCAAAGCCGACCTCTATGCGCGACAGCACGACGACGCGCATGCGACCGCCGCCTATGATGACGCCGTCGTCGCGGCCTCGACCGATGACGAAAAAGTCGCCATCATGATCCGCAAGGCCGGCTACTTCGTACAAGAGAAGAAGGATGCGCAGGGTGAAGCGATCTTGCAACAGATCACGACGCAGTTTCCGAAGGTCCCGGACGGTTTTGTCGCCTACGGAAACTATTACGCATCGCAGAAACAATTCGACAAGGCAACCGGCGAGTGGCAGTCGGCGCTGGCGCTCGATGCCGACAACTCCGGCGCGTTATTAGGTCTCGGCGAGATCTCGCTGCAGATGGGCAACGTGACTCAGAGCATCACGTATCTCAAGCACTACACGCAGGTCTCGCCCGATGCGCA
>JASHPI010000016.1 GCA_030038215.1 Vulcanimicrobiota bacterium | reverse complement strand
CGGACCGAGCGCATCCGGCGCGGCTTGGGGCGATACGACGCTGATCGCGCAGTACGGGCTGTCGCGCTTCGGCGGGCGAAGCGCGATGCCGGCAACGGCCATCCTTCTCGAAGAGACGCTCCCAACCGGACGCTACGACAACTTAGGAGATCGCCCCAGCAACGGAATCGGAGGCGGCGCCTATGCGACGGAGTTGGGTCTGAACGCGCAGACCTATCTGTGGCTCGCGAATCGGAGGATCTTTCGCGTGCGCCTCGACACGTCGTTGTCATTCTCG
Organism: Vulcanimicrobiota bacterium; assembly: GCA_030038215.1. Lineage (GTDB taxonomy): Bacteria > Vulcanimicrobiota > Vulcanimicrobiia > Vulcanimicrobiales > Vulcanimicrobiaceae > Cybelea. The sequence goes on along the minus strand of JASHPI010000016.1, from coordinate 2,431 downwards.
CGCACCGTCGCGCTCCAGGGCGTGAGCGTCTACGGCACCGGCGCGAACTTTTCGGGACATGCAAATCCGGGAAATGCGCTGCTCATCGACGCGGCCGGCGAGTACAGCGCAACGCGCAACTGGGTGCCGGCGCTCGACGTCACGTATCGCTATGCTGCGAACACCGCGCTCGTGAACGCGGCCGGAGCCGTGACCAATTTAGGCGCGCAGACCGGCTTCGGGGTCGCGCCGGCCATCGAATATAACTGGGCGGCGAACTGGGGCGTGTTGCTGGGAACGCGATTCGCCCTGAAGGGCCGCAATGTGATCCCAAGCACCACGCCCGCGCTCGCGATCAACTACGTTCACTGAAGGCGCTGCGCGACGGCTCGTAGTTTCTCGGGATTTCGCACGACGTACATCGCCGAGATGCGGCCATCGGAAAACTCGAATGTCGCGACGTCCTGAATGCCGGCGGCGTTGAACGTCACCATTCCGGGCATGCCGTTGAGGGTGACGAGCTCTATCCGTACGACGTTGCGCCAACCAATCTGCTTTATCCCGAAGAGTAGTTTCGTGACGTTCTCGCGCCCGACGACCGGTGCGGTCGCCGCCGGAACCTTGCCGCCGCCGTCGCTCGTGAAGACGACGTCCTCGGTGAGCAGGCGCTGCAGGGCGGCCGGATCGTCGTTTTGGAACGCCTCTAGGAACGCGTCGCGCACCAGCGCGAGCTCGTGCGGATCCCGGCGTGAATGCCGCCCGGCATCGCGAACGTGTTCGCGCGCGCGCTCGGCGAGTTTGCGAACCGCCGGCTCGCTGCGTCCCAGCGCCTGCGCGACCTCGGCGAACGGCACGTCGAGCGCGTCGTGCAGCAAGAACGCGGCGCGCTCGAGCGGCGCCAATCGTTCGAGCGCGAGCAACAGCGCGAACGAGATGTCGTCGGCCAGCGTGGCCGCCGCCTGCGGATCCTGGCGCGTTTCGGAAACGACCGGTTCGGGCAGCCACGGGCCAACGTACACCTCACGCCGCGCGCGCGCCGAACGCAGGCGGTCGAGACAGAGGCGGGTTACGATCGTCCGCGCGAGTGCCCGGTCGTCGTCGGCACTCGCGCGTTCGAGCGACGCGTTCCAGCGCAAGTACGCATCCTGCGCTACGTCCTCTGCCTCGCCGTATTCGCCGAGCATGCGGTAGGCGTGGCGTACCAGCGCCGGTCGCAACGCTTCGAATCGCTCGGCCCGCTCGGCGGTCACGCGTATTGCGGGTTCTGCATCGCGATCGTTTCGTTGCCGACGCGCACGCGGACGCACGCGTGGCCGTGACCGATTGCGTACTTGAACGTCGGGTACGCTTGGGCGGCCACGATGCCGTAGGCTAAGGAGACGAGTCCGGCCCGTCCCCAACGGCGCACGATCTCGGTGCGCGCCTCCTCGCCGGTGCCGTCGCGCGCGATCGTTCCCAGCGCCAGCTCGACGCCGAGCAGCGTCTCCTTGGAACAGTTTTTGTAGTCGCGCTCGAGGATCGCACGGATCGTTTGCGGCTTAACGCCCTCGGCTTCGGCCATTTTGACGCCGAGCTGCAGGCATGGTCCGCAATCCGCGGCCTTCGATGCGGTCAGCGTCGCGCCGGCGTAGGCGTCGCGCGAAACGTTCTTCCGGTAGCCCGCCAGCTTTCCAAGCGCTTGCATCGGCATCACCGCGCCTGGGCCCGCGTCATCGACGATCTCGCGCATGTAGCCGGTATCGTATCCCCAGCGCCGTCCGAACGCTTCTAGTTGCCGCTTGATCAACCACTTCAACATGTCGTTTTCGAACCTCCGCTCCTTAGACGATGCCGGCGCTCACGGTGTGACATTTCCGGTGCGGCTCACGCTGCGTAGCCAGGCGATAACGATGTTGCTGAGCTGCGCATCATAGGGCTCGACCGTGCCGCGCTCGTCGTCGGTTTCGGCGGCCTTACTCGATGGCGCCAGTCCCAGGCGGTGGCTCATGCCGGGAAGCACTGCAAGGGTTGCGGCTTGCGCATGAGACGCATTGACGACCGCTACGATGCGTTCGTGATCGGCGAGCTCGGTTTCGAAGTCGGAGGTGCCGTAGACGACCAACACCGGAACGGCGAGTCGTGTCCACGGCTCGATGATGTTGAGATGCGCAAGCTGCTGCACGTACGCGGTCGTAACCGGGTAGATGCCGTTGTGTAGTCGGCAGGAAGGGATGCTGCGTTCGATGGCGGCCTCTGGCTGCTGCTCGAAGAGGAGCCGATCCATACACTGCGCCTTTTCGATCAGCGCTTCGTCGACGGCCGGCGCCGGCTCGCCATCGAGCTCCAAGTCACGGCGCAGATTGCGAATCTCGTACTCCGGCCAATCGCGGCCGACGGATTCGAGCACGACGACGCCGGCAACGCGATTCACCGATGCCAGCCGCGGCGCAATCACCGTTCCGATGCTGTGACC
>JASHPI010000160.1 GCA_030038215.1 Vulcanimicrobiota bacterium | reverse complement strand
GGCGCGGGCCTTGGTCCCTGGTCGTGGGGTTGGATTAAGGTTGCTGTTCGGGGTCTTCGGGCTGCTCTTGTTGCTGTTGCTCTTGATCCTGCGAGACCGGCGTTTCGGCCGGCGTTTCGCCCAGCTTGATCGCCACGAACTTCTTCATCCCTTGCGACCAGACGTTCAGCCGAATCGAGTCGCCGGGCTTCTTCGAGGAGATGTAGTCGTGGAGGCTCTTGATGTCGTTATAGGTCTTGCCGTCGACTTGCAGGATCACGTCGCCCGGCTGAATGCCGGCCTGATCGGCAGGCGAACCGGAGAAGACCTGCTGGACCGCAATTCCACCTTCACCCTGGTAGCCGATTTGGTTCTTGACGCCGGCGGTCAAGTCGGCCATGTAGATGCCGAGGAAGCCGGTATCGGTGCCTTGATGAGCGCCGGGGTGCTTCTCGAGCGAGGCCACGACGAAGCGTACCGTGTTGGACGGGATTGCGAAGCCGATGCCTTGCGCGTAGGCGGATTTAACCGTGGATTGATTCATCCCGATCACCCGCCCGTCGATATCGATCAGCGGGCCGCCGGAGTTGCCGGGATTGATCGGAGCGGACGTCTGAAGCAAGCCTTTGAAGTCGATCTCGCCGCCGTTGTCGGTCGGAATCGGCTCGGAGCGATTCAAGGCGGAAACCACGCCGACGGTCACCGTCTGCTCGAGCTGCAACGGCTCGCCGATCGCGATTGCCCACTGTCCCTGCTCGAGCTGAGTGGAGTCGGCGAGGTCAAGCGGTGGGGGCAACTTCGCGTAGTCGTCGACCTTGATAAGGGCGACGTCGGCCGCGACGTTATACGCGACGACGTGCGCCGGCACGTGATCGCCGTTGGCGAAGACGGCGGTCAGCTTGGTGATCTTTCCGCCCGAGGGTGGGTTCACGACGTGCGCGTTGGTAACGATGTCGCCCCGCGAATCGATCACGAAGCCGGATCCGGAAGCTTCACCTTTATACGGCTGCACGATGCCCGGGCCGTTGCCTTGGCCGCCGAAGAACTGCTGGAAGAACGGATCGGCCGGAATGACCTCTTGCCCGTTCACTTCTTCGGTGATGGCGACGACCGAAGACTTCGTGCGCTTAACCGCGCTGACGATGCGATCTTGATCGCTTACTCCACTCAACGGCACGGCCGCCATGGCCGGTGGCGTGCGATCGGGCCCCATCGCGCCGCCGAAGTGGGAACTCGCGTAGAGCATCATGACGAAACTGCCGATAACGGCGCCCACCAGCCCGACGATAACGGTGGGTAGTAACCGATTCTTTACCATTCCTTAATTTCCATAAAAAGCTTAGTTGGACTCATCTACCCTGGTAACGCAAAAAAGTCGCAAATAGTGTCGCTCACGACCAAACCGTCCCGCAGGCGAATCACGCGACGGGCCTTGCGGGCGATCTGCTCGTCGTGGGTCACGACAATAATCGTGCGCCCGCTCTCATGGAGTTTGCTGAAGAGGCCCATAATTTCCTCACCCGTCTTGGAGTCGAGGTTGCCGGTCGGCTCGTCGGCCAGCAGGACGGCCGGGTCGTTGATCAGGGCCCTGGCGATGGCGACCCGCTGTTGCTCGCCCCCGGAGAGTTGGCTCGGCTGGTGGCGGCTGCGGTCGCCCAAGCCGACCTGCTCGAGCGCTCGCTGAGCGAGCGCCTGTCGCTGCTTGGCCGGCACGCCGGCATAGAAGAGCGGCAGCGCCACGTTGCGCAGGGCGTCCGCGCGCGCCAACAAGTTGAAGCCCTGGAATACGAAGCCCATTCTTCGCAGGCGGACTTCAGCCAAGGCGTTGTCGTCGAGTTCGGAGACCTCGACGCCGTCGAGCACGTAGGTGCCGCTAGTCGGCGAGTCGAGACAGCCGATCAGATTCATCAGCGTCGACTTGCCCGAGCCCGAGGGCCCCATGATCGCCACGTATTCGCCCCGCTCGATGACGAAGCTGATGCCGTGCAGTGCCGGCACCCGCAGCGGTCCGTTCACGTAGGTTTTGGTGATCTCGCGCAGCTCGATTGCGCGCTCACTCATAGCGAAGCGCCTCAATCGGATCGAGCCCGGCCGCGCGATAGGCGGGATAGGTCCCGAACGCGAGCGTGATCGCGGCCGCGAAGAGCGACGCCAGCAGCACCGAGGAGAGCCACGGCACCGGCACGATCACGCCCGAGATCTTAACGATGTACTGCGTGTTGATCCACCAGCCTATCGCGATCCCGGCCAGCGTTCCGAGAGCGCATCCGGTGAACGTCAAAATCGCAGCTTCAAAGAAGAATTGCGCCATCACTTGAGCGCGCCGGGCGCCGATCGCTTTACGGATGCCGATCTCCCGCGTCCGCTCGGTGACCGAGACCAGTAGGATGTTCATGATCCCGATGCCCGAGACGACCAGCGAGATCGCCGCGATCACGCCGACGATCAGTGTCAGCGCATCGAACAGCCGCGCGGCCAGCTTGGCGAGGAAGAAATTGTCGAAGGTCTGGTACGAGAACTTTCCGTTCTTGAGTTGCCGAAGCGCGCTCTTGACGGCGTCTTCGGTGGCAGCGATCTGGCCGATATCGCCGATCAAGACCAAGACCTCATAGCTCTTGCGCTCGGGAAGAAAGTGACGCTCGAAGGTCGTGTGCGGCAGGTAGATATCGGAGCCGAAGTTATAGTTTTGCGCGCCACTGGGCGGCTTCGCCAGGACGCCCACGGCTTGGCACTCCACCGAGCCGGCGCGCACGGTCGTGCCGACCAGCGAGCTGCCGTCGGGCGCGAGCTGCTGTGCGGCGTTCGCCGATAAGATGCAAACGCGCGCCGCATCGTCGACCTCTGCCTGCGAGATCAGCCGCCCCTGCGCGACCGGCTGCGAAAAGAACTCGGATTGCGCCCCGGTCGGGCCGACGACCAGCTGCGCGGTGTTGTGACCCACGCGCGCGAGCAGGGTCAGCTGCCAGTAGGGAATCGCCAGCCGAACGTTCGGAATCGATTGCAGTTGATCGACCTCGGCGAAACTCACGGCCTGCTGTTCGCTGAAGCCGTTTTGGTTGTTGGGATAAACCAGGAACGTGTAGTTGCTGAAGCCTTGAAAGATGCCGGTCGTCGCGCCGGTCATCGCGTGGCCGAGGATCTGAATGGCGATGACCGCACCGACGCCGACGACGAGACCCGCCAGCGATAACGCGGTTCGCAACCGGTTGGCCGAAAGCGTCGCCAGCGCTTCGAGCAGGTACGTCACGCCCGCAAAGCCTCCACCGGATCGAGCCGGCTGGCGCGCGCCGCCGGATAGACGCCGAACGTCAGCCCGACGCCGAGCGAGAAGAGGAAGGCGTAGATAACGACCGTGGACCACGGTATCGCGATCGGGCCCAACGTGCGCTCGAGCGCGTCCTGGGCCAGCGCGATGGCGCCGATGCCGAGCAGTAGTCCGGCGGCTCCCCCTATCAGCGACAGGAAGCCGGCCTCGGTGAGAAACTGCGCCACGATCTCCCCGCGCCGCGCGCCGATCGATTTGCGAATCCCGATCTCGCGCGTTCGTTCGGTCACCGCGACGAGCATGATGTTCATGATGCCGATGCCGGCGACGAGCAGCGAAATCGCGCCGATTGCGGTTAGGCTGACGGCGATCACGTTGATGATCTTTTGCTGCTGCAGCAGTTGTTCGCGGATGCTGTCGATGCGATACTTGGCGTAGGCGCCGTGGGCGTGCGTCAGGGTTGCGAGCGTCGCAACGCGGGCCGCGTCCTCGGTTTGTGCCGACTGCGTCCAAATCAACAGTCCGTCGATCGATCCGGGCGCGAATGCATGAAACGTCGTGTAAGGCAGAATGAAGTAGTACGAACCACCGAAGTAGCCTTTGCCGCCGGTGCCGTCGTTCGGGTCGGGCACGCCCGCGATCTCGAAGCGGGATCCGTTCACGGTCAGCGTCCGTCCGATCGCGCGCTGCTCGCTCCCATAGAGATGGATCGCGAGATCCTGCGAGATCAGCGCGACGTGCGCGCCCGATGCGACCTCGTCAGCGCTGAAGCCGCTTCCGGCCAGGAGCTCGAGGCCCGGATCGTCGGCCTGCCAGGAGAACGCCAACGCGGCTACCTTCTTGTTGCCGTTGCGTGCGTTCACGTAGCGGCTGCTTTGGCTGGCAAGAAAATAGCTGTAGAACGGGACGACGCGCACGATCGCGTCGCCTGAGTTCGCGGCCACCAGATCCGCGTCGCGATAGCTTAGGCGCGCGGCGTCCGGATCCGCTTGCTTGGGATCGACGTACACGACCAGCGACGGGTCGGAGCCGCTGAGGAAGGAGGCGTTAATTGCCTTGGCCGCGCCGACGCTGAGGCCGTAGACCGCGTCGACCGCGGCCACGCCGATCACCATCCCCAGCAACGTCAGAAAGGAACGCGTCTTGTTGCGCATCAGCGCGTCGAGCGCTTCACGCACGTACTCGAGATACCGCATACGCGAACGCCTTCTAGATGGGCGAGGGCGAGGGGCTCGGCGTCG
>JASHPI010000159.1 GCA_030038215.1 Vulcanimicrobiota bacterium | reverse complement strand
GCGTTTTATTGTGCCGGCGCTGCGGTGAGAGAGCGCCGGGATCCCTATCGAGTCGAGCCGTTACGGTCCTGCGAACGCCGACTCGCGCCTTCGTCGTTGCCTTCGGGGTACGTCGAGCCCGCACCGTTGCCCAGCTACGCTCTCATCCCATTTGCTGCGCTCTCCGCACTCCCACCCAAGGCCGCCGCGCGGCTTTTCGTCATCGCGCTTGCGCTGGCGGCAGTGTTGAGCGCGCAATGCTTGGCTGCGATCTTGGCCGCATCGCCGAGCGCGCTGCTCCTGGCACTGGCGCCTCTGACCCTTTTGAACGTCGCGTACGGCGAGATCCCGCCCTTGGCAACGCTGGCGATTTGCTCTGCCGCTTACTTTCTAAAGACGAAGCGGCCGAACGCCGCCGGCATCGCCGTGACCCTCGCGCTGGTGCAGCCCAACGTCGGGTTGCCGGCGGCTCTGGCCGTGTTTCTCTTTACCGCCCGCGCGCGCACCGCTATCGTGACCTCGGCGTTGGCGCTCGCGTTGGCCGGTGTGGCCGCACTCGGAATCGAGCAAAACAAGGAGTATTTCGCGCAAGTGCTCCCGCTTCTCGCCAACGCCGAGCTGGTGGCGTCGGATCAATACAGTTTGAGCCGCGTGCTCTTTGCAGCAGGCCTCGCCCCCGGCATCTCGCTATTGCTCGGCAAAATCTGGTTCGCGTGCACCGCGCTGTTCGGCATCGGGGTTGCGGGGACGCTGGCGGTGAAACGGCGCGAGCCGGAGTTCCTAGCGCTCCTTCCACCCGCCTGCGTGCTCTTGCTCGGGATCTATTTGCATGACATTCAGATGCTGATCGCGTTGCCCGCCGCCTTCGCGGTCGCGGCCCGCGTGGACTCAGCCGCTCTGCGCGCGGCCGGCGCGATCGCGCTGGCCCTGTTAATCGGCGTTTGGACGCAGCACGCGGGGCGTGCGACGATCCTTCTCAATTTCGCCGGCACCGCGGGTGGGCTCTATGCCGTTCTGCCGGGCTCTCGACCCCGCCGTGCCGCTTGGGCATCCGCCGTTGCGGTGGGTGCGATTCTCTGTCTGCTCGTCATGGACCATTTTGCTCCGCCGCTGCGCGCCGGCCAAATGATCACGCACGGCTTTACCGCTATGCCCGATGAGCTCTCGCCGATTGCGTGGGGCCGCTATCTCCGAGCGACCCCGGCACTCATGCGGCCGACTTTTGCCGCGCAGCTCCCCGCATGGCTTGGTTTGCTCGCGCTGGTTACGTGCGCGCTCGGCCTCGCGCGCAGGAGCGTTAGGCCAGTCCTATCCGGATCGCGTGAACGGCTGCTTGCGAACGGGCCGTGCAATGAATCTTTGCAAAGATGTGACTGACGTGATTCTTGATCGTCTTCTCCGAGAGCACCAGCCGGCGCCCGATGTCGCGGTTCGAAAGGCCTTGCGCGATGAGGCGTATGATCTCGCGCTCCCGCGGCGAGAGTTCGTTGGTCGACCTGCTCGACGGCCCGCGGCGACGCAGCAACGAGGCTGCGACGCGAGGATCCACGTAGCTGGACCCTTCGCCTAGCGATTTGATCGCCGCCTGAAGTTCCTGCAAGGACGCGTCCTTCACGATGTACGCGTCGGCGCCGGCACACAGGCAATGCTGCATCAGCTCGCCCTGCGTATGCGCCGACAGCGCGCATATTTTGACGCCCGGCGAGCGGTTTTTGAAGTGTTCGACGACATCGTCGATCTCCTCGGTATCAATGTCAATCACCACGATGTCGACGTCTTTGGTCTGGGCGGCCGAGTCGCGTCCAGCCGCGATCCCAACGACTTTGACGTCCGGATCCGCCGAAAGAACCTGTGCCACCGCCTTTGCGAAGAGCATTTGCTTCTCGATGATCAGAACGCGCAAGGGTCCAGGGTTACCAGTCATGCTAACTAAGAACTCCATTAGAGGCAGTCGCTTCTGAAAGCGAGTGCAGACGTAAAATCTTGCCCGAGTCTTTATCGGTGCTTCGTTCATAGTCTGTCATTAAGGCGACTCGCCTCGCAACCCGGTTTTTCTCTGGGTCTTTCGGTCCAGGCGTCCCGGGGCTTTGGAGTGTTTCAGCGTGATAAACGGTCTAGGAGCCCTAGACCGTAGTAAGAATTCGTCAGTTGAACGAAGGGCGTTCGAGCGGGAAAAGTCCTAGCTGACGTTGTGCCGCCACGGGCTTCGGACCCGTCGCGACTGGCCGTCGCCCGCGAAGGCCGGCGCTTTAACGTCGGTCGAGAACCGCGCCGCGCCGTCCCGGCGCGCGAGCCCGGAGCGAACCGCCGGCCAACCCAAGAGCGTCGCCGCCATCTCGATCCGGTTGCTGGCGTTGGTTTTGACGATCATCCGCGCAATGTGATCGTTAACGGTCGATTCGGCCAAGTTTAACGCCGTTGCAATGTCTGCAACGGAGTGGCCGTCGAGTAATGCGTGAAGCACCTCGCGTTCGCGGGGCGAGATGCGGTAGAGCGCTGCGGCGTGTTCCAGTGGATGCCCGAGCGCGTGCTCTTCGAGAAAGACTCCGATCAGTACGCCGGCGCCGCGCATCGGTACAACGCGCAGTGCGATCCCCGGAATCGGGTAGGCAATCCCCGCGAGGCACGTCCCGATTCGCGAAAAGTTCCACGAGAGGGTGAGACGCCGAACGGCGCGCTGGAGGAATAACGGCAACCTGCTCTTTCGCGCGGCCACCAGGTCCACGAGGCTTGCATGTGTCGCGTCGGTCGAATGCCACTCGAACTCGACTTCCAGATCCTGGCTGAGGAGAAAGAACCCGAAGTGGCCGGTCGGCGACGCAAGCGGCGCGCGCCGCTCCTCCGCGCCCATCAGGGAGTCGGCGGCGAGCAGATCGGCGATTCGGCCAACCGATTTCTCGACCGCGTCGGCGAGCTGCAGCCAGGCCGGGTTGCTCGCCTGCCCGCGCATCAGCACTAAGGCAGCCGATCGCTCGGCACCGATCGCTGCCGCCGCTCCCAGGCCGGTCGAACCGTCCTCGGTGCGTGGCGCCGCGCCGGAAAAGGTCACGCATCCGCGCGATTCGGGTAGCGGCAGCGTGTAGAGCATCTCCAGCGCGCGTTTTCGATCGACGCTGGAGCGCGACACGTCAAACTCGATGAGGTCGAAATCCGAGTCGAAAATTCCCATCGCCCAGTCGGTCGCTCTCGCGGGCTTGAGCAGCCGGCGAATGACCGACTCGATCCGGCTCTTAGTCGCGCCGGCAGCCATCTTCAATCCAGCCGAGGAAATCGGGACGACGCCCGTCGCCCTCACGTCCTCCATCAGTCCGTCCTCTCGCCCACGACAAGACCCGGGGTCGGATAAACCCGGGCTAGGCACCCTATTCTAGCGCATGGTTACTTCATGGCGCAACTGGCCGGCAGGTCACCCCTGCGGGGCTGGTGGTGCTCGGGCGGTCGACGACCTCGTGCAAGGGGCGCACGTCGAACTGCGCGGCCAAGGCTTCCAGAGAGTCGGTCACGACTCGCCGCTTGATTTGGCCATCGAGGTTCATCGCCGGGAAGAACGCCAACTCGGGAGACTCGCGCGCGTCGAGAAAGTCCAATGGATGGAGCAGGATGGAAGGCTCGGTTCGCGTCAGTTTGCACCACAGCAGCGCGCTGCGAAAGTATCCTAACGCGAGCTTGGGCGAGATGGCCGCGAGGTAGAGGACGTAGCTGATGTGAATCGGCAAACGCAGCACGGGAAACGTCGTAACCGGGATTTCCGCGATCGAACCCTCGTGCAGCTCGATCCGGTGCTGCCGATTGGGCCGAAAGCCGTCGCTGAAGCGGCCGAATAGGTCGTCGCGATCTTCGACGTCGCGCGCACCGAGGCGTACGCTGCGAAAGTAATAGGCGCGAGCGAGCGGACCAATGAACGTCGGCAGCGATGACGCGTCGTACAGGTAGCCGCGGCGAACCAGCGTCCGAAGAATCGTCTCGGAGCGCGTAAATCCGGGGCCCCGAAAACCTCGCGGCCGTTTCCCCGTTGCTCGCTCGATGCACTCCTCGGCGCGGGCCAGCTCGTCGTCAATCGCGCGTTCGTCGCGGCGATGCATCCATGGTTCGTGGTAATGCGAATGATTTCCGATCTCGTGGCCGGCGCGCGCGATCTCGGAGAGCACGTCCGCGTGCTCGGGAAGTTCCGCATCCTGACCGACGATAAAGAAGGTAATTTGCAAGCCCAGCTGGTCCAGCAGTCCTAACACGCGCGGCACCAGCACGTTCAAATACGAAGGGAAGAGCTCCCAGCCGACGTCTCCGTGGGTCTTCATGTACGACCACTTGTTGTCGAGGTCCAGAGAGAGCGCAGCTCTCATAGTGCGGCCGCCGCGAGCGGAGCGGCCGGCCGCGTCGTGGGCGCGACGAAGGTCGGCGTGAGACTGTTTGCAAGCTTGACGGTTTCGTTCACGTTGAGCGTCCCATTGACGATGTGAGCGCTGTTGGCCAGAAAGAGTCCCGGAATCGTCGTTTGGATCGGCGGCAAGCGCTCCGAATAGCCGACCGTCGGGATCGGAAACACGAAGGGTACGCGCGAAACTCGAAACGCCGCGACGTCGCGGCGCGAAAAGTGAGGATGCATGCGCTCGAGCGCCGATAAGAAGGTTTCTTCGATCTCTTCATCGCTGCGCGCGAAAGTCGGGTCCTCCGGCGTTACGTATTTGGGCAGATAGAGCAGGCTTTTCCCGCCGAACTGCGCGCGATCGACCAACGCACTCATCTCGATCACGGCCGTAAACGGCACCGTCGCGTCCGCGATATTCGTGATGTAGTAGGGCGTAAGCGGCTTTTGCGTGAGAACGGAAGCGCAAATGATCCCTTGGTATTCTACGCCGGCGCAAAGGTCTCGCTCCACGGAGGTCAGCGCTGGACAGAGGCGTGCTGCCAGCGGGGCCGCGAGCGTGACGACGACCCGGTCGAAATAGAATCGCTCGGATCTCGTCGCGATGCCGACACCGTCGGCGAGCGGCTCCACCGTCTGAATCGGGCAGGATGTCCGCATGCTGACGCCCAGAGCCGCTAAGTCCTCTTCAAGCCGGCGCAGCGTTCGGTCATAGCCGCCGGTTACGTAGCCGAAGAGCTCGCGTTTGGTCTCCGTACGACGGGCCGCGTACATCCGCGCGATGATCGCCCAGATGAAGGCGGCCGACGCTCGCTGCGCATACGGCCCAAGCTTGGCGCGTAAGAGGGGGAGCCAAATCCGCTCCACCGTGCTGCGGCCGCAGTTGCGCGTCAGCCATTCGACTGCGGTCAAACGTTCCAGCGGGCGCCAGTCCGAGATGCGCGAGGCGCGCAGAATCGTCGCCGCCAAGCGAAGCTTCTGCACCGGCCCCAGCGGCGGGAAGGCCGCAAAGTCGAGCGCGCTGGAGAACGGGTGCAGCGTCCCATCGACAAAGAAGCCCGTCCCGGCTTTGACCCAGTGCAGCTCGCTTTCCAGACCCAGGTCGCCGAGCAGCTCGCGCAGCGCGAGATCGCTGTACAGCGTCACGTGATAGTGGCGATCCCATGTGACCCCGCCTAGCTCCCAGGGAGCGGCAAGTCCGCCGCAATGTGCCGCGCCCTCGAAGATCGTTATGTCGTGACCGGCGCGAGCGAGGTTTCGCGCGACCGTCATCCCGAGCAGGCCGCCGCCGACGACTCCGAATCTCATCCAGCGACCGCCGGCGGGACGATGCTCGACGCGTCGAGAGGATACCGTGAATCGCACGACTGGCAGCGCAAACCACCGCCGTTGCGGGCGGACGAACCTTCGGGTGCGAGTTTCCGGCCGCAGACGCAAACGTAGCCCACGATCCGGGCCGGGTTGCCTACGACGAGCGCGAAATCGGGCACGTCGTGCGTCACGACCGCCCCCATCCCGACCATCGCAAAGCGGCCGATCGTCAGGCCCGGACCAATCGTCGCCTGCGCCCCGATCGTCGCGCCTTCGCGCACGAGTGTGGTCAGCGTCTTCTCGTCGGGCTCGGAGGAGAGCAGCTCGCGAAAATCGGGCGTCGTGGCGCGCGGGAAACGGTCGTTGGTGAAGACCGTGCCGGCAGAGATCATGACGCCGCGCTCGATCGTGACGCCGGTGCAGATATAAACGAACGCATTGATCTTGACCCGATCCCCGATCGTTACGTCATAGGCGATGTGGGTTTTCTCGCCGATGATGCACTCTGCGCCGATGCGCGTCGAGTGACGCACGTGCACGTGGTCCCAGATCGCCGTATGGCGGCCGACGATGACCCCCGGCTCGATGATCGCGGTCGGATGGATAGCCACCTCTACGACGCCTCGGCCGCATGGCCGATGCGAAGGGGCGCAATCTCAAGCTCGTCGATCTGGCTGCCGATACGCTCCCAACGAGCGTACTCCAGCGCCGCGTAAGCGGCCTGGATGACCTCGACCGAGGCCAGGGCGTCCCGCGGCGTGATCACGAGATTTTCTCTGCCTCGGATCGCCGCGCAAAAGTTTTCGAGCTGATCGCGGAAGGCCTGGATCTTATCGTAGCCGCTGCCGAAAACGTGCCACTCCGGCTCGCCGTGGCGTCGGTAGCGCGATTCCTGCCAGCCGACAAGAATGGTTCCGTCGCTGCCGTAGACGCGTAAGAAGGTCTCCAGCTCCTTATTGATGCTCCACGACAGATCTGCCGCTCCCATCACGTCCTCGTCGTTGTGCACGAAGAGGCGAACCGTGTCTTCCACCGCCAGACCCTGCATGCGGCGACCCTCGACGATCTGCACGTCGCGCAGATTGCCTAGAAAATAGCGCAGGATGTCGACGGCGTGCGTTCCGTTATCGATGAGAACGCCGCCGCCGCTGACGGCGGCGTCGGAGTTCCAACGGTGCCGCATATCGATGTGCGT
>JASHPI010000158.1 GCA_030038215.1 Vulcanimicrobiota bacterium | reverse complement strand
ATGCGCCGGCGCGCGGAAAGGTCTTCGCGAAAACCGGCACCGGAGGCGGAGACGACCTGCTCAACGGCGGAAATCTGGTAACGAAAGGATTGGCCGGCTATCTCACGACCGCTCGCGGCCGCCACCTCGCTTTCGCCTTCTACATCGGTCCGTTCAAGGGGCCGCACGGCGAAGACACCGAGCACATCGCCGGGCAGATCCTCGGCGCGCTGGCTAATGCGGCCTACGTGAATTTGTAGCGAGGGGAACCGTTGATCTGCCCTGAGAACCTGCGCGCTTATGGCTGACGAACTGCGCGCCGAGATCGGTGTTTTCGGCGGATCCGGTTTTTATTCGCTGATGGAGAACGCGCACGAGGCGTGGGTCGAAACGCCTTACGGGATTCCGAGCGACATGGTGGCGATCGGCGAGATCGCGGGGCGCCGGGTCGCGTTTCTGCCTCGTCACGGCAAGGATCATCGCTTCCCGCCGCAGGCCATCAACTATCGCGCCAATCTCTACGCGATGAAACGCCTGGGCGTGAAGTGGATCGTCGCTCCGACGGCGAGCGGCTCGCTCGCCATGCACGTTGCGCCCGGTTCGATGGTGGTCGCCGACCAAATCGTCGACCGCACCAACGGGCGCAAGGACACGTTCTATGACGGTCCCATCACGACGCACGTCAGTTTCGCCGACCCGTACTGCCCAACCCTCCGGCCGATCGCGATCGACGCGCTCAAATCCCTCGGCATCGAGACGCACGAACGCGGCACCGTAGTCGTCATTCAGGGTCCGCGCTTCTCGACGCGTTCCGAATCGAAGTGGTTCCAAGACCAGGGTTGGGAAGTCATCAACATGACGCAATATCCCGAGGCCTACCTGGCGCGCGAGCTCGAGATGTGCTACGTCAACATCTCACTGATCACCGATTACGACGTCGGCATGGAGGGCGTGCCGCCGGTCTCGCATCATGAGGTCATCGAGGTCTTCCATCGCAATAACGAGCTTGTAAAAAGTGCTATCGGCCGAATCGTGGAAAAAATTCCGGCCGACGCAGATTGCTCGTGCCGTCACGCATTAGAGGGAGCGCGCTTCTGAAGGGGCAGCAACGCGTCAACCTGGCGATCTACGTGCAAGCGGTGCCGCTGTTGCTGAAGCACCCCACTATCTTCGTCTTGCCGCTGCTGGCGGCCGTCGTCGATCTGCTGATCGGCCAGATATCGCCCTTCTTCACCAATGCGCTGGGCGGCCTCGGGAACTTCATTTTTCAGATCGTCGTTCAACTGGTTTACGGCTTCTGCTTCGGCGTCGCGGTCATCGGGGCGAGCGATGCCTGGCGCGGCCGGCGTGCAGGGTTCGATGACATGTGGGAGGAGGGGCGCCGCAAAGCCGGCGGCATCCTGATCGCAACGATCGGCTTTTACTTTTTGCTCTTTGCGGCCGGGTATATCGCGTCGTTTTTCGGCAGCGGGATCCTGCAGATCGGTTTGCAGCTGATCGTCGCCTACCTTCTCATCTACACGATTCCGGCGGCCGCCATCGGCGGAATGCCGGGGAATCTGGCGATCAGCGCGTCATATCGAACGGTTCGCGAAAGCCTGCTCGCGAGCGCGATTCTGGCGATCGTCTTCGTCTTACTTTGGGTCGAGCTGCCCAATCTGCTGGTCGACCGTTTCGCGATGTCGCTCGGCGTGATCGGCTACCAGCTGATGCTGGCGGGCGTGAAAGCTATCGTGCTCGCTTATCTGGCGTTTCCGTTCGCGAAACAATACGACGACGTCGCCTTCACCCGTTATTGGTAAGTCTGAGCCGCGATTGCCGCGCTACGGCGTAATCGAGAAGACCGTTCCGCATCCGGAGCGATGGCATCCCTTGCCGCCGCCCGCGAGCGTGGTTCCGTAAAGCGTCCCGCTCAGGTTGACGAGACCGGCATTGGGGCGTGCCCCGTCGGAGCCGCTTTCGAAGCGATGGAGCACTTTCTCGGAGCCGCCCGGAGTCACGCTGTAAACGGTTCCGCAACCGTTATAGGGACCGTTCGTGCATCCCGCGCTGCCGCCGCTGACCGTCGTGCCGTACAAGGTGCCCTTAACGTCTACCAGCCCGCCGCTCGGGTTTTGACCGTCCGATCCGCCCGAAAAGCGGTATATCACGCTCTCATCACCGCTCGCAGTTACGCTATAGACCGTGCCGCTGTCGGATTTTCCACTGTCCATCGCGGTGCCGTAAAACGTGCCGTTCACGTCAATCACCGGCGCGTACGGCCAGCTTCCGTCGGTACCCCCTTTGAAGCTGTACAGCACGCTTTCCGCGCCCGCCGTCGTGATGCTGAACACCGTTCCCGAGTACAGACCGCCCTGGGTCGTCGTGCCGTACAGTTTTCCGCCTGCGACGATCAGTGGCGCTGCGGGCCCCATTCCATCGGGTTCCCCCTTGAACGCGTACAAAAGCGAATACGCTCCACTCGTGGTTATGCTGTAAACGGTCCCACAGCCGTCGTCGCCGAAGCTATCCGGGCAGTTGCCGCTGAGCGTGCCGCCGTAGAAGGTCGTGCCGTAGAGCGTGCCGTTCAGATCGACGAGCCCGCTCGACGGATTCGCTCCGTCCGGCGCGCCTTTAAAGCTGTACATGACGGTTTCCGCGCCGCTCGTCGTTAAGCTGAAGACGGCTCCGTAACCGTTCTGTCCGCCGTTTCGCGTCGTCCCGTAAAGGGTGCCGCTTACGTCGATCAAGGTGCTGGATGGGCCACATCCGTCGGAGCCGTGAAACCGATACAGCGTTTTACTGACGCCCGTCGTGCTTAGGCTGAAGACCGTCCCGCATGCCTTCCTGCCCTCGCCCGTCCCGCTAGTAGTGCCGTAAAGCGTGCCGTTGACATCGAGGAGCCCGGCGTCCGGCGCTGCCGGCGCGGCCCGGCCGTCGATGGAAAAGCGATGCAAGACTTTGTACGAGATCGTAGCCGGCGAGAAGCGCCCGAGGCCGGTTTGGGTTTGAGTGCTCGTGGCCGACGGACCGATCGTTGGCTGCGCTCCACTGCCGCAGCCGGCGAATAAGGCGGCTGCGCCGAGAGTGCATGTAAACCGAGCGAAGCTCTCCATAGCTGCTCTTCGCTAGCTTATACCGTTTTTGCCCGACCTTTCCTCTTTGCTCCGGCGCCGGTGATCGGTTTTGTTGAAACTGCTCCACCGGCCAATCGGTCATGTCAGCCTGACGAGCATTCGGGGCTCGATGTGACGCGAACCTGGCTTGTCACATTTCACATGGCTCGATTCGTCATCGCTACGAAAGGAGCATGGAAGGTCATGCACGTCTCTATCATCACGTTTCCGGCGCCTGATCTGGACGCGACCAAGCGATTCTTTCGGGAGCTCACGGGTACCGATCCCTACGTCGACGCGCCCCAATACGTGGGCTATAAAGACGGCGAGATGGAGATCGGGCTCGTTCCGAAGGGACACCAAGCGGGCGCGCTCCCATTCTGGACGGTGAGCGACATCGAGGCAGCCGTAAAGGCCCTGGAGGCCGCAGGCGGCACGGTCGTGCAAGCGATTAGAAACGTCGGCTACGGAATGCTGGTCGCCAGCCTCAAAGATCCGAACGGCTCGATCGTAGGGCTACGACAATTTCCAAAAGGCTGAAGAACGAGGCTCCCTCGCCGGAAAGCGATAGTAAATGTAGGCGAAGGCCATTACCATCACGGGCAACATGAAATAGCTGGCTTCGGTGCCGAGCGGGCCGCCGTTGATCCACGCCGCTCCGGGGAACGACGCCTGCAGCAGCGTTCCTACCGGCCGTGCGCCCCCGTTGCGCGTGCCGATCACGAAGAACTGCATGAAATCGAACGCGGTGTGGAATCCGACCGGAAGCCACAAACTGCCGGTGCGCTGCAGCGCGAAGCACATGATCATCCCAAGCGCGACGATGTTGAAGATATCGATAAAGTTCTCGTCGGGCTTGGTAACGTGGAGTGCACCGAACACCAGCGATGAAATGATGGCGGCAGGCCAGAAACCGGTGCCGCGGGCCAGCGCCTGCAGCGGATATCCCCGAAACCACGACTCTTCCGCGAGACCCACGAGCACCATGCCCGCCGCCCATAGGATCGGCAGCGTAATCCAATCCAGCCCGGATAACGCAAATCCCGAGATCACAAATCCGCCCATTGCGTACATCGCGACGCCGACTAGGCCGGCGGAGACGACGCCGACTGCGATGCCTTCCCAGAATTTTCCGCGAAATGCCTCCTTGGCGGGCAGCCCATAGCTGAGTATGCTGCGCCGCTCGAGGCGAGCGGCAATCGCCGTTACAGCGAAGACCGCGATGAACGTACAGGTCTCGTCGAGCAACAAGGCTTTCGCGTTGAGCGTGTTTTGGTCGACGTGCAGCAGCGTCGCAATCGGAGGTGCGGCGTACCCCTGCAAGAGTAAGACCAGGCCGGTGGCCGGCACCATGAAAGCGACAAAACGCCAGCCCGAGCGAACTCTCATCGCGTCAACGCCATCCGGACGATCTCGCCGACCATCGCCGGACTGACATTGGTGCGCGCCAAGCGTTGCGCCTCGTCGACGGTCCGGAGCAGCTCGATCGCATCGCTTGGGGCGAGCGGTTTGAGCGCGCGTAAGCGATCCTCGTAGTCGAGCGAGACGAGCGCAATGCCGTCGCTGCCGCCGGCCACGATCCAGTCGCGGAGCAAGGTCTTAATGGTTTCTAGGCCCTCGTCGAGCGTTTCGCGCGTCGCCCACGATTCGGGCGGCGACTTGCCTTCCAGGCTCTCGAAGAACCAGCGCACGACTTGCGCGCGCAGCGATTCCTCCTCGGGCTCCAGCGCGGCAAGCGCGCGCGTCACGCTGCCGCGCGCTAGCGAAGCGCCCAACTCGGCATCGGCTCGACCGTAATGCAGCTTCCCCAGAATCTCTTGCACCTCGGCTCGCGAGAGGAGCGGGAAGCGCATTTCGACCAAGCGCGAGCGGACCGTCGCGAGCAGCCGTCCCGGCGTGGCGGTCGTCAAGATCATGATGACGCCGCGCGGCGGCTCCTCCAAGAACTTCAAGAGGGCGTTAGGCGCGTGTTGGGTCGCAAAATCGACGTCACCCAGCAGCAGCACGCGCATGCCGCCGCTGTACGACTGCATTGAGAGCCGGCGAACGAGATCTCGCGCCGAGAGTTCGTCGTCGGCGAAGCCGCTCGCAACCTCGCGATCGCCGATCTTCAGGATGCCGTCGTGCTCGAGGAAATCGGGATGGCGCGCGCCTTCGCGCGCAAAGAGCGCACACGAGGCGCACGTGCCGTCGTAGCCCAAAATGCCCGGCGCGTCGCCGCGGCCAGTGCAGAGCAGCGACTGTGCCAGGCGCCGTGCGAAGGTTTTCTTGCCGACGCCGGGCGGCCCCCCAAAGAGGTACGCGTGTGCGAGCTGTGCCGGCGCAAGCGCTTCGAAATACCGTCGCGGACCTTCGGCGCCCACGACGTCGAAATGCAGTGACTTCATCGCACGCGCGCGCTCGTGCGTTCGTGCAGTTCTCGGATGGCCTCCTCGAGCAAGGGTTCCGGCGCAAGGGTGCCGTCGAGCACGCGATGGCGCGGCGTGCGTGCCAGCTCGAGAAAGCCTCGCCGCACACGCTCGTGAAAATCGGTGCCCTCGGCTTCGATACGGTCGGGTGCTTCCGCGCGCGTGCGCACGCGCGACAGCGCCACCGCGACGGGGACGTCGACGACGAAAACGAGATCCGGCGCGAGCCCTCCGGTCGCCGTTTCGCACAGCGTTCGCAGGACGCCGAGATCGACGCCGCGGCCATATCCCTGATAGGCAAGGGTCGAGTCGGTAAAACGATCGCAGACGACCGTCCGCCGCGCTTCGAGCGCGGGACGGATCTCATCGGCCACGTGCTCCGCGCGCGCCGCGTTGACGAGGAAGGCTTCAGTCAACGGTCCGATCGCGATCGAGCGGTTCAGGAAGATCTCCCGAATCGCTCTTGCGGCCGGCGTCCCGCCCGGCTCGAAGGTGAGCAGCGGCTCCTGCCCGCGGCCGCGAAGCCACTCGCCCAGACCCGAAAGCAGCGTGCTCTTTCCGCTGCCTTCGATGCCTTCGATGACGACGAACATGGGCCGCGCGCGATTATGACGCGGCGTCGACGGTCTTGTAGATGCGAACGCGCCGGTTGGGTTCGAGGCCCGTGCTGCGTGATTGCAAGCGATAGCGCTCGGCCAGCTGATGCTGCATCCGGCGGATGTATGACGTCTGGGGCGAGAGCTCGATCGCCTGATTCGTCAACAGCACTTGGTAGATGGCCTCCTCGGTCTCACGCAGGGCCAGCTCTTCATGATCGATCGAGCCGAGATTAAAGACGTCGCGCAAGGCGGTTTGGATCTGCGTCGTCGTGTTGGTCTTGATCGAATAGATCGGCACGTTGTCCGAGGCGATCTGCTTGAGCTTGGGCTGTTCCTTGCGCTCCAGCGTCTTGAGCGTCAGCACCACGTCGGCATCGTCCCAGTTGCGGGCGATCGAGGCGTTCACCCGCAGGTTCGTGATCGCCCGCTCGATCTTGTTCCGCGAGACGCCATAGGGGAAGATCGAGAGCGGACGCTCGTGCTCCTCGGCTTCCCGTTCGTGTTCGTAGGCTTCGGCGAGTCGGGGCATCGACTCCATGTCGGCTTCCTGAACGACCGTGACTTCGCCGCTGGGCTGGCGCTGGCGGATCTCCGGCTGCGGCTGGTAGCCGCGCAGCAATGCGTCGATGACGTCGGCGACGTTTTTGTGGATCGCGAGCCGATCGCGATCGTGAATTTCGATCACGACGTCGAAGGTCGGCGGAGCCTTTCGCTCGAGAACCGTCTTGCGAGTGCCGCGCCGGCGCGCCTCTTCGTCCGAAAGCGTCACCGCGCTGATGCCGCCGACCAAATCCGAGAGCGTCGGATTCATCAGCAAGTTTTCCAGCGTCTGCCCGTGCGCGGTCCCGATCAGCGTCACGCCCCGCTCGGCGATCGTTCGGGCAGCCTCGGCTTCGGCCGCGGTGCCGATCTCGTCGATGACGATGACCTCGGGCATGTGGTTTTCGACCGCTTCGATCATGACCGCGTGCTGCTGCGCGGGGTCGGCGACCTGCATTCGCCGCGCTAAGCCGATGCCGGGATGCGGAATGTCGCTATCGCCCGCGATCTCGTTCGAAGTGTCAACGATCACGACGCGCTTACGCTCCTCGGAGAGTACGCGCGCGCACTCGCGCAGCATCGTCGTCTTTCCGACGCCGGGACGCCCCAGCAAACAGATCGATTTCCCGCTGCGCAGGACGTCGAGCAAAATGTCGATCGTGCCGTAAACGGCGCGTCCGACGCGACACGTAAGGCCGACGATCTTACCGGTGCGGTTGCGAATCGCGCTGATGCGATGCAGCGTCTGCTCGATACCGGCGCGATTGTCGGCGCCGAATGGAGAGATGCGGGAGCAGACGTACGCGATGTCTTCGTGTGTTACCGGTGCATCGGTGAGATACGTGAAGTCGTGCTCGAAACGCGCCTCGGGCGGTCGCCCGAGGTCGAGCACGACTTCGATGATCTCTTCGATGTTGTGGAGTCGGACGAGCGCTTGTCGGATTACGAGTGGGAAGATGTCGAGGAGTTGGGAGAGTTCCCAACTGGGTGAAACGGAGTGAGCTCTGACCGCCAATAGTGACCTCACTTGGCTGAGGCGGTTGGCCGTTCGCCTCGCCTCGCGCTCCTTATCCGGGCCCCGGATACCCCCCTGCCGAGGCAGCGGAGTTCGCTACTCCTTGACGACGCGGACGACTCTGAGCTCGTCGTCGAAGGGCCCCTGGATCCGCACGCCGGCCTTCAACTCCAATCGCAGATAGTCGATGATCTCTGGGGTGAGCTCCTCGCCCGGCGAGATCACGGGAATGCCGGGCGGATAGGGCGTGAGGGTTTCGGCGCAGATTCGCCCCTTCGATTCGCGAAACTTCACGAATTCGGTCTCCGCCAAGAACGCATCGCGTGGCAGCATGCGCATCGGCGGAATTGGCGGCAGCTGGAAGGTTCCGCGCCGCAAGCGCTGTTCGAGAATTCCCGAGGGGGCGAACATATCGAGCGGGCGTTCGTCGCGCGCCATCTCTTCAAAGGCCTCCACGAAGCGGTCGGCGGCCTCGCGCGTCGTGCCGATCGTAACGAGCCCGACGACGTTGAAGAGATCTGCCAGCTCGACCTGGATGTTGTAGCGGCGACGCAGGATCTCCGAAGCCTCATACCCGGTATAGCCGAGCCCTTTGACCGTCACCGCGATTTTGGTCGGATCGAGGTCAAAAACGCCGGCGCGCCCTCGTCGCTCTTCTCCGAAGCAGTAAACGTCCTCGATCGTGTTCAGGCGGCGCCGCATATCTTGGGCGAGCTCGATCGTGCGCGAAAGTAACGCCTCACCCTCGGTCGCCATCTGCTTGCGCGCAACGTCGAGCGACGCCACCATCGGTAAGTTTGGTGACGTGGACAGGAACATCTTCAGCACCGACATGAGCCGGTCGAGACGCACGCGTTCGCCCTTCGCATGCAGCATCGCGCACTGTGAGAAGGCCGAAAGCATCTTGTGGGTCGAGTTGATGCACAAATCGGCGCCCGCTTGCGTCGCCGACAGGGGCAGCGCCGGATGGAATTGAAAGTGCGGGCCCCACGCCTCGTCGACCAGCAAGAGTTTGCCGGCCGCGTGCACGATCCGTTCGATCGACGCCAGATCTGCGGCAACTCCGTAGTACGTCGGCGAGACCAGATAGACGGCTGCTAGGTCCGGGTGCTGGTCGATCGTGCGCGCGACCGTTTCGGGCGTCACGCACAAATCCATGTGCAGCTCTTCGTCGACTTCGGGGCGCATGTAGATCGGAGTCGCGCCGCTCATGACCAGGCCGCCCAGCATGGACTTGTGCGAGTTACGCGGCACGGCGATCTTGTCGCCCGGATTTACCGCGGTCATCATCATGCACTGGTTGCCGCTCGTCGATCCGTTGATCAAGAAGAACGTGTGGTCCGCGCCCCAGGCCTCCGCGGCCAACGCCTGCGCCTCTTTGATCGACTCGGTCGGCTGAAGCAGATCGTCGATGCCGGGCATCGGCGTCAGGTCGATCGCGCAGATGTTGTCGCCGACGAACTCGCGAAAGGCGAGATCCATGCCGTTGCCCTGAATGTGGCCCGGCGTGTGAAACGGCAGCACGCCCGCGTCGACGTAGTCGAGCAGCGCTTGGAAGTAGGGCGCTTTGTTCTGGTCCATGCTCGTGTCGTGTCCCGCGACGTGCGAATTATGCCAGCACTTCGAAGCCGAGACGATCGAGCATCGCGAAATCCTCGGCATCCGCGCGGCCGTCGGTCGTGAGATAATCGCCGAGTACAATGCCGCTTGCACCGCTGCGCATGCCCAGATCTTGCAAACCCTGCAGCGTGATTTCGCGGCCGCCCGCAAAGCGGACCAAAGCGCTGGGCAGGGCGACACGGGCCATCGCTACGAAACGCAAGGCTTCGATCGGCTCGACCAGCGAGCGATCGCCAAACGGCGTGCCGGGCCGGGGATTGAGAAAGTTGATCGGCACCTCCTCGGGCCGCAGCTCTTGCAGGGCGACCAGAAAGTCGAGGCGATCGTCGAGCGTTTCGCCCATGCCGATGATGCCGCCGCAGCACAGCTCTAGCCCGCAGCGCTTGATGCGCAGGCACGTCTCCCAGCGCTCGTCGTAGGTGTGGGTCGTACAGATCGACGGAAAGTAGCGGCGCGAGGTCTCAAGGTTATGATTGACCTTGTCGACTCCGGCCCGCGCCAGCTTCTCGACATGCCGGTCGGCCAAGATGCCGAGCGAGACCGCGACCGTCAGCGGCAGCTCGGCTTTGATAAGCGCAGCGGCTCGGCAGACGCGTTCCAGCAGCCTCTCGGAAGGTCCGCGCACGGCGACGACAATGCAGAACTCCCCGGCTCCGCGCGCGTATGCCTCGCGTGCTGCCGTGACGAAGCCCTCGACGCGCGAAAGCGGCTCGGCGTCAACGTCGGTCGCATAGCGGGCGCTCTGCGAGCAGAAGTTGCAATCCTCGGAGCAACCGCCCTTCTTGGCATTGTAGAGCACTTCGACGGCGATCGCGTTTCCGCAATAGCGCGAACGCACGTCGTCCGCCAGCCTCAACAGATCCGGCACCGCCGCTGCCGGCAACGCCGCCAGTGCCGCGAGCAGATCGCGCTCGGCGGGCTGCCCGCGCTCGAGCACCTCGCCGCGCGCGCGCTCGATCGTAACGTCAGACATGTTACCCCTTGACCAACTCCTCGAAGAGCGTTGCGCCGGATCGGACCGCCGCGGCTTCGTCGGGCGCAAACGGCAGAATGCCAAACAGGCGGAGTTTTCCCTGCAACACGCGCGTCACGTCGTCCACGTAGCCGCGATCGCACTGCCGGCGTTCGACCAGTGCGCCGCCCGCCACCGGAATGCGCAACTCATCGCACAAACGCACCGTCAGGAGCGTGTGACTCAGGCAGCCAAGCCGCAAGCCGATGGCGACGATCGCCTCGAGCTTTGCGAGCGCGGCAACGTTGCCCGTGTGCTCGGCTGGGTTGAGCGGCACCATGAGGCCGCCGGCGCCTTCGACGACGAGCGGACCTTTGATGGACTCGAGCGCACCGGCCAGCGCCTCCGCGGCCAAAAGTGGCGCGCCTTGTGCACGCGCCGCCGACCAAGGATCCGCCGGCTTCTCGAAACGCGCCAACTCGACGTAAGGGACGCCGGCGAGCTCTCCCGCGCGCGCCGCGTCGCCGGCGACGCCGGCCGCGAGCCCGGTCTGCACGAGCTTTACGACCGTCGGCGTCCTCCCCGCGCGGCTCAAGGCGAGGGCCAACGCGGCGGTGACGCGCGTCTTACCGACGTCGGTGTCGGTGCCGGTCACAAAGTAGCGATGCATTGCCGTAGCTCGTCGATCAGAAAGTCTATCTGCTCGGCTTGGTGATCGGCGCGGACCGAGAAGCGCAGGCGCGATGCGCCCGGCGGCACCGTGGGCGGACGAATCGCCGGCGCAAGGATCCGCCGTTCGGACAACTGCTGGGCGATGCCCAGCGCGCGCTCCTCGCTGCCCACTACCACCGGCACGATCGCACTCGCGCCGGGGGATAGCGCAAGCCCCGCACGCAGGCGAGCCGCGTTGGCGTGCAGGCGCGCTCGGCGGTCATCGGCGCTTCGCGCGAGCATCAGCGCGATCCGCGCCGCGAGGGCGAGCGACGGCGGTAGCGCCGTATCGAAAATAAACGTGCGCGCGCGATTGACAAGCAGGTCGATGAGCGGAGCGGGACCGGCGATGAAACCGCCATGCGCGCCCAGCGCCTTGGAGAGCGTTCCCAGAACGACGACCCGCGGATCGTCCAGCCGGCGTGCGAGTCCCGCTCCCTCAAGCCCGACGACACCGAGCGCATGCGCTTCGTCCACGAGCAGAATATCGTCGTCGCGAAGCTGGGCGAGCATCGCGCCCAAGTCGATTGCATCACCTTCCATGCTGAAGATCGACTCGCTGACGATCAGCGACGCTTCATCGTGCCTGGGCGCACGCCTCCCGTGCCGATAGATTGCGTGGGTTCGCCGCGCCAGACGAATGCCGTCGATCAGCGAGGCGTGATTGAGCTCATCGGAGAGAATTCTCCCCGTGAATTCGGCCAGCACCGGAATCGCGCCGAGGGCAGCGTGATAACCGGAGGAGAAGAGCAGCGCGCGCTCACGGCCGAGCCAGGCCGCCAACTCTTCCTCGAGCAGGAAATGCTCGCGGTGACGACCGCCCAGCAAACGCGCGCCGCCCGAGCCGACGCGCGTCGCATGTTTGAAAGCTTCGACGACCTGCGGATCGGTCGCAAGACCGAGGTAGTCGTTCGACGAGAAGTCGATGAACCCCGAGATCTGACGCGTCGGAAGCTCTCGATACCGAGACTCGCCTCGAATCTCGTCAAGCGCAGCTTCAATGCGACCGAGATAGGTCACCGTTCGTCCTTCGACAAGCTCAGGATGACACCGCGAGAACGCCCTCGAGAGCGTCGAAGAACGCGTTTACTTCTTCTTCGGTCGAAGAGAGCGGCGGCACGAACTGCACGACGTCGCCGATCGGGCGCGTGAAGTGGCCGCGACCGTAGAGGTCGTTAGCGATGCGGCGGCCGTCGCCGCGCACTTCGACGCCGATCATCGTCCCGGCTTGACGACCCTCGCGAACGAGCGGATGTGTGTGCAGCGCCGCGAGGCGGGTGCCGGCTCGACGAGCGATTGCGGCCGCGCGCTCCAGCGTTCGTTCTTCACCGAAGAGCTCGAGCGACTCCAGCGCCGCCGCGCAGGCGATCGGATTGCCCGCGTACGAATGGCCGTGAAAGAACTGCACGAGCTCGCGGGGCTCGCCGAGAAATGCATCGTATACCGGCGCGCGCACCAACGTTGCGGAGAGCGCGAGCGCGCCGCCGGTGATGCCCTTCCCGAGGCAGAGCAGATCCGGCGTGACGCCGGTTTGCTCGAAGGCGAACATCGTACCGGTGCGCCCGAATCCGGTTGCGATCTCATCGAAGATGACCAGCGGCTCGATATCGCGCAGGCCCTCGTACGTCGCGGGCGGGACCAGACGCATGCCCGCGGCCGCCTGCACGAGCGGCTCCACGATCACCGCCGCGACGTCCTCTTCGAAGGCACCGTCGCCACCGTAGATTCGCGTCTCGAACGTCACGCTCCCGAAGCGCGCTTTGAAGAGCGCGATGTCGGAGAGGCTCATCGCTCCGGCGGTGTCGCCATGATAGGCGCCGGTCAAATGCACGAAACGCGTGCGCTGCGGTTCTCCGGCACTCTGCCAATACTGCACCGCCATTTTAACCGCCGCTTCGATCGCGCTCGCCCCGTCGCTGGCAAAAAACGCTCGATCCATCCGCGCAAGCGAACAGAGCCGTTCGGCCAGTTCTTCCGCAACCGGATTGGTCGCGCCGAGCAACGTGGCGTGATCGAGTTTTGTCGCCTGATGCGCGATGGCTTCGACGATGCGCGGATGGCAATGCCCGTGAATGGTCGTCCAGATCGAGCTGACCGCGTCGTACAGCCGCCTCCCGCGCGCATCGAACAGTGTCGTTCCCTGGCCGCGCACGAACGTCCGCGCTCCGGCGTCGAAGCCCTGCATCTGCGTAAACGGCAACCAAAGATGCGCCATCAGGCGCAGCTTCATCTTTGCGCATGATTGGTCCCGCCCACGCGCGGGACGATAGGTGCGCTAAGCTTCTACCCGCTCGTCAATTGAGACGTTGTAGAGGAACAAGAACTTGCCCCATTCGTCGGGCAGCGTGTTCCGTTTGATCTGGATCCACGGAATGTACTTGGGCTGACGCGGCTTGCGCTGCAGCGACATGTTGGCCTCTTGCGGGAGGCGGTTGTTCTTGCGGTTGTTGCAGCGCATGCAGGCACAAACGAGGTTCTCCCACGTCGACTCGCCGCCGCGGCTGCGCGGCACGACGTGATCGACCGTCAT
>JASHPI010000157.1 GCA_030038215.1 Vulcanimicrobiota bacterium | reverse complement strand
GCGGGAATCGGCTCGACCGCGATGGCGACCCTGCCGTGGGCTCTCATTCCGACGGTGCTCGTGCCCAGCTATCTGATTGGCCACGCGCTCGCTTTTGCTCATGTGCGCGCGGCGACGGCGGCCGGGAACAGCGCTGAGCCTCGACTGGCACAGGCGTAGCCCAGCGATTGCAGCGCCCGGAGCGGTTATGCGAACGTGACGATTGCGAGAACGAGTAGGAGCGTGCCCAAAGCGTAACCGACGTAAGCCGGCAACCTGCCATGGTGCATACGGGCTAGGAGGGCGGCCATTCGCAAAGTCGCGCGTTCGATTGGAACCGAGAGGATGCGGTCGGACCAAAAGACGTCCTCGCGCTTACGTCGGATTGCCGACCGAAAATGCTGGTAGATCGTGTCGCGCTCGTTCTCGACTTCTGTCGGGTTGAAAACGGCATCGAAGATGACGCGTACCGGATTCGAAAATCCCGTCGCCGTGTAGGTCATCTCCGGCAGAACCGGGCTTAAACCGCCGCTCCAAGCCGGAGATCGCGATGTCCGCCGCGTCCGCGAAGCGAGGCGCACGACCGCGTAAGCGATCGCGAGCAACAACGCGATAATAAAGAGCAAGTACGTCGTCGACATGGCGAAGACGACGGGATTCGCCGAGCCGCCGCGCAGCATGACGACCCACCCGCGCCCCGGCGCGCCCCTGCCGATTTGGGCGCCGAGGGCGTGGAACGTCGCGACGAAGTCGGACGGCAGTGGATTGGGCGCGGCCGTGGGCTTGAAGAACGGTGGGACGAGTGCCGCGGTAATCGTATCCGGGCCGAGCAGATCGGCGGCGCCATGACTGATGGCCGGCAATACATAAGTTGGCAGAACGCCAAGCAAGATGCATTCCAGCGCTAGCAGAGCCATTCCAAACTTCATGGCGCGAGCCGCCTCGTCAACGGCCGGCAGCGGCGTGCGAGGCCGCCCCAGGAACGTCATGCCGAAGGCCTTCACGAAACACGTGACCGCCAGCGCGGCGGTAAGCGCGAGCGTCGCACCGCAGAGCGCGAAGACGACGCGCAAGCCGAGCGGCGAGAGCTCGACGGCGCGCAGCAACGCTTGAAACGTCAGCCACTCGCTCACGAAACCGTTGAGCGGCGGAATCGCCGCGATCCCTAACACCCCGACGAAAAAGAGCGCTGCGGTAACCGGCAAGACTCGGATTAAACCTCCCAGCCGATTCATCGAGCGGCCGCCGAGCTTTGCGTCGAGCGTGGCGGCCCCCAAGAAGAGCAGCGCCTTATATGCCGAGTGGTTCAGGACGTGGTAAACGGCGGCCGCAAAGCCTAGCGCCGCGAACAGGGTCTGGTGCTCTGCCGTAAAGACGAAGGCGACCCCCAACGCGGTTACCGCAATGCCAAGGTTCTCCACCGAGCTGTACGCGAGCATTGTCTTGAGATCATCTTCGATCGTCGCATAGAGTATGCCGATTAGCGCCGATGCGGCACCGATCACCAGTACGACGACCCCCTCTCCCGCATACCGCACGGGTACGAGCTCCGAGTTGACGAGCACGATGCCGTAGACGCCGAGGTTGAGGATGACCCCCGACAGCAGCGCCGAGACGTTGCCGGGGGCAACCGGATGTGCGCGAGGCAGCCACGAGTTGACCGGGAGCAAGCCGGCTTTCACTCCGAAGCCGAAAAATGACAGGATGAAAATCGCCCAGGCCGCAGCCTGCGAAATGGCAGCCGCCGGCGCGCCAAAATGCAGCGAACCGGAGCCGGCGCGCGCAAGGAGCATCGCAACGACCGCGGCGATCGTTCCGGCCTCGCTCATTGCCAGCATGATGAACGCCGCTCGCACGTTGCGTTCGCGACGCCATTCGTACGCAACCAACGCAGCACTCGCGATGGCGACGATCTCCCATATCACGAAGAACGAGATCACGTCGCGGCAGACGAAAAGGGCGATGATTGCCGCTAGTAGCACGCAGTACCAGCATGCGAACGCACGTGCCGAGTATTCGGGCCGGTACCGCTCGAGATAACGCAGCGAATAGAGCGACGTCGGCACGTAAACGAGGGCCGATATGCAGGCGAAAATCCCGCCCAGGGGCGTCGTACCGATAGCGATCGATCCGAAAACTGGGAACGACCACAGGAAACGGTCGCCGCTACCGGCGCCAAAAATCATCCCGACCCCGGCGATGAATGCAAGCGCCGCTGCCAGGCAGCCAGCCGTTGTAAGAACCACCGCGGCGCGACGTTCGGAAACGACGCCGCCCAGCGCACCCACGAGCGCGACTCCGATCGCAATGCCGGTGAGGAGCAGCGGCCACTGACTCATGCGGGCCGCTCCTGTCCGCAGAGCGCGCGCAGCGCGTGGACGATCGCAAGCGGCGGCGGCGGACACCCGGGCAGCACCAAGTCGACGGGCACTGCGTCCGCCGCTCCCGCGGCGCACATGACCGAGGGCCCGAACACGCCGCCGCTTGCGGCGCACGCACCGACGGCGAGCACACGCTTCGGCGCCGGCATAGCCTCATAGGCGAGCTTGAGCGGATCGAGCATTTGCCGTGTCACCGGTCCGACCACGAGCAGAACGTCCGCCTGTCGCGGCGTCGGCGTAATGAAGATGCCGAAACGGTGTAGATTGTACGAAGGACCGTTGAGCTGCGCAAGCTCGCTCAAACACGAGCCGCAGTCACCTGCATCCACGATCCGCACGTGAATCGAACGCGTAAACGCTCCCTCGAGCGGCCCGCCGTCCGCAAAGCGAGCCCAGTCGGCATCACGGCGCCAGTCCTGCTCCGGTTTGCAGCGCATACATTCGACGCAGCGCTCTGAAGTTACGTGAACGGCGCGCTCCTCTGCACGCAGCGCACCGGTCGGGCAGAGCGAGGTGATTTCTAAAGCTTCTTGCTCGGTTGCAAAGTCCGTGCGCCGGGGCAGGCCGGGAGTCAAAGATGCCGGCAGGTTCTGGCCTTCAGGCAAATTCTCCGTGAGAACGCCGGCGCGCAGGCCGCGAATGAACCAGCTCATCGATCGTTCTCCGCAACGGAGAGATCGAGCGTCGCCAGAACGATTGGGAAATCCTGAAAAGCGAAGCCCTCCGTGGCAACGTGAAAGCCATGCCAGTTACGAAACGAGGGCGGCGTAAGACGATAGCGCCGTACGACGCCCTCGTCATCGAGCTCAACCCATTGGACCGATGCACCGCGTGGCGCTTCCGACCAGCCCAACGCGCTGCCGGCGCGAATAGCAGCGGGCGCGCGGGTCGCACCCGGCGCAAGCTCCGCGCAGAGTTCAGACATGATCCCAAGTGACGCTCTCATCTCCGCGAACAGGACGCGTAGGCGCGCATAGCCGTCGCCCTCGCTTTCAGTCGGGACGTCGAAATGAACGCACGGATAAGGATCGTAGGGCTGAATCACGCGCATGTCGGCGGCGACTCCCGCGGCCCGCGCAAAGGGACCGACCAGCTCGAAGGTCCGCGCCGCCTCGCGACCGACGACGCCTACTCGTTCGATCCGGTCCAGGAAGCTGCTCGAGTTTTCGAGCGCCGTGCGCAGTTGGTCGATCTTCGGACTCAGCGCCGCCGCGCCGGCTACGCAAGCGCGTAACGCGCCATCGTCGACGTCATGCTGTAATCCTCCGATCGCAAGTACGCCAAACAGGTACCGGTGGCCGCACGTTTCTCCGGAGATCCTCAAGAGCTGTTCTTCGAGCCAAAGCGCTTGGCTTGCAGCAACCGTCAGTGACGTAGAGGCGCAGATTTCACGAACGGAGGTCATGTGGTGGCGAAGGCGCTCGAGCTCGGCGACAAAGCCGCGCACGACGTGAGCCCGCGCCGGCGGTTCGACGCCCGATGCGCGTTCGACCGCGCGGCAGTACGCAAGCCCGTTACCGATCGCACTCGTGCCGGCGCAGCGTTCCGCAAGCAGGAGCACGTCAGCCGCGGTGCGGCCTTCGGCAATCTTTTCGATCGCTCGGTACTTGTAGAACAGGCGAGGAACGGCACGAACGACGTCTTCGCCGACGGTTTCGAGCAGAAAGAGCGCCGATTCGGCATCGCCCGAAAAAATCGGACCGATCGGCATGACGAATGCGCCTTCTTCTTCAAGGACGCGCTTAGGGCGCCATTCGCGCTGCTGCTCGCTGAGATCCCCGCTCGTGTGCACGCCTGGACGCATCAGGCCGGCGTTCTCGGCCCATTGGCTGTCGTGCAAGACGAAGTCGCCTAACCGCGGATGCTGCGCGAAGCTCACCGAGAAGAGATCCTCGATCTCGCGCTCGAACCAGTCGGCGGCAATCGTCACCGGCGTGAGGCTTGGAACGGCTCGCTCCATGCGATCGGGCGCGATGACCAGTTGCACCCAGCCGGGATGCCGGGTTGCATAGAGGCAGTAGCGGAGCTCGAGCTGCCCGTGCGTTTCCGTCGCGACGATCGTTCCGAGCCGCCACTCTTGCGAAATGAGGTATTTGGTGATCGCTCGCAAGTCATCGGGCGAGATCGAGGCGCAGATCGAGTCCCGTTCGATCGACCAGTCGACGCAGCTCCAGCGGGAACGCAACGCCGTCACGGCCTCGGCCAGCATCCCTACGCTCCCAAGACGCGCGCCGCGCTCAGCAACGTGTCGCCTAACCCGCGTGGCAGCCAGACGCCGAGCAGCACGACCGGAATCGCGCCGATGCCAAGCGCCCAAAGACAGGGCGCCGGCAAACGGCGGCGACGGCTTTCGGGATCGCCGCCCACCATGTGCGTTATGTGCCGGAGCAACCCGAAAAAGGCCACCACGATGAAGATCGCAAGCAGCCCGATGGCGAGATACATGTGCGCCAGGAGCCCGGCTTTGAAGATGGCGAGCTCGCTCAAGAAGGCTGCGAATCCAGGAGCGCCGCCGATTGCCAAACCGCCGAGCAACATCGCGCCCGCCGCGACCCGGCTCGTCCCCAGCAGTCCTCGCACGCCGGCGATCTCGCGCGTGCCGGTCGCGAGCAGGGTTGCACCGGCAGCGTAAAAACAGAACGATTTGCTGACGGCGTGTGCAACGAGTTGCCATAAGACCGCGACATCGCCGATCGGCGTGAGAAACCCGGCAGCCGTTAACATGATCCCCATGTGCTCGACCGTTGAGAACGCAAAAAGCCGCTTATAATCGTGCGTCTGGAGAATGAGCAATGCCGCAACGATCACCGAAACGAGCCCGGCGGTTACGAACCAAGTTCCGACGTGCAAGTGCGCATCACTGGCAAAGACGTTACGCAGCCGTAAAATTACATAAAGAACTGCGCTCGTCTCAATGCCCGAGAGCATCGCGCAAACCGGCGAGGGCGCCTGACTGTGAGCATCCGGTAGCCAGGTGTGAAGCGGAACGAAGCCAACCTTCGCTCCATACCCGACCAGAATCAGCGCGAACGCCGCGCCGAGCAGCGGATACGGCATCCGTGGTGCGGCCGCGCGCAGGCCGTCCCACGTGAAATCGGTGCTGCCCGTAATGTGCAGCGCCCAAAAGAGCAGGAGAATGCCCAGCACGGCGATCGTCGCGCCCAGCAACGTAAGCACCATGTATTTCCAGGCGGCTTCCAGGGCTTCTGCGTTGAGCGCATAGCTTACCAGCAGGACGGAAAGCAGCGTGGTGAGTTCGACGAAGATCCAAACGAGCCCGATCTCACTGAGCAATGGGATGCAGAGCATCGAAAACGCGAAGAGATTGAAGTTCGCATGATAAAGGCGCACGCGCCGGCCGTGCTCCTCGTCGCTCAGATATCCCCATGAGAAGAGCGCCGCCGTCGCGTAAACCAGTGCGATTAGGACGAGCAGCAAGCCGGCCAGAGCGTCCAGCGCGATCCAGTTGCGCACGACCACGATTTCGCTTACGGCGCGCACCGCGCCCAGAGCGGCAAGCGACAGACCAAGCGTGACGACCGAAGCCGCGAACGTCACGAAAGGTGCTGCACGGTTGCTGCGAGGAACCGCGCACCACAATGCGGCGGCGAGCGGAAACAACGGTATCAGTAAAATCAATGAACCCGCTCCCGCAAGGCGGAGAGCCCACCGACCTCGGTCGTGCCCATCCGGCGATATGCGGTTCGCGCGAGTAGGGCGACGATGAATGCCAATAACGGCACGTCGAACGCGATGGCAAGTTCGGCGATCAGCGGAAAGTCCGGCGCCACGGCGATGCCGGCGAGAAAAGCGCCGTTCTCCATAGCCAGAATCCCAAGCAGTTGCGGAACCGCTTCGATACGAACCGCAAGCAGAAAAAGGCCGACGAGCAGACCGGCAATGCCCATCGCCAGGTTCCCCGGCGAGAGGCTCGGCGCCGATCGCATGAGGTGCAACGCAAAAGCATAACCGATGAGGGTGAGACCCAGCGAAATGAGCAGCGCCGCCGGCACGTCGATCGTTTGAGAGAGTTCCCGCCTTTGGTGGACTTCGCCCGGTACGAGCGCGCGGATGACCCAGGGGATCACGACGACCTTGCTAGCCAAGGTCACGCAACCGAGGGCGATAAGATGCCACGACACAGGCGATGCCCCCAGCAAGAAGGCCGAAGCAGCTAAGAGCAGCGATTGCACGATGAAGAGCTGCATGCAGGCGCCGATCTGGCGTGCGACGGTCATCGCGATGGTCGTGATGATAAATAGGCCCAAGACCAGTGCGTTGAGCTCGGCGATCACGGCGCTCATAAGTGCAACAGATCCGTGACCATCGCCGTAACCGACACTACAAACGCCGCACCAAGGAACTCGGCGATTCGAAACAGGCGAAGTTTCGCGTACGTTGATTCGACGACGACGACGGCGAGCACCAGCGCGACGATTTTTAACGAGACTGCAATGGCGGCAAGCAGCACTGCCGCCGGACTGCCGGACGAGGCCAAGCCCCATGGGGTCGTCAGAACGTTGAGGAAGATAACGGCGAGCACCGTGAAC
Source organism: Vulcanimicrobiota bacterium (assembly GCA_030038215.1). Classification (GTDB taxonomy): domain Bacteria; phylum Vulcanimicrobiota; class Vulcanimicrobiia; order Vulcanimicrobiales; family Vulcanimicrobiaceae; genus Cybelea. The sequence goes on along the minus strand of JASHPI010000157.1, from coordinate 19,308 downwards.
TTCATGTAGCCGCCGTACTTGACGAGCGCAGCCGAGCGACCCGAGAACTCCAGCGCCTTGGACTCATCCACCATGGCGAGCTCAAAATGCCCACTGGGATTATCAACGGGAATCTTTCCCGTTTCAGCCAGGATGATCATAAAGAACGCGATCAAAAGCAGGATGTGCGACGGCGCAAAGAAGTTCGCGATCGGATGAACCCAGTGCTGTTGCACGATATACGGGATCGTAGAATTCGCAACGAATGAGACCGTGAACAATGCGATGATGATGACGGGCTCGGCAAGGAATCCGACCATGCGCGTACGGCTTGCCCCCATCGCGCCATAGGTATTTTCCCCGTCGATGGCCGCGAGCGTGAAGAACAGTCCCGAAACGGCGAAGATGAAGCCCGCCGCGAGCATGTCTCCCGCGAACGCCATAAAGAGCGGAAAGTTCGTTAGCACCGGGATCAATAGCGTAATAGTCAGCGGCACGATGAAGATCACGTAAGGCGCAGTGCGAAAGATCCAGGTGCTGCCGGCGGGCACGCGCTCGTCCTTGGAAAAAAGCTTCCGAAGATCGCGATACGGTTGAAAGATGCTCGGACCGCGCTTTGATTGGACAAGCTCTTTGCAGCGAGCCAAGATGCCCGCAAAAAGCGGCGACAGCAGCAGAACGAACGCGATCTGCGCAAGATTAAGTGCTATCGATTGTGCCATCGCATCGCGGCGCTCCCAAACTCAGCTCTAGGTCGAGTAGGAGCCATCATCCCAAACGGGCGGCGCGCGAGCTCCATCGCGTCGGGCTTGAGTATACCTGAGGCCCATGCCAACGACAAGAAGGAATCGCAAAGGCCGCTGTCAACGGTTCGCCCGTGGCGCGCGCGACCAGTGGATTCGCAGCCGCGATCGACGAGCTCTCCACCGCTCTTCCGGTGCCGAGCAGGCGACTTTTGGCACGGGCAGCGGAATCGGCATTTACGAACGCTGACGTAACGGCATGCCTCCTCGGGCGTGATCTTTGGTTCCCTTCCTTGGCGCGCTTCCGCGATTGGCTGATTCACAGCGGCGAGCGCCCACATCTCTGGACGTTCGACTTTAAGCCTTCGTGCCTTTGGAATACTGCCGCCTGGGATCGTTTGTCGCTCGATGCCAAGGAGACACGTGCGCGCGCCGGCGCCGTCGATCGCCGTGTCGCTACCTTCGCCTCTCCAGCGACTTTGCAGCTCGGCCGACGGACGTTCAGGCACGCCGTAGACGAGCTGGCCACCCACGCCCTGTACGATCCAACGGCGCGAGCGTTCGAGCCCGTTGCGGACGCGCAAGCGCTCGAGACGGATCTAGCCTTACTGCAGATCGTTGCACATTGGCTGACGACCCTTCGTCACCGCGAGCGCATACTAGCCGATGTTCACGCGACCGGATTCGAGGTGCACGGTTATTCCGAGGCGTGCTCGCAATGTACGCAGCGGTGGGGCTTGCGGAGCTTCGATGCATGCTGGGCGCCGCCGTTCCATCCCGGTTGTCGCTGCTACGCGCAGCCGCGATTCACATCCTAATACGATTGCCGCGAGGTTTTCGGCTTCCGAACTCTAATAAGCCGACAGAATCGGCGATGGGGCTCGCCTCCGAGCGTCGCGCAACGCGGCTGATGGCTCCTGAGATAGTGAGATGCCGTCAGTGGATTTTAAAAGCATTTTGGATGAGGAGGAACCCGCCGCATGGGACGGATCCATTCAGGCGCCTGAATGCCTTGCCGATCTCAATCTCGATCAGGTCATCGACGCGATCGTCGGTGCCGACGATGAGTACCGACTCCGGCCCTTCTTTCTCTCTCCGCTAGCAACGGCGCGGGCGGTCGAGTATCGCCACGAAGTCATGCGGGATCTCGATAGCGAGCGTACTTTCGGCTACGTGACGGAGTTTGCGAGCGCAATGCGTCGAGTGCGCGAGCAGTTGGCCAAGGCCGTTAAAGTCACTCCGCTGCAGTCGCAGCGGCTATTCCTCGATGCGCTGCGGACCTATTCTCAAGCTGTCGTCGACTTCGGCAAACGCCTTGTGAGCTCACCGTTGAATTCACGCGGTCTCCGCAGCTTTGGAAAGTATCTGTCGCGGTACGTGGCGTCTCCCGCGTTCGGCTCCCGCGCGTCCTCGGCGGATACGCTCCTGCTCGAGCTACACAGCATCATGTACTCGGTTCATATCAAAGACAATGCGGTATCCGTGTCGCGCTACGAAGGGCAAGCGGACTACAGCGACGAGGTCGCCGAAACGTTCGCTAAGTTTAGCCAGGGCGAATCGAGTTCGTACGTGGGTCCGCTGCGGGACTCAATCGACATGAGTCAGGTCGAGGAGCGAATTCTCTCACTCGTCGCAAGGCTGTTCCCGCCAACCTTTGCAAAGCTCGCCGAGTTTCGCGAGCGCAATCAGGGCTTTATCGACCCCACGATCGCCCGCTTCGACCGTGAAATTCAGTTCTACGTCGCCTACAAAGCGTACGTCGCGCGCTTCATTGCCGGGGGGCTGCCGATCTGCTATCCGGAGGTACATGCCGAGCCGCGCACGATGTTCGCGAGCGACACCTACGATGCCGCGCTGGCCGACAGCCTGATCGCGCGCGGAGCTTCGGTGGTGTTGAACGACGTCGTGCTCGAGGACGGCGAACGGCTGATCGTCGTTTCCGGCCCGAACCAAGGAGGCAAAACCACCTTCGCCCGCCTCTTCGGGCAGTTACACTACCTTGCCGGCCTTGGTTGCCCCGTGCCGGGCCGCGCCGCTCGGCTCGCGCTCTTCGACAAAATCCTCACGCATTTCGAGCGAGAGGAGCACGTCGAGAATCTCCGGAGCAAACTCGAAGACGACCTTCTGCGAATACACGATATCCTGGAACGCGCGACGGCTCGCAGCATCATCATCGTCAACGAGATTTTTAGCTCCACGACGACGAGCGATGCATACTTCTTGGCGCGACAAATCGTCGAGCGAATTCTGGCTCTCGGCGCCCGATGCGTATGTGTCACATTCCTCGACGCGCTCGCCTCCACCGACGATCGGATCGTCAGCATGGTCAGCATGGTGTCGCCGGACGACCCGGCGATCCGCACGTACAAGGTTGCGCGGCGACCCGCCGGTGGTCGCTCGTATGCGGCCACGATTGCCGAGAAGCACCGCCTTACCCATGCGTGCGTTAGGGCGCGGATCGAGGCGGCGAAGCAATGAAAGCGCACCTGATGTACGCAGGCCGGGATGTTGCAGCGGGCACGACCTTACCGAAATATCAGCACGACGTCATCCAAGATCTCGGGCTGCAGACGATGATCAACACAATGGCGGCGGCCGACGACAACATTGCTCAAGTCGCGCGCGACTCGCTCCTCACGAGCCTGTCCGACATAGGCTCGATCCTCTATCGCCAGGCCGCCTTAAAGGATTGTATCGCGCATGCGGGGGCCGTACGTGAGCTCCATGACCTCGCGGTTGAGACGGTCAACGCCGAGCGCCGAGGGTTTCTCTACGGGATACCCATGGTTGGGAAGACGCCCGGCTCCGTGCTGTTTTGGGCCATCAACCTGCTCGAAATGCTCGAGGCACAGTTGCAACGACTCCGCCGTTTTGCCGACCAACATGCTTCAGAGTTCACGTCGCCGGCATTCACGACACTCTTTGAAATGCTCCAGCGAGAACTAAGCGACGACTATCTCGAGAGTGTTCGCGACCATCTACGGCGGCTGCGATTTCCAAACGGTCTTCTCTTGAGCGCCGAACTCGGCGCCGGCAACAAGGGCGCGAGTTACGTTCTCCGAAAGGGCGCGGCGCCCGAAAGCTGGATACGTCGGCTCTTTCTGGGAGACTCTGCCGGGAGCTATGCCTTCAAGATCGATGACCGGGACGAAGCCGGCTTACGCGCACTGGCGGCGCTGAAGGATCGAGGAATCGCGCTCGTCGCCGAGGCGCTCGGCCGTTCGACCGGCCACATCTTGGCCTTCTTCAGAATGCTACGGACGGAGCTCGCGTTTTACGTTGGCTGTCTCAACCTCCACCAAGCCCTCAAGTCTTTGGGCTGCCCCACGTGCATGCCCACTCCGCAAGAGGCAGCCGAGCGAAAGCGCTCGGCTGCGGGCCTCTACGATCCCGCACTGGCACTCGCGCTGGGCCGCGGCGTCGTTGAAAACGACCTGTGCGCCGACGGCAAGCGCCTCGTCGTCATTACCGGCGCCAATCGCGGCGGCAAGTCGACGTTTCTACGCAGCGTCGGCCTGGGCCAACTCATGATGCAATGTGGAATGTTCGTTGCCGCAGATCGTTTCGAGGCAAGCGTGTGCGAAGGACTGTTTACCCACTATCAGCGCGAAGAAGATCCCACGATGCAGAGCGGGAAGTTCGACGAAGAGCTTTTTCGCATGAGCAGCATCGTCGACGACGTCGTACCGAACTCGCTGGTTCTGCTTAACGAATCATTTGCCGCAACTGACGCGCGGGAGGGCGCAGAGATCGCTCGCCAGGTCGTGAGTGCGTTGACCGAATGCGGCGTCAACGTCTACTTCGTCACCCATCAGTACGAGTACGCGCAGAGCATTCAGGCAACAGAGGAATCCGGCGCACTTTTGCTGCTCGCCGAACGGCGCGAGGACGGGACCAGGACCTTCAAGATCATGCCCGGCGCCCCGCTTCATACGAGCCACGCGCGAGACCTTTATGACCGTATCTTCGGTCGATCAGGCGAACAACCGCCAACGTTCGAAGCATCTGCCGTTCTCCGCGGTCGAGAAGTTTCCGGCGGGCAGAGTTGACGTTCGATTCCAGCGTGCGTTGCAGCCGGTTCTCGAGCTCCAGCATCCAAGGACCGGTCTCGGGCAGGCAAAGCCGGCTTTGCGGCAAGATCGAGCGCTCGTCGTACAGGTCGATCCGCGGCACCGGTATCTGTCGCACGGCCCTCGGCGGGCGACCCCGCTCGCCGGGCATCGCCGTTTCCACAAAACGCCGCTCGGCATCGACCAGAGTCTCCGCGTACGTCCGAAAGCGCGCTCGAAATCGCACGCTCGCATTTGCGAAGACGCTGCTCGCGCAGTCCCGGGCGATGACGTTGGCGTGTTGTGCGCCCAAGCTGGCTGCCAAACGAGGCTGGATCGTCCCGAGCGACTCGAGGTAACTGTCGAGCTCAAGTCGCGCCTTGTGCAACGGAAGTGCAACGAAGGTGCCGCTGTGCGCAAGGTCGCTCCGGCAGCCCGCCTCGAGCTCCGACCTGGCCGCGGCTTCCTGCGCGCGAAAAGCTACGAGTCCGGCATCGATCATGCGCCATCCGCGACGATCGGCGCTTCGTCGAAGAGTACGTCCTCCACGTCTTCGTACTTGCCCAGGCGTTTCTTGAGCTCGACAATTCGGGCTTGGAGCTCTTTCGCGCGACGCAGTATGATATCGCGGTCCGCGAAGATGCCTGCATTGCGAAGGCGCTCGATCTTGAGATTGCGCATCGATTGCTGGAGCTCAAAATGCTCGAACGCGTACTGACGCTCGAGCTCGTACAAACGGCCACTACGTGTCTTAAGCTGCTCGTCCGACCGTCGTAATCGCTCTTCTAGGTCGCGACAACGATCCTCGAGCTCCGCGATGAGCGTGCTTTCGGCGTTTGCGTTGGCGGGTTGGCGGGCGGCCATGATCAACGTACCTCATTCCTACTGAGGAGCCATCAGCCATGGCGGCGGTTGATCGGCGAGCTCCATCGCCTTGTGTTATATCGTCAATTCGCAGGGAAAAAGGCCGATCCTTCGAATGTCGCGCGTAAAGGGCGATGGAGCGCCGCCTCGGACCGCCGCACGCCGGCTGATGGCTCCTTTCTCGAGAGACGAGCTTGGAAGGAGTCCGTTTGAATCACTATACGGTCCAAGTCAGCGCCGCGATACTGCGACCCGGCGATGAACTCTTGGTGGTTCGTGAGCTGGATCGTGCAATCGAGCGGATCAATCTTCCCGGCGGCATGGCGCACGACAACGAATCGTTGCAACAGGCGCTCGTGCGCGAGGTTTTCGAAGAGACCGGATTTAGGACGACTCCGACCGAAATTGCTTTCGTCGCCGAAAAGCCTAACGAACGTTGGCCTTATCCGACGCTCGAGGTTTGCTTTTACGCACAGATCCAAGGGCGCAGCGAGCCGCCGGATCGTAGCGGCGAGCAGATTCTAAGCGTTGAGTGGCTGAGCCTCGATGATCCGCAGCTCCTTCGCTTCATCCCGCAAGCCGTGGATTTTCGCTCGAGTAAACGCGGACGCTATCTTTTCGCACCGCCGTGATCGAAGACGCGATCAAGGGACTCGAAGCTCTGGCGTACGCGGTGCACGATGAAGCAGCAGCGACGCTGGCGCGCGAACTCCTGGGGCAGCTTCCGCGCGACGAACTGAACCTGCTCGTGGTCGGTCAATTCAAGCGCGGCAAAAGCTCGCTTATCAATGCGCTGTTGCGCGCAGACGTCATGCCGACCGGCGTCCTCCCGGTCACGGGCGTCGCGACCGCCATTCGCTATGGAATGCAGGCGCGGATCGAGGTGTTTTTTCGCGATCAAAGCGTGACGCGTGTCGTTTCCGTCAACGATCTGGCACGCTATGTAAGCGAACAGCACAATCCGGTCAATGCGCTGGGCGTCGATCACGTGGAGGTCGTGTGGCCTTCCGATGCCATCCGGGGCCTGGCGATCTTCGACACCCCCGGCATCGGTTCGACGTATGTGCACAATACCGCAGCCGCTCATGCGACGCTCCCACGCGCCGACGTCGCCGTGCTGGTCGTAGGGCCCGAGCCGCCGATCGGAGCTGAAGAGCTGCAATACGCGCGCGACGTCGTCCTCTCGTCCGAGCACCTTTTCGTCGTACTCAACAAGAGCGATATCGCTGGAACGAGCCTGCCCGAACTTCTTCGGTTCACGCGCGACGCGATCGAGCACGTCGTCGGTGAGCGACAGGATACACATGTTATTGCGTTGAGCGCGACCCGCGCCCGCGATGCCCAACGCAAGGGCGAGGAGGATCCCCAGTTTGCCGAGTTCACGTCCTCGCTGCGAAGCTTCGTAGAAAATCAGGGGGATGCGACGCGAGAGCGATCTCTGCGCCGGCGCGCCGTGGCACTTCTGCAACGACTCGAGGCATTGGTCGCGATGCGCAGCGCAGCGCTCTCGCTGCCCATCGCGGAGCGCATGCAGCGCAAGAACTTAGTCGAACGTGCCTTAGAAATCGTCGAGGATCGAGCTCGATCGCTCGAGTTAATGGTCGATGACGACGTACGCCGGCTCCGCGCGATTTTAGAGGAAGCGATCGACGGGTTTTACGATCGCGACCTCGCGCGCTTTCGATCGCTGGCGCGCGACCTCTCCAGTGAGCCTTCGGTCCAACGCCGGGGTGAGCGTCTCGAGCGCGCTATTGCGGAACATGCGTCGGCGTGGCGCGCTAACTCGATCGAGCTCGCAGCGCGCCGGCTGCAAAGCGATGCCGAAAAGTACGGGCGGCTTCTTGGCGAGATCGAGACTTCCGCCCTGGAAGCCGGCTGCGATGTCTTGCACGTCGATCCGGGTGCACTGACACCCCGCAACGTCGAGTTTGCTCCGGCAAACCTGGAACTGGCCGCGTCGCTCATGCCGACGACGGGGCTGGAACTCGTCGTCGGGTCTGCGACCGAGCTGCTGCCGAGGCCGATGCGCAAGGCGGTCTTAACGCGGCGGTACGATGATCTACTCGCGCGCGAAATGGATGCGTTGAGAGGAAGGCTCCGCTACGGCATCGTTCGGAATCTCGAGCCGTGGAGGCGATCGGTCCGCGCTACTATAGCCTCGTCGATTGAGAACGTTCGCAGTACGGTCCTCAGCGCGTTTGGCGAGGTCGCAACCGCGACCGATGCGCAAGAACGCAACTTGGATCGGATCCGTCGGCTCGAGCAAGAACTGCGCAGTATTCAAGCGATGATGGTCGAACGAGTGCCGGTGGGAGACGGCGCGTAGATGAAGACAGAAGGAACCGGCAAGCTTTTGCGCATCTTTGTCGGCGAGAGCGACCGTTGGGGGCATCAACCGCTGTACACCGCCGTCGTGGAAGCTGCTCGAGCCGCCGGTTTGGGCGGAGCGACGGTGTTCAAAGGAATCGAAGGCTACGGCGGGCATTCCATCGTGCACGCGGCTCGCGTTTTCGATCTGTCCTCCGATCTCCCGATCTTGATCGAGATCGTCGACATCGAGGAGAAAATCCGCGCGTTCCTTCCTCGACTCGACGAGATGGTCAAAGAGGGGATGGTCACCCTCGAAACGGTAGAGATCATCGCCTATCGCATGGGAGCGCCCAAGGCACGATGAGGTCGGCGCTGCTCACGTACCTGGCCGTTGGCATCGGCGCAGGGCTAGGTGGGATTTGCCGTTACGCGCTTACGTCGCTTTTCGTTGCGCGCTTCGGGCCCGGCTTACCGCTGGGCACGTTTTTCATCAACATGACGGGATCGTTCTTCATCGGCTTGATCAGCGAACTCGCCCAAACTCGCGTCGTCGGCATCGACCCGATCGTCCGACTCGCGATGACCGCCGGATTTCTCGGCGGTTATACGACGTTTTCCAGTTTCGCGTTCGAAACGGAAACGCTGGCGGGCGAGCGCGAGTGGGGAACCTCGCTGGCGTACGCCGTTGGCAGCGTCACGCTTGGCGTTGCAGCATGCTACGCCGGCATGGTCATCGCTAGGCTTGCCGTTCGGCCAGCCTAGCCCACGCGTAAAGAGGCGAGCGTTACCTAAGGCGGCCTAGGACGTTGCGAGCCGCACCTAGTATTCCAATGCTCCCAAAAAGCAAGCCGGCGCGGAGAGGGGTCGCATCTGAGGACGGTCGGCGGGAGAATTCTTGTCCCGGTTTTGGTTGCGCTCGCGTATGTGGCCGCGGCGGAACTCGGTTTTACCTTGGCCTTCACGACGAAGCAGGTGACGGCGGTCTGGCCGCCCACCGGAATCGCACTGGCCGCACTCCTGCTCTGGGGAAACCGAGTCTGGCCGGGCATTTGGGTCGGCGCATTCGCAAGTAACGCCTTTACCGGCGAACCCATTTGGACGGCGGCGGCTATCGCGACCGGAAATACGCTGGCTCCCGTTGCCGGCAGCGTCCTGCTACGACGCTTCGGCTTCGAGAACTCGCTGAACCGGGTGCGCGACGTCCTTCTTCTCGCAGTATTTGGATCGCTGGCTGCCATGACGGTATCGGCAACGAACGGCGCCGCCCAGCTTGCATGCGCCCGAATAATTCCCTGGAACGCTTTTGCCTCGGTGTGGTGGATTTGGTGGACGGGCGACTCGATGGGCGTCCTCTTCGTCGCTCCGTTGTTGCTCACGTGGTTTACGACCGATCGACCCAGGGAACGCGCCGAGGGCGGCGTGCCCGAGCTCACGCTGCTTGCGGTTATGTTGTTGGCACTGAGCTGGGTATCGTTTTTGAGCCGGCTGCCCCTGCGCTTTTCGATTTACCCATTCATCATTTGGACCGCCCTCCGATTTCGACAACGTGAAACGGCGACGGCTATCGCGGCCGTCGGCGGTCTTGCGATCTGGGCGACGATGCACGGCTTGGGGCCGTGGCAATCAGGTTCGCTCGACTCGCGGCTGGTGCAACTCGACAGCTGGATGTCGATTCTGGCGATAACGGGCTTGGTCATGGGTGCGGCCACAGCGGAAGGACGCACGGCTCGCCATGAACTTCAAACGCTCTTGAAGGAAACGAAACGGTCGGCAGACACCTTGCAGTCGGCTTTCCTTCCCGAACGTCTTCCCGAGCGTTTGGGCATGCAGTGCGACGCCCTCTATATCGCAGCAGAACGCGAGGCGCTCATCGGCGGTGACTGGTACGACGCTTTCGACTTGCCCGATGGGCGGATCGGCTTTTCGATCGGTGACGTTACCGGCCACGGACTCGACGCCGCGGTTGCGGCAGCGCGCATTCGTGGCACCATCTTTGCCGAGGCGTTCAAGGGCGGTGAGCCGGCGGAGATCTTGGAACGGGTCGACCGGACGTTGCAGTCGCGTTACGACACTGCTGCCACGGCATTGGTTGCCATCATCGACCGGGATCTCTCAACGATCAGCTATGCCGGCGCCGGACACCCGCCGCCGATCATCGCTGCTCCCAATTTTATCGCACGCTCTCTGCCCTATGGAGGCATCCCGTTAGGCATCGGCATGCCGATCGCATTGCAGACGCACACCGCGCTGCTGGAGCCCGGTGCGGTCGTTCTCTTCTACACCGATGGGCTCACCGAGTTCAAGCGCAACGTCGAACGCGCCGAACGAGCCGTGCTTCAGGCGGTCACGCGATTGGCGAACGGCACGATCGTCGATCATCCCGCCGCGTTCATTCAACAATCCGTAATGGGTTCCGAGAGACCCAGCGATGACACCGTGCTTCTCGTGGTGCAACGATCATCGCGGCCGCTCCCATCGGGTCCCGAGAAGTCTCAGCCGGTTCCATCGTCAGCCTCGCATTGAAGGCGACTGCCCACTTTTTTGGAAGTCGTTTAGCGTATGTCGAAGTTGATTTACATTACCAATATGTCGCTCGACGGTTACATCGAAGACGAAACCGGTGCCTTCGATTGGGTCAATCCCAATCAAGTATTCGAGTTCATCACCGAGTTGTTGCGGCCGATCGAAACCTATCTCTATGGGCGGCGGCTCTATGAGACAATGGTGCACTGGGATGCGCCCTTGGAAAACTATCCGCCCGAACAGCGCGACTTCGCACGGGTCTGGCAGAAAGCCGAGAAGATCGTCTTTTCACGAACGCTGACGGGCGCTACCAGACGTAACGCGCGTGTCGAGCGGGACTTCGACCTCGAGGCTATTCGGAAGCTCAAGCGGGAATCGGAGCATGACATCCACATCGGTGGCGCCCAGCTGGCAGGGCTTGCGTTCGAAGCCAATCTCGTCGACGAATGCCGGCTGTTTGTCAACCCTGTGATCGTCGGCGGCGGAAAGCCGGCGTTCCGAGCCGGCTTACGACGGAATTTCGAACTCCTTGAGACGCGCCGTTTCGACACCGGGGTGATCCACTTGCGTTATCGCGTATGAAGGCCGCAATCCTGAAATCCGCGGGCGCTACTCCCGAGTACGGAGATTTTGCCGAACCGGTCGTTGACGAAGGGCGCGAGCTGGTCGGGCTCGTCGCGGCGGCCATCCACCCCGTCGTTCGCTCGCTCGCAGCAGGCAGTCATTACGGAAGCACGGACGCGTGGCCGCTCATACCCGGAGTCGATGCCCTTGCCAGCACGTCGGCAGGTGCTTTGGTCTATACGGGGTTTATTCGGCCGCCGTACGGCACGCTGGCAGAGCGAATGGCCGTCCCGAGCGGGATGCGCTTTGCCTTACCTCCAGGCTCCGACGCCGTCAAGGTTGCTGCCGGCGTAAACCCCGGAATGGCTTCGTGGTTGCCGCTAAGCGCCCGTGCGGGCGAGGTCGATGCGCTTGGCACGGTGCTGATCCTTGGTGTGACCGGAATGGCGGGAACGCTCGCCGTACAAAACGCGAACGTGCTCGGTGCCACGCGCGTTGTCGGCGTGGGGCGTAAGCCAGCCGGCCTCCAACGCGCGGCGAAGCTTGGCGCGCACCTCGTTGCCATAACAGCGGATCCGAGCGCCGATGCAACGGCCATCGTCGATGCGCTCGCAGGAACGGCGCCGAGTATCGTCCTCGACTTCCTCTGGGGCGTTCCCGCGGAGACGGCCTTTGCGGCATTGGCGCGTCGTGGGCTCGAAGAAGACCGGGCGAACATCGCCTACGTGCAGATTGGCGCGATGGCCGGCGCGGAGGCCTCCCTTCCTTCGTCGTTGCTTCGTAGCCGCCGTATTCGCATTTCCGGCAGTGGAGCCGGGTCCGCGTCGATCGCCGACGTCCTGGCTCAAGTGCCCGCCTACATCCAACTCATTGCCGACGGCAAGGTCCAAGTGCCGACGCAGACCTACCCGCTCTCGTCGATCGCCGCAGCCTGGAACGCATCGATCGAAAGTGACCGCCGTATCGTCATCACCTTGCCGCCCGAAGAGTCATCGAATGCGTAAGACGATCTTCCCTTCGACATGTCCTTGATCGATGCGCCGGTGAGCATCGACGATATCATCGAATGGGAACTCCTCCACGCGCAGCGGAATCGTGCGGTCGCCGATCGCCTTGTTCAAACTTTCAAAGGCGCCGCGGGTCATTTTTCCGTCGAACGGCACCGACGGATGCCCGTCGAACTTCGGTTCGGGTTCGACGCCGTTCGGGTACGCGACCGCTGCGCGCGCCTTCGCGCGCGATACGAATGAAGGAAGCGTTTTGCCGTTAGCAGTGGCAAGGATGGCATCGAAGCCCTCGGACGAGTCGGCCGCAGGCTCGCCGCCGAGCGCTCGAAGGTAGTCGTAACCGCCGGCCCGTGCAGTTCCAATCACCCTTACTTGGCTCTCGCGCGCCGCGAGCCACACGGCGAAGGATCCGACGCCTCCGGTTGCTCCAAAGACCAGCAACGTTTGACCGCGCGTCATCTTGAGCGCCTGCACTCCGGAATGCGCAGTTAACGCGACGCACGGCATTGCACCCGCGACCTGTTGACGTAACTGATCGGGTACACGCTCGACGCGATCGGCCGCCACGCTGATGTATTCTGCGTAGAAGCCGCTCTCGTAGCTGTAGGAGTAGACCCGCTCGCCAACGCGTAAGCGTGTGACGTCCGGAGCAACGGCAACGACGATGCCGCTTCCGTCTGCGCCCAAAATCGTACCGGGCTTTACGGCGCCCCATTCGCCGGTTCGTTGCTTTACGTCCCAGACGCCGACGCTGGCGTAGTCCAACGCAAGGACGACGTGGCCACGCGCAAGCGGCGGCACCGGCACCGATCTGAGCTGGAACGCCTCCGGCGGCCCAGCTTTATCGAGCACGGCGGCCTTCATCGTCGTCGGAAGACTGGAGGCCATAACGGCCACGTTCCTTCGTGAGACCCCTTGACGAATCATCCATCTTTGATATATCTATTATGGATATATACTAGAGGGGTGACGTGGATGGAATCGGCCAGCGATCCGAGCGAATTTCTGCCGCTCAGTCCGAGCGCGTTCTATATCCTGCTTGCGCTCGCGGCGGAAGAGCGCCACGGCTACAGCATCACCAAGGAAGTAGAAGAGGCGACCAACGGATCGGTCAAGCTCGGGCCAGGCACGCTCTATCGCCTCATCAAGCAGATGGCGGTTGATGGGTGGATTGTCGAAGTCGATCGCATCGACTCCGACGACCCACGACGGCGTTACTACCGCTTGACACCCTGGGGACGCCGAATCGCGCGAGCCGAGGCCGCGCGGCTGGCCGACGCCGTGCGCACCGCCATGGACCGCCGTCTTCTCCCCGCGAGCGCGTTCGCATGATGCGCGCGTTGCTGCGGTTGGCGCTGCTGTTTTCGCCGCGTGAGTTCCGGCAGTACTACGGTTCGCAGATCGACGCCGCAGCCGAACACGAGCTGCATTTTAGCGACATCCTCGATCTTGCGGCTACGGGTCTGCGGCTGAGATTCGACGACTTCGCGCGCGACATGGCGTACGCGCTGCGGCGGCTAAAGCAGGCGCCGCTGTTTGTCACGATCGTCGTACTGACGTTTGCGCTTGGTATCGGCGCGAACGTAGCCGTGTTTAGCGTGCTTAACGCCGTGGTGCTGAAGCCGTTGCCGTTCAAAGATCCCGGCGGGATCGCGATGATCTCGGGGAGCAGTCGGGGCACGGCGCCGGTATGGCAGAATCTCTCGCTTGCAGACCCGCTCGACATGCGTGGTCTCTCCGCCTTTGAAGCGACGGCTGCGATCGGCCAAGATGGCGGGACGATGCTAGCAAAAGGCACGCCTTTCGGAGTTTCGGGGTTCGACGTCATGCCGGATTACTTTAGCATTCTCGGCATCAAGGCCCAGCTTGGCCGCGTACTCGAACCGAGAGACGGCGATCCCGGTGTGCACAATATCGTGATTTCCGACAGAATTTGGCGCGCCGATTTTGCGGGTAGCCCGACTGCCGTCGGGGAGACGGTTCGCTTGAACGGCTTGCCCGAGCGGATCGTCGGCATTTTGCGTCCCGACCAGCCCTCGCTGAGCACGCAAGCAGGTCTCGCGCCCCAGGACTACTACGCTGCTTTGCCGGAGCGCGCCGTCACCGCAGACCGCGGTCAACGCGATTTCGACGGAGTCGCACGTCTTGCGCCCGGTGCCACGATCGCAGGCGCGAACGCACAGCTGGCGTTGCTTTCGCAGCGTTTGCGCACGGAATACCCAAAAGTCGATTTCGGCTGGCTTCTCTCCGTCGCGTCGAGCCGTTCGGTGATTCTCGGCAATGCGAGCTCCGTGCTTTGGATTGTCTTCGCGGCAGTCATTTGCATCTTGCTCATCGCATGCGCGAACGTCGGAAACGTTCTAGGTGCACGTTGGTCGACGCGCGACCGTGAGCTTGCGGTGCGGCGCGCGCTCGGCGCATCATCCGGCCGCATCGGCGGTCAGTTGCTGATCGAAGCCGGCCTGCTCGCATTCATCGGTGCGATCGCCGGGGTTGCGCTCGCTTATTGTGGTTTACATGTGCTAGCCGGTCTCTTGGCCAACGCGCTGCCGCGCGCCTCAACCATTCACATCGACGGATTGAGCTTGCTCTATGCGGCCGCGACGGTGGTTGCGGCGACGCTCCTTGCGGGGCTGACGCCGATGCTCTCGCTCGGCACTTCCGATCTGCAGACGGTGTTGAAGTCCGCCGGACGAGGTGGAGATGCGTCGGCGCGTCACCGCCTGCGCTCGGCGCTCGTCGTGCTCGAGATCTCGCTGGCCCTGGCGCTGGTCGTCGTCTCGGGACTCACGGTGCGGAGCTTTATCGATCTGGTCGGCACGCCGCTCGGCGTTCGCCCTGCGGGAGTGATTGCAAGCGATCCCCTGATATTGCCCGAAAGAGATCTCGGAACGCTCGCGGCGCGTACGGCCATGCAACGCAGCCTGCTCGCGCGCTTGCAGGCACTTCCAGGGGTAGAAGCTGCAGCGCTCGCGCTGCAGTACCCACTCGGGTCGACTGAGATGCGCACGATCGTGCCGGTTTTCGGGCGTTCGTATGCGCCCGGCACGTTGCCAAACGCGTCGTCGAACAGCGTCACTCCCGACTATTTCAGAGTCCTCGGCATCCCGCTTCTGCGTGGGCGCTTCTTCGCCGGCTCCGATACGATGGCGTCGACGCCCGTCGCGGTTGTCAATGAAACTTTTGTGAAACGCTTCTTGCAGGGTACGAATCCGATTGGCACGCGTATCCAAACGTTGGGCTGGAACGGCACAAAGACGCAATGGGCGACGATCGTCGGCATCGTTAGGGACGAACGCGACAGTCTCGTACGGCCACCGTATCCCGAGTTTTTCGTACCGATGGCGCAGGCGCCCGTGGCATACACGAGCACGCTCGTGTACGCTCCGGATATCGACCCAGCCACGATCAGACGCGAGATGCAAGGAGCCTTCAAAGCGACGCTTCCCGTCGTGCAGCCGCCGCGGACCTACACGGTTGCGCAACTCGTTGCCGAGCATACGTGGCAGGCACGCTTTGCCACGATTCTTCTCGGAGCCCTCGCGTTTATTGCCCTCGCGCTCGCGCTGTCGGGTATTTTCGGCGTGGTCTCGTTCTCCGTGACGCAGCGCTCCCGCGAGTTCGGTGTGCGCATTGCCTTGGGTGCGAGTACGCAGCAGATTCTCGGTGACGTGTTCCAGCGGACGTTCGCGACGACGGCGATCGGCGCCGCGATTGGACTGGTGATCGCCGCTCTCGCAGCGCACGCTATAGCCTCGCAGCTCGGTGCCGTGTCACCCTTCGATCCGGTGACGTTTGCCTCGGTCATCGCGCTTATCTTTTTAGCCGCCGCGCTGGCGTCACTGCATCCCGCGGTGCGCGCTACGCGCGTGCAGCCGGTTGAAGCCCTGAGGTACGAATGAGACCGGTATCGCTGAGTCCGACCGATGTTGCGCGCGCGAAACCGCGTAGAATACCGCGTGGCGCGGCCGTCGCTCTCGCCGGCACCGTGCTGGCAGTCGGCGCCGTCGTCGCATTGATCTCGCTCACGCGTACCGGGGGCGGAGTGGCGGTGGACCGCGCGACCGTCGTTACCGATATGGTCAAACTCGGCACACTTAGCCGATCGATTTCGGCCTCGGGCGCGCTCGCACCTCAGGAAGTCCACATCGTAGCCGCCGTGCAACCGGGCACGGTGGAAAACGTCTTCGTCAAACCCGGCGCTTACGTCACGGCCCAAGCCCCGATCGCCAGCCTCTCGAACCCGGACCTCGACGCGGCGACCGTCGCCGCGCGCTCCTCCGTCGACGTCGCGAAGGCCGATCTCGTCAGCGCCGAGCAGCAAGCCAAGGCTGCCGCGCTCGCGCAGCGTTCGGCCTACACGTCCGCCCAAGCGCAAGCGGAGATGGACCAGACAGACTTGAGCGCCGACGAGCAGCTGCACCGTCAACGCTACCTCGCCGATCAGACCTATCGCATCGCGCTGATCAAGGCGGCGCAATCGAAGGCGCAGTTCGCGCTTGCGCACTCGCAGATCGGCGTCGATGCCGCCGAGGAAGATGCGAAGATCACCGCGGCGCGGGCGGAGCTCGTGCAAGCTCAGGCGCAGCTGCAGGCTAAGGAAGCCGAGGTCGATGCGCTGGTCGTACGCGCGCACAGCGCAGGCATCGTGCAGTCGGTTGCCGTTGACCCGGGCGCCCGGGCCGATGCGGGAACCGAACTCGCGCGCGTCGCCGATCAGCACGATCTCAAGGCGGTGCTGCAGGTCCCGGAGGGCCAGGCGCATTCGGTGAACATCGGCATGCCCGTACTCATCGACACCGGAAACGGCACGGTAACCGGGCATGTTGCACGCATCGCGCCTTCGGCCCAAGACGGCAGCGTGGCTGTCGACGTCAGCTTCGCCGGGGCGCTGCCGCCCGGTGCGCGGCCCGATCTCAACGTCGATGGGACGATCGAGTTGCAGACGCTGCGCGGCGTGCTTTCGATCGACCGTCCGACCGAAGCCGCCGACGACAGCACGGTCTCGCTCTATAAAGTCGACCCGCGCACCTCCCTCGCGCGGCAAGTACAGGTTCGCCTTGGCGTGGGTTCGACCGACCGGATCGAGGTACTCGCCGGACTTACTGCAGGCGACGAGGTCATCGTTTCTGACACCTCAGCTTACGGTGGCGCTCCGTTGCTGCGATTGCATTAGGAAAGGAACCACTACGTGCTGCTTCAACTGCAAGGGATTAACAAGACGTATCAGACCGACGAGATCGAGACGCATGCCCTGCGCGATATCGATCTCGATATCGAACGCGGCGAATATCTGTCGATCGAAGGGCCGTCGGGTTGCGGCAAGTCGACGCTGCTCTCGATCATCGGCCTACTCGATGCGCCGACGAGCGGAAACTATACCCTCAACGGGCGCGCGGTGGGTTCGCTCTCGGCCGGCGAGCGCGCAGCGATTCGCAATCGTGAGATCGGCTTCATCTTCCAAAACTTCAACCTAATCGGCGACTTGACGGTCGGAGAGAACGTCGAGCTTCCGTTGACGTATCGGGGCGTTTCAAAGGGCGAACGCCGGCGGCGGGTGAGTGAAGTGCTCGAACGCGTGAACATCGCGCATCGATCGAGGCACTATCCCTCTCAACTCTCGGGCGGCCAGCAGCAGCGCGTCGCGGTGGCGCGCGCGCTCGCGGGAAACCCGTCGGTGCTGCTCGCCGACGAGCCAACCGGGAATCTCGATTCCGTACACGGCGTAGCGGTCATGGAATTGCTCACGGAATTGCACGAAAGCGGCGCGACGATAGTGATGGTGACGCACGATCGCCGTTTTGCGCGTTACGCAAAGCGCACGGTGGGACTGCTCGACGGCCGCGTAGCGGATGCGGAGGAGCTGGCGGAAGCGCGGCTCTAAAACGATTCCCAGCCGGCAGGGTCGCGGCAACGAGGAGTCGGAGTTTCGGGGATGCGCGCTCGGCCTTCGCAGAGCAAGGCACAAGTTCTCGCGCTCGTTGCGCTGATCTTTTTCCTCGTCGCTGCTTCGCCGGCACGTGCGCAGTCGACCACCGTCCTCGGAAGCGTGCAAAATGTCCAGAACAAACCAGTTACCGCGGCCACCGTCACCTTAACTCGAGATGGCAGGCATCTCTCCGCGCGAACCAACGCCCGAGGAGCCTTCCAATTCAAGGCGGTCGCGCCCGGCAGCTACCAGCTGCGAATCGTCGAACCGGGTTTTCTCCCCTATCAGCGGATTATCGTCGTGCCGTCCAGAGAGCCAATCGCGGTGGTCTTGCGACCAACGACCCTTCCCGTCATCGGCTCGGTAACCGGCGTCGCGCGCACGCCGTTCAACGCAACGCCGGTTGCGCAGCGTGTCTTTCCGCGCGAGGCGTACCGCGATCAAGGACAGCCGTCGACGGCGAGCGTGCTCGATCAAACGCCCGGCACGCTCATCGCGCGCCCGACATATCTCAACAACGCAGCGCCGTTGGGACCGGTAATGCCGCTAGTGCGCGGTGGCCTCCCCTTCGAGACGCCGGTCTTGCTGGACGGAGCTCCAGTTTCGCTACCCTCGAGCGGCACGTTTGATCTTTCTTTGATACCGACGTACGTGCTTGGAGAGATTGAGATATTGCAAGGCCCGGGTGATCCTGCCGGAGCCGGCGGCGGCGTTGGTGGTGCGCTCAACCTGCTTACCGCTGAACCGACGCTGCCGATTCGCGGGATGCTCGAAGTCGAACGCGACTCGCTGGGCGGCCAGTTCTCCGATCTTGCCTACGACGGGACGCTGCCTTCCGGAAAATTCGCCTTCGCCACGATGGTCTCGCTCGACGGCTCGCCCGGTCCCCTGGGCGACGCCACTTTCTCGCTGCCCACGCCGCGCGGAACGATTTGCTGTCAGGCGGTTCCGAGCTCGGCGCTGCGCAAAGCGCTCTTGCTCAAGCTTCGAATGACGCCCAACCGCTCGCTCACGGTTACCCCTAGTTTTCTCGCTGTCAATTTACAGCGCGACCTCGCCGGCGAATACGGCGTGCTCTTCCCCAACGAGACCTACGGCGGTCTCGTGCCCTCCCTCGATACGACGCAGTTCCAAACGCTGCGCTTCGAGCAAATACAGGCGCGCCTCGATCGCGGTTCTGACGGGTACGACGCGCGCCTCTATGGGCTCGATCTTTCGAACATCATGCAATCCGGGCAATCTGGAGTCGTCGGCAACGGCGACGATTCCGAACGCGGCGCCGGATTCACCTGGCATCATCAGGACGAGAGTAGCGCCTTCTCGCTCGGTCTGCTCGACTC
>JASHPI010000156.1 GCA_030038215.1 Vulcanimicrobiota bacterium | reverse complement strand
CCCGTCGGCGATGAGATCGAAGACGAATCGATGCGTTTGTCCGAAAACCTCGGCGTCTTCGACGCGTAAGCCCGCCAGGTCGTTGATGTCGAAGAAGCGCCGATAGTTGATCTCAAAGAGCGAGACGCGCCAAAATGAAAGCCGATAGTGCTGATCGTTGAGCAGCGCGTCGAGCCGCTCGACGCTCGCCGGATCGTTTTCGGTCACGTGCCAGTGTTCGAGTGCGCGCTCGACCGCGCTCGATGCGGCGGGATCGGCCCGGACGAGGTCGGAAAGCGCTTCGCGCGCGGCGACGAAACGCGCGCGCTCCGGCTCGGCGACGGCCTCACCCGAAACCGCGGCCGCGCCCGCGAACGATTCGGCCAGCGCCAGCAGCTCGCGGGCGCTCGTGCCCTCCGCGAGGTTGGCCGCGCGTCCCAACAGCAACGCATAGCTCTTGGACGCGAGCGGATAACGACGCTCGAGGTACGCGATGGCGAAGCTGCCGGATGCCGGATCGAAGAGCGGTGCGAGCTCCCCGCGCTCGAGCACGCTGCCATAATGGTCGCCTAGAAACGGCAACAGCACCTTTCCGTCCAGATCGGTGCGCTGCGGATGCCAGTCGATGTCGAAATACTTGGCATATGGCGAGCGTTCGCCCCATTCGAGCACGTCCGACCACCAGGGATTCTCGCTGCCCCCGATTCCCATGTGATTCGGGACGAAATCGAGGACGTGCCCGATGCCGCGCGCCTGTGCCGCCGCGATCATCGCGGCGTGCTCGTTCGCAGTTCCGATCTCCGGGTTGAGCGCATTGTGATCGATGATGTCGTAGCCGTGTCCGCTGCCGGGACGCGCGCGCAGATATGGCGACGCGTAGATCGCGCCGGCGCCCAGCGCCGACAGATACGGCACGATCGCAAGCGCGTCCCTAAAGCCGAAGCTCGAGGAGAACTGCAGGCGATAGGTCGATGTAGGAATCGTGGGTGGAAGGCGATCGTTCATCCAAAGCCGCTCGAAGGACGCCCGGTCGCAAGGGCCCAGCGTACGGCCCACGGGGGCGCCAGGCCGGCGTCCATTCGCCGCTCGTGCGTTGCGAACAAAACGCGCCCTTTCGGCGCCTCGCTGAATCCGCTTTGCGCGCGAGGGCTCAGATTAGCATCGAGGTGCAGCCGGGCGTCGCCCGCGAGCCGCCAGGAGGCGCAGAGACCTTGCTCGCCGACGATTCGGTATTCGGCGTGGCGGCCGCAGGCCGCGGCGGCGCGCGGCGCGATCTCGTCGCGACGGCATCGCAGAAGCGTTTGGTAGAAGCGCAGCCAATCGCGATGTTCCGGAAGTGTGAGTTGGCTCCAATCGAGCTTACTGCGCTCGAACGTTTCCACCACCGAGGGATCCGGCGTGTCGTCGAGTTTGCGGGCGCGCGAGCGCTGGAAGTCTGCGAACTCGCGGCGCCGTCCGGCGCTGACCAGCCTGGCGAGTTCAGGTGAGAAGTCGCAGAAGAAGAGAAACGGCGAGTCTGCGCCCCACTCCTCGCCCATGAAGAGCAGCGGCGGCGAGGGCGCCAGCAAGAGCAACGCCGCCGCTGCGCGGATCGCCTCGGACGGAGCCAGCGCCGAGATGCGCTCGCCGCACGCGCGGTTGCCTATCTGATCGTGGTTCTGCAAGAAGTTCACGAACTTGGTGAGGGGAATCTCCGCGCTCGATCCGCCGCGCCTGCGCCCATTGCGAAACGGCGAGGTCTCTCCCTGATAGGCGAAGCCGGAGGTTAGCGCTCGTCCCAGCCATGCCACCGGCGACGCGGCGAAGTCTCGGTAATAGCCGTCGGTTTCGCCGGTGAGCAGCACGTGCAGCGCGTGATGGACGTCGTCGTTCCACTGCGCGTCGTAAAGCGAGTCGTCGCGCAGCAGCTCGGGGTCGTTGGCATCGTTTTCGAGCACCAAGTAGACGCGTCGCTTTGCTGCGGCGCGACTCCCATGTGCGAGCTCGTGGAGAATCGAGGTCGCGCGTTCGTCAAAGATGGCGTGCACCGCATCCAAGCGCAATCCGTCGAAACCGTACTCGTACAGCCAGTAGCTGGCGTTCTCGATGGTATAGCGACGCACCGCGTCGTTCGTTTCGGTTTCGTAGTCGATAGCCGCGCCCCAAGCCGTCGCATAACGTTCGGTGAAGTACTGCGGCGCATAGCGTTGGAGGTAGTTGCCCTCGGGGCCGAAGTGGTTGTAGACGACGTCAAGGAAGACCGCCAGGCTGCGAGCGTGAGCGGCGACGATGAACGACTTGAGATCGTCCGGCGTGCCGTAGCGATGCGCGGGCGCATACTGCATGACGCCGTCGTACCCCCAATTGCGCGCTCCCGGCGTCTCGGCGAGGGGCATCAGCTCGATCGCCGTGATGCCGAGCTCGACGAGGTGATCGAAGCGCTCGGCTGCGGCGGCATACGTACCCTCAGGCGTAAACGCTCCCACGTGGAGTTCGTAGAAGACCATTTCGGCAAATGGTCGCGGCTGCGGCGAGTGATCGGGCCACACGAATGACGACGGATCGACGACCTCACTCGGTCCGCCGGGGCCCTCGGGCTGAAAGCGCGAGGCAGGATCCGGAACGCGGATCTCGCGGTCAATCTCGTAGAGGTAGCGCGAGCCTGGCGAACAGGATGGCTCGACGATCTCATGCCAGCCCGAGGCTTGGAGCTGCATCGGCAGCCGGCGTTCGCGGCCGTTTACGAGAAGCAATGCCACCTCGCTTGCGGCCGGCGCCCACAGCCGAAAGCGCACCCCTCCATCGCCAAGTACTTGCGCACCCCAAGTCATGGGGAACGCGCACTTCATGCGATCACGCGTGAATCCAAAAGGTTCATCAACCCGCTGATCGCGATCCGCGTCCACGGCGGACGGTTGGCAAGCTCGTACTCCAGCTCGTACGCCGCCTTGGCGATGACGAAGAGATCGAGAAGGTCACGATCGACCGGCACGCCGACCCCCTCTTCGTAAGCGGTCAGGAACGCGCTTGTCGAGCGGCGTTTCCAGAGTTCCATCTCGGGCTCGAAGCGGCCGCTCTTCTCCGTACGGTCGAGTGCGATCCCCAGGAGCGAGATAACGGATGCATAGTCGAGCGAACGCAGCAACCCGGCAACGTCGCGCAGCGGCGGCTGTTTGCGCCGACGCATCTCAAATGGGACCTGCGGCTCGCCCTCGAGATCGACGATCAGGACGTCCCGATCTACCACGATCACCTGCCCCATATGGAAGTCGCCGTGAATGCGGGTCTTGATGCCCGGCTGCGCACGTTGAGCCAGCTCGTCGATGCGCTCGAGCAGCTCATCGCGCCGCGCCAGCAATGCGCGCGCCTCGTCGCGCACCGTTTCGATGCCGTCGAGCCGACGCTGCAGCGCGTCGAGCGACGCCATCGTGTTCGCGCGAATCTCGGCGGCCCATTGCTCGATGTCTTCGCGCGTGGACATTTCGGGTGAGAATGCCGGATCGTCGGTGGGGGCTGCCAGCACGAGGTGCATCTCGGCGAGACGCTCGCCGACGATGCGCGCATACCGCTCGTAGACTCTGAACGGGTCGAACTCGGGCTCTTCGGCGGCGGTCGGCGTTTCGGGGAGCGGCATGCCCCGTCGCCGCTCCAGAAATCGCTCGAGGTAGGTCAGGGTCACGTTCCAGCCGTCACCCTGGTTGAGCACGTACTCGTGCCCAACGGCCAGAGCCGTCGGCGTTCCGTTCGCCTCCATATATTCGATACTGCCGAGCAGCCGCGGCGTGTTACGGTAGCCTGCATTCGTCAGGTAACGCGACATCTCGATCTCGGGGTGAATGCCGGCCTGCAGACGGCGATAGACTTTCACCATGATCGCGCCGCCGACGACGGCCGAGGTGTTCGACTGCTCGGTCTGGACTCGCCGAATCTCTTGCGCCGATTCACCGGCTGCACCATTGAAGGACGCCACCGAACTGCAGACGGCGGTGCCCTTCTCGCCCTGGAGCCGCGCGTTCGAGCGCATCGCGGCGGCGAGCGCGACCCAGAACCGGTCTTCCACCGTGCCGTCGTAAATCAGGCCTTCTCGTGCACCGCTCCGGAAGCGCGCAAAAGCGCTGCGAGCGATCGTCTGCAGGTGCTCGCCGCCTTCGTCGAAGCGCAACGCGGGCGTCATCAGGTACGCTTCACGCTCGCCGTTGCCTAAGCGCGTGTCGGTCAGCGCGAACGTCAGCGGGTCGCGGTCGGCCGAGATCGGTACGACGTCGAGCAGCGTCGCCGACGCGATCGTGGTGCTCTTTCCCGCGAACCAGCGCTGCGCCGGCAAATACTTGGGAATGACGTCGCGTTCGAGCACCGCCCGCGCCGGATCCGCCGCTAGGCTGCGGGCCAGCGCCGGCAGCACGAGGGTGTACAACTCGGGCGGCAGCGCCTGTGCTTGCTGCCAAGCGGGCAGCGCCTGTTCCTTCGTGAGAAGGAACCAGTAGAAGGAGTGTCCGGGCAGCGTCAAGGTGTAGCGATCGTCGACGATTTGCGGAAACGGGCTCCAGCCGATCATCTCGATTGGGACGCGTCCGGCGTAGCTGCTTAGGTCGAGCTGCACTGCCTGCGGACTACGCGAGAGATTCGCGACGCAAAGTACGACTTCGCCCTCGTACTCGCGCAAGTACGCGAGCATCCGCCGGTTCTCCGGATACAAGAAGGTCAGCGTACCGCGACCAAAGACTTTGTGCGCCTTGCGCACGGCGATCAGGCGTCGCGTCCAGTTGAGAAGCGACGTCGACGACCGCTGCTGCGATTCGACGTTGACCGACGTATAGCCGTAAATCGGGTCTTGAATGATCGGCAAATACAAGCGCTGCGCGTCGGCGCGTGAGAAGCCGCCGTTACGGTCGATCGACCACTGCATCGGCGTTCGTACCCCGTCGCGATCGCTGAGATAGATGTTGTCTCCCATGCCGATCTCGTCGCCGTAATAGACGATCGGCGTACCGGGCATCGACAAGAGCAAGCTGCTCATCAGTTCGATACGGCGGCGGTCGTTTTCCATCAGTGGGGCAAGCCGCCGCCGAATGCCGACGTTGACGCGGGCCCGCTCGTCGATGGCGTAAACCGAATACATGAAGGCGCGCTCGCGATCGGTTACCATTTCGAGCGTCATCTCGTCGTGATTGCGAAGGAAGATCGCCCACTGACAGCTGTCGGGTATCGGCGGCGTCTGTTGGATGATGTCGTACAGCGGATACCGGTCCTCGGATGCGATTGCGATGAACATGCGAGGCATGAGCGGAAAATGAAAGGCCATGTGGCATTCGTCGCCGTCACCGAAGTAGGCGCGTACATCCTCGGGCCATTGATTGGCCTCGGCCAGCAGAAAGCGGCCCGGATACTCTTCGTCGACGACACGCCGCAAGCGCTTGATGATCTGATGGGTTTCCGGCAAGTTCTCGCTGCTGGTTCCCTCGCGTTCGACGAGATAGGGGACGGCGTCGAGACGCATGCCGTCGATCCCGAGGTCGAACCAGAAGCGCATGATGTCGATCACGGCCTCGACGACCTGCGGACTGTCGTAGTTGAGATCCGGCTGGTGACTGAAGAAGCGATGCCAGTAGTAGCGCTTGGCCATCGGATCCCACGACCAGTTCGAGGTCTCGGTGTCGGAGAAGATGATCCGGGTGCCGGCATACTTCGTATCGGTGTCGCTCCAGACGTAGAAATTGTGGTGAACGCTGCCGCGCTTTGCACGGCGGGCCCGTCCGAACCAAGGATGCTGATCGGAGGTATGATTGATGACCAGCTCGGTCACCACGCGCATGCCTCGGGCGTGGGCTTGGTGCACGAGCGCTTTGAATTCGCGTAAGGTGCCGTACGCGGGATTGACGCCGCGATAGTTGGATATGTCGTAGCCGTCGTCTCGCATCGGCGAGGGGTAAAACGGCAAAAGCCAAATCGTGTCGACCCCGAGATCCTTGAGATAGTCGAGCTTCATCATCAGGCCGGGAAAGTCGCCGACGCCGTCGTCGTTCGCGTCGAAGAAGCTCTTGACGTGGAGCTGATAGATGATCGCATCCTTGTACCAAGAGGCGTGGTGGGAGTCGTCGGAGATGCTCATCGGTTGTACACAAAGATCGCGGCCGGGTTGCGCTGCGGATCCAGCTCGACGTGCGCGCGGCCGTTCTCCCAATGCAGCGGCGTTTGCGCGAAGACGTCGACCAGCGCGCCGGGGTCGATGCCGAACTCGTCGGTCGGGAATTCCAGCGCAGCCGTCTTGGAGCCGGCCGGGTCGAGGTTGACCGCGACGAAGACGTGATTCGTGCCGGCGAAGTTTGCCTTGCCGTAAAAAATCACCGAATCGTCGTGCGACTCATAGAAGCGAATGTTTTCAAATTCGTGCAACGCCTCGTTCTCCCGGCGAATGGTGTTCATGGCACGAACGTCTTCTCGGATGTTCCCGGGAGACTCCCAATCCCGAACGCAAATTTCGTACTTTTCCGAGTTATGGTATTCCTCGGAGTCTGCTCCGGCCGGGACGTTCTCGCACAGCTCGAATCCACTGTAGATGCCGTAGAGCGACGAAAGCGTGGCCGCCAAGACCAAACGTATTCGGAAGGCCGGTCGTCCGCCAGTCTGCAGATAACGCGTCAAAATGTCGGGCGTGTTCGTAAAGAAATTGGGACGCAAGTATTCGTTCGTCTCGGTTGCGAGCTCGAGCATATAATCGGTCAACTCCTGCTTCGTGTTGCGCCAGGTAAAGTAGGTATAGGATTGCGAGAAGCCGATCTTTGCAAGCTGCCGCATCACGGTGGGACGGGTGAAGGCTTCGGCCAGAAAAATCGTCTCCGGATGGCGACTCTTCACGTCGGCTATGACCCACTCCCAGAACGGCAGCGGCTTGGTGTGCGGATTGTCTACCCGAAACGCCCTGATCCCTTGATCGATCCAAAAGAGAAAGATGTCGCGCAGCGCCTCCCATAATGCCTGCGCGCCGGGTCCGTCGAAGTTGAAGTTGACGATGTCTTGATACTTCTTGGGCGGGTTCTCCGCGTTACGGATCGAGCCGTCGGCCCGGAATGAAAACCACTCGGGGTGCTCGGCGATCCAGGGATGATCGGGCGAGGATTGCGGCGCGTAATCGAGCGCAACTTCCATCCCGTGTTCGCTAACTGCCCGCACGAGGCGGCGAAAATCGCCGAGCGTTCCCAGACGGGGATGGATGGCCGTATGGCCGCCTTCCGCCGCGCCGATCGCCCAAGGCGAGCCGACGTCCGAGGTTCCTGCGGCCAACGCATTGTTGCGTCCCTTCCGGAAGGCGTAGCCGATTGGGTGGATCGGAGGGAAGTAGATCACGTCAAAACCGAGCGCGGCGATATCGGGTAGTCGCCGCTCGACGTCGGCAAACGTTCCATGGACGCCGGGCACGCTGGACTGCGAACGTGGAAAGAGCTCGTACCAAGCCGCAAAACGCGCACGCACGCGATCGACGACGACCGGTAACGCTCTGGGAAATTCCGCAGCCCGCGAGCGGTCGGGATAGAGGCGCATCGTCTGGTCGAGCCGCGGCGCGGTCAGCGCCGCGGCGTTGAAATCCGTTGCGGCGGCCTGCAGCAGCGCGCGGTCGACGCTGACGGCGCGGGCGGCGGCCGCGCTCACCAGTTGGCGTCCTTCGATCAGGTCGAGGTCGATCGGCTGGCCGGCTTCGGCTTTCTTGCGGGTGTCGACCAGCCAGGAGGACCACCGGTCGGTCCACGCTTCAATCGTGTACTCCCAGCGGCCGATCCGGTCGAGTGCAAATGCACCGGTCGCGCGATCGTTGGTATCGATCTGCAGCGCCGTCTCCCGCCAGCTCTCTTCGCCCGGGGGCCGGTAGCGAACGACCGCAGCGAGGATCGCGTGCCCTTCGCGAAAGATGTCGGCCGAGACCAGCAGCCAATCGCCGACCTCGCGTTTCGGCGCGAAGCGGCCGCCGTCGATTACGGGCTGCACGTTCGTGATTACGATCGGCTCGCGCACGAGTGCCGCGGTCGTCTCCATGGTGTGGAGGCGTGTTACCCATCCACCCCGCCGTTGGCCTCTCGCGGCCCGCAACGGGCCGCGAGAAGATGGGAGAGGCGACCTGCGCGGGAAGGTGCG
>JASHPI010000155.1 GCA_030038215.1 Vulcanimicrobiota bacterium | reverse complement strand
TCCCCGGCATCTCTTACGACGGCGGCTACGAGCAGTACATGGTGACTCCGGTGGTTGGGATGGCGCGCATTCCGGACACGCTCACCGCGGTCGAAGCCGCCCCATTGATGTGTGCCGGGATCACGACCTTCAACTCGCTGCGCCACAGCGCCGCGCGGCCCGGCGATCTGGTCGCGATTCTGGGAATCGGCGGCCTCGGTCACCTGGCCGTGCAGTATGCGGCGAAAATGGGATTGCGCACCATCGCAATCGCTCGCGGAAGCGACAAAGAGCAGCTGGCGCGATCGCTAGGCGCCGCGCATTACATCGACACCAGCGATGTCGACGTCGCAGCCGAGCTTCAACGCCTGGGCGGCGCCAAGCTCGTCCTCTCGACCGTGACCGCCGCTGATGCGATGGAGCCGGTCTTCGGCGGACTCGGCGTCGACGGAGAGCTGCTCGTCGTAGGCGCCTCGTTTGCACCGCTGCCGGTGAACACGGCAGCGATGATCGGCGGTCGCCAATCGATCCAAGCCTGGCCTTCCGGTACCTCCGCCGATTCAGAAGACACGATGAACTTCAGCGCGCAGACGGGTGTTCGCGCGATGGTCGAAACGATGCCGCTAGAACGTGCCCAAGACGCCTACGACCGCATGCTGAGCGGCGCGGCGCGCTTCCGCATGGTGTTGACGATGTAGCCCTTAGGAGCCGAGCAGCGACTCTACGGTTGCGCGAACGTCGTCGTCTTGGGAGTCGCCGACGATTATTCGGCGCAACGCCCCCCGCCGATCGAAGATCAGCTCGGTCGGCCAGGCTTGGACGTCATAGGCGTGCCACAGCGCAAAATCGTTGTCGATCGCGACCGGCCAGACGATGCCTTGCGTGGCAAGGCTTTGCTCGACGTAGGGTCGCGAACGTTCGACCGGCGTCTCCGGAGCGTGAATGCCGATGATTCGCAAGCCGCGCGCACGATCGCGCGCATAAAGCGCGCGTAGCGTGGGCACGACGTTTCGGCAGTTGAAGCAGTCGACGGTAAAGACGTCGAGGACCACGACGTCACCGGCCAGATCCCGGGCCGAAACGCGGCCGTCGATCCAATCGCCGGCTGCGTCGAGCCGGGCGAGCGACGCCATCGCAGCGCTCGCCGGTTGACGCGCAGGCACGCACGCCGCGGCGATGGCGCATGCGAGCGCGAGGAGCCACCATCTCATGGTTTCGGTACGTCGCCGCGGGCCGGCCGGATGACCCGCTTAGCCGCCGACGTCGAGCAAGAACTGCACGCCGGCCTTGGTTGGATTGGCCGCATCCGAGTTAGTAAGAATCGCGACCGCCAAATTCCTCGCCGGGATCATGCCCATGAACGAGGTGAAGCCGCCGGCCTCGCCGTTCTTCCAAATGAGTTGCGGCTTCCCCGGTGAGACCGGAAGTTGCCAAGCCAGGCCGACGTCGGTGTGCGGGGACCCGTACTTTGCGCCTTTCCAATGCACTTTTTGGGTGTAATCGAGCGCCCTTTGCAGTGGCGCGGGAACTCCACTCAACTTGCCAAGCATCGCTTCGAGGAACCGGAGCAGATCCGGAGCGTTCGATCGCAGATCGGTCGGCAGCTTAGGCGAGACCTTCCCGTCTTGCAGGTGACCCTTGACGGAGAGAACTTTATGCGCACCGGTCTGAGTGAGGCCGAGCGGCTTGGTTACGTACTTCGCAAGCAGATCGGTGTATTGCTGGCCTGACACCTCGTTCGACCCAGCGACGGCGAAGCCGAGCGTGATGAAACCCCAATCCGAATAGTTGTAGCACGTGCCCGGCGTCTTTCCCACGCAGGCATCATGCTGTGAAGGGCTACCCGTGTTCTGCCAGTCGATCCACCATTGGATCTGGGCCTTTGAGGGCGGCTTATCGAAAAACAGCGTGTTCTCGACTTCAGCCGGAACGCTGTCGGGAAACGACGAGGTGTGCGTGGCGAGCTCGACGAGCGTTACCTCTTTGATGGTATGCCCGCGCTTCCCGACGCGGGCAGGGAGATAATCGGCGACCGAATCGCTTAGCTTCTTTGAAGGATTGCTTCCGACGCATTCGTACGCAAGCATGGTCGCCGTAAAGACCTTCGTATTCGAGCCGATGCCGAAAATCCACGACGTATCGACGCTCTTGCTCGGAACGCCGCTTGCGTAGCCATGAAGCGCGGTTTTTCCGCCGTCGTAGAGCGCGGTCGTGACGTATTGCGCCTGCGCACAGTTTGCTTTGATATACTGATCGAGCACCCGCTTCACGCGCGCGTCGTCACGAATTCGCGCGCCTTCCGGAGAGAGTATTGCCGGGGTCAACGCGCCCTGGCCTCCACATCCTGCAAGCAGTCCGAACCCCGCGCTCATGAGAAGCATCTCGCGCCGCGATGGAGTAGTCATATTTCTCCCTCCAACAAGAAGGCAGCTCCAACCCCCCGCTTCTGCGGCCAAGGGAGGGCTCCTTTGCGGGCGTTACTGGAAGTGCTGCGCGATGAAGCCGAGCCAGTAGTGGTAGACGTCGACGGTCCGCACCGGATCGCGCGGAAAATGGCCGTCCACCGGCCAGACGCGCAGCGTTGCATCCTTGTGGTTGTCGCGCAACGCACGCCAGTACATCGATGAAGTGGCGAACGGATCGCGGTTGTCGCCGACGTCGGAGAGGATCAGCACCGGCGTGGTCACGTCGCCGGCGTAGCTGATCGCCGAAGCGCGCCGCCATTCGTCGACGTTGGTGCTCGTGAACGGCGATCCGTGAAAAAGATCCGCATCGGCCAGACTATCATCGGCGGTGCCGTAGTCGGTGATCCAATCGTTGACCGAGGCGCCTGACACCGCCGCCTTCCAAATGTGGTACTTCGAGATCATCCAGGCCGTCATGATTCCGCCGTACGACCAGCCCGAGACGGCGATGCGGCTGTCGTCGACGATGCCGCGCGCGCGCACCGCATCGATCGCGGCCATGATGTCCTTGCCGGGTCCCAACTCGGGGTCGTAAAGAACGGCCCGTTGATAGGCGAGGCCAAGATTATTGCTGCCGCGATAGTTGGGCCGCAGCACCAGCCATCCGCGCGCGGCCATGACCTGCGACCAGAAATCGAAACCCAGCGTCGACGACGAGGTCGGACCGCCGTGAATGAAGACGCTCAACGGATATCGGCGACCCTCGACAAAGCCGGGCGGCGTGTAGAGCACGGCGTCGCCGGTGATGCGCAGGCCGGTCGGAAAGGTAATGCGTTGCGCCGAGGCGAGATTCAGCGCCGCGATCGGCGCATTGTACTCCGTTAAGCGCGTCGTCGCGCCGGCGGCCGACGTTAAAAAGAGCTCGGGCGGCTGTTTCGGCGAGGAGGCGATGAAGAGCAGCGCTCCGTCCGGGCCCGGCGCATTCGCGAGATCCGGTGCCGGCGTTAGATCGCCGAGCTGCACGCGTTCCGGCCGCCCGTCGAGCGGCACGCGAAAGAGCGCCGTCGTCGCGTCATAGGGCGCGGTGAAGTAGAGGCTTTTCGAGTCGCGCGCCCAGGCGAAGTCTGCAACCGTGCGATCGACGGGCGTCGAGACCGGCGTACCGGTTCCGCCGGCCGGCGTCGTCACGTAGACCTGCACCAGACTAACTTGTGAGTCGCCGTCGGAATACGCATAAGCTATATGGCGACCGTCGGGCGAAAAGAGCGCGTTACTCTCCCAAGCGGTATGCGTGGTGAGCGGACGCACGCTGCGAGTGGTGACGTCGAGCAGCACGACGTGCGAGTAGCTTTCGTCGTTGAGGATCGCATCGGGCGCGACGGTGAAAACGATGCTCTTTCCGCCGGGAGACCACGAGAGGGTCGACTGCGCTTCGCCCGTGACGATGCTCTGCGTGCCGAACGTTAGCTGCGTCATCGTTCCGTCGCGCAGCGAGACCAGGAAGAGGTGCCCGGGATGCGCCGGCCGGCGCGCCACGATCGGCTGGGTTGTGAAAACAAAGCTGTCGCGAAAGCGGTCGACCCCTTTGGGCTCGGGCGGCGGATCCGCCGAAACAAACGCGATCGCCGCTCCGTCGGGGCGCCAGGCGAACTGCTCGACGCCGGCCTTCGCGTGCGTGACTGGGTGCGCGTCGCCGCCATTGAGCGGCATCACGAAGACCTGATTCTGCGCATCGGCTCCGGCGCCGTCTTCAGCCAGGAACGCCAGGCGCGTCCCATCGGGCGAGAAGGCGGGATCCGAGAGCCCCTTACGTTGATAGGTGAGGGTCCGTTGCGCGCGCGTGGCGAGGTCGATCAAAACTAGCTCGTTGTCGCGGCGGTCCTCGTTCCACGCGACGCGCGACACCAGCACGACCGCCGCTTTCCCATCGGGCGAGAGGACCGGCGACGCCAGACCAACCAGCCGCTGATAGTCGTCTTCGCCGATCGTTCCGGCCGGCTGCGCGTGCGCCCAACTCAATGTCGCGAAAAGCATGAGAAGAACGGCCAAGGATCGGACCGGCATCAGGGGCGCACCTCCTTTAGGCGAGTCTCCTTCGTCGGATGCGGGCGGCTTCATCCGGCTCGCCGAGATTCGGCGCGGCGTAATGCACGAGCCGTCGCGTTGCCAGATCGATGGTCACCGAATCGTCCGGTGTTTTGGCGTCGCTGCCGTCGCTGGCAGGATGGTACTCGATCAGCAACTGCTTGGAATCGGCGACGATGCGCAAATAGCCATAATCGCCGTCGTCGTAGTTCTCGAGCGCGACCTGTCCAACGATCTGCCCCGGCCGATTGCCCTGCGCGGCGGTCTGGATGATCTGCGGTGCGCGCAGGGCGCTGCCGCCCTGACCGCGGATCTTCTGCAGCGCATGGCCGCCATTGCCGCAGACCACGTACGGAATCTGCGCGTTTGCAATCGTCCCGCCATCGGTTTCGATCGAGCGCGTACGCGTGAAACGCTGATAGTTGTGTGCGTGCCCAGAAAGATCGGCGTGCGGCCAGAACCCGACTCTTTCACAAACTGCGTCGATCTGGCGCTGCATCTGCGCGCTCCAGCCGTGCCGCGACCCAGCGCAGAACGACGGGTGGTGGTGCGCGATAATGACCGCACCGTTGTACGTCCCGTTGTCGGCGTCGTCGCGCGCTCGCGTTAGCGCCGCGGTGAGGTATGTCAGCTGGGCGGTGCCGATTTTCGTGCCGGGCGTCGGATCTGCGATGACGCCCGGATCCTCGAGCGTGTTGCTGTAGAGCGAGATGATCCGCACGAACGGCGCTTCGAAAGTGTAATAGACGCCCGGCTGGATTTGCGCCGTACGCGAGAGCCCGCCCGCCTCGGGCAGCACGACGAAGCCCGGCGTGCAGAAGTTTCGCAAGTAGCCGCGCAGACTCGGGATCGGTTCGCCCGGCGGCACCATGCCGTCGTGATTGCCCGCCGCCGCCAAAATCGGCGCCGGGTAGTTGCGATATGGCTCGTAGAACTGATCGTAGTAGTATTCGACCTCGCCGAAATTATAGACGACGTCGCCCAGCAGAAATTGAAACTGCGGGATCTCGCGCTCTTGCGGCTCGTCGAAGTCGGCGACGAGCTTGTCGGTGACCTCGTTCTCCGTCTTGGGACCGCGCGTGCTGCCACAATCGCCACACGAGTGAAAGACGATCTGCCCGTGCTGCTCGATCTTCTTCAGCGCCGTCGTATCGTGGCCGAGCACCTCCAAGAGCGTGAGCACCGGCTCGTCGGCACTGCCTTTTTGCGTGGCACGCGGCAGCGGGATGACCGTCGCGTACAGTTTGTGCTCTCTGTTGAGCTTGTCGATCTCGTAGTAGGTCTCCTTATCCGAAGCGTGTTTGACTCGAAAGCGCGTCGGATCCGGCGTGGGCTCGGGTTGCGCGAAAACGGGCCGTCCGATCGCGCGTCCCGATGGACCTTGCTGCTTCATCGCGTTCCTCACTAATCGTTCGTTCATCTCAAACTCAGCGCACACGCAGCCGCGGGCGCCAAAATGGAGCCATGACGTTTTTCAAATCGTGGTATACCCTGCCGGCTGCGATCCTCGCGCTGGCCGCGACCGTTGCCCCCGCGCTCGCCGTAACGAGCGGCGGTGAGGCCGCAGCCCCGGCGCCGTATGTCGCGGCCTTTGCCCCCGCCTTCGGGTTCTCGCGCGTGCCCTACGCCGGAACGATGCAGCTTGTGGTCCGCGACGGCACGATCAGCGGTCAGTATACGGGGATCTCCGTGCGTCCCGATCGGCTCAACGATCACGTTTCGCCGGTCACCGGAACGCTCGCGAGCGACGGCCACGTGCAGCTCTACGTCGGCAACGCGCTGTCAGTGAACGGCACGATGGACGCGGACGGCACGATTTCGGGGACCGCGGCGTACGACGGTCACCTGTACGACTTCGTCGCCGAGCCCGGCTCGCCGGGACAGCGCTAAATCGATACGACTTGCGTCCGCCGCTCGCCGCTCGTGACCGCCGGCAGACGTTTCATAGACCGAGCCTTGAGGTGATGCCCTGCGCGAACTCCGGCGCGAAGTGCTGGAGCACCGACGGATTGTTTGTTACGAACGAGACGATCGTGTCTCGCGCGCCGGATGGATTCGAGCTAATCTGCTCCACTAGGCCGGTGACTTGCTGCGCCAAATCGTCCTGCCCGTTTTGCTGCAGGTTTGAAGCTGCCGTTTGCAAGTGATCGCTGAGCTGATCGTCGCTGACGGAGCTGACATGATCGCTCACCGCTTGACTGACTTGAGACGAGTCGAGATTCCCTGAAGTGGCTTGCTCCGCGAAACTCTTGATCACGTCGAACATGGGAGAAGACTCCTTTCGCCGCGTAGCGCGGCCGACGAACGGACCGGCCAGCTTCGACGCTTCCGCGCTTGCGCCTCGCGGCAGGCATGCAAGCTACTCCTCGCAAAGCTTGATGAATGGCTTCGTCAGGCAGCCTTGCCGTATTTTGCGGCCCCTCGCTGGCGCCTGAAGACCGGCTACTGCTTGCGGATGTTTCGTATTTGCCGCCGGCTTCGCGCGGCGATATCGAGCGCGCCGCCGCGCGCTTCGATAACCTCCTCTTAATAGATGGCGTCTTTCATCACGACCTCGCGCCATCACCCAAGGAGTGCTACAAGGCCGCGCAACGCGTTCGCTGTTTCGGCGCCGCCAGCTTAGGCGCGCTGCGAGCTGCAGAGTGCGCGCCCTACGGCTTCGCCCCGCTCGGTATCATCGCGCGCTGGTATATTTGCGAGGTTATCGACGGGGACGATGAGGTCGCGGTGGCCGTCGATCCGCGAACGCAGTCGGCGCTGAGCGTTCCCTCGGTAAACATCCGTTTCGTGGCATATCTGGCGGTGCGGCGCGGGATCATCGCGCGATCCGAGGCCGATCGGCTTGTCGCGCAGGCACGCGAAGTCTTCTACGCGGATCGAACCTGGGAGGACGTGCTGGCGCTTGCGCCCGAGGAGGCTCGCGCGGCGCTCGGTGCACTAATCGCCAGACACGGCGATTTGAAGCGCGTCGACGCGCGATTTGCCCTGCGTCGGGTCCTGCGCGCGTTTGCTCGGCTCGGACACGCCTATGCTTGACCTGACGGCCTCTAACCGCAAGGTGCCCGGGTCCTACGATCGTTGCGTTCCGCTGGAAAGAACGCTCGAGCTCGTTGCGGAGCTTCGCGCGCGCTGCGGAATCACGCGCGTCGGCGACATTACGCGCCTCGATCGCATCGGCATTCCCACCTTCTGCGCGATCGTGCCAACGTCGGCGGCGGGTCTGACCGTCTTCAATGGGAAGGGCCCGACGAAGGAGGCGGCGCGCGCGAGTGCCGTTTTCGAGGCCGTCGAACGCGTAACCGCGGCTTCGCCATGGCTGCAGGCGCGCGCGCGCTGCTATGACGGCGCGGACTGCCTGGGCGGCCGCGACCTCCTCAACGGACGCGACATGCCGGTGCCGCTCGATGCAGTGCACCTGCGCCGGCCCAAAGATGCGAGCTTCCCCGTTCCGACCTCGAATGGTTTGGCATCCGGAAATACGCTTATCGAGGCGACGTATCACGCGCTCTGCGAGCTGATCGAGCGTCATGCGTGGTCACTCTACCAGATGCGATGTGAACGGTTGCCGCGCATGCTATGGGGACCGGCTGCCGGAGACCTTGCGCTTGCGTCCGCGGTTACGATACCGAGCGGCAACGCGGACCTGGACCGATTGGTTGAGTGCGTCACGGCGCAAGGCTTGCGGTTGCGAATCATGCACTTGTACGAGCCGCACCTCCCTCCCGTGATGTTGGCAAGCATCGTCGAGGAAGGATCCGATCCACCGATGTCTCATATCGGTTTGGGCTGTTCGCTCTCGCCCCCTCACGCGGCCATCCGAGCGGTCACCGAAGCGGCGCAGAGCCGGTTGACTGACATCCACGGCGCTCGTGATGATGCGTTACGCGCCGGCGATGCGGCGACCCAAGCCACGGAGCACACCCGCCGGCCTTCCAAAGCGCCGAAGGACGTTTGGTTTTACGACCTTCCGGCGGATGCTGTTGACTTGGAGTCTATTGCTGATTCATCGACCAACGATCTGGCCGAGGACGTGAGGCGCATCCTATCGGCTCTCGCGCAGTTCGGCGCCTCTTCGGCGACGGTCGTCGATCTGTCGCCGCCCAATTTGTCAGTCAAGGTCGTTCGCGCAATCGTTCCGGAGCTCGAAACGACGTGCGTCGACGGACGAATCGGTCCAAAGGCCAGAGAGGCCCTAAATCCATTTGGCACATCCGAGCACCGGTTGAGAGGACAACATGAACCCGACACAACAGAAAGCCGTGGCAGCCGGCTTCATCCAAGCGCTTTATGAAGACAAGAACGTGCGCGATGCATGGGTCACCTGTATGAAAAACAAATGGGCCGGGCTGGGCGCGCTCATCCAGGCGACGCTCGGATTGAAGGAAGCGCCAACCGACGCCGATATCGCCGCCATGCGCGCTTATGCGGCGGACGCATATTATTGCGCGACTCCCGACGACGTTCAGCAAAGGGATGACCGAGTCAACGCTGTTGTTGTCTTTAACGGCATGAATGGGCCCCTGCCTGGAGCGGACCCGACCAACTCGTCACCGTAGCGATCAGGCGCCGCGCGCCTCCTCGAGCACCTCGTGGATCGACCAGCTCTCGCCTTCGCCGAGCAGGGCGGCGAGCTGGTCGGTCCCGAGAGCCTCGCGCAGCATCGTCAGCAGCGCAGCATACTCGTGCTGTTCGGTGTACTTCCGCGTCGTATCGAGCGCCACGAGCCGCCCATCGACGAAACCGAGAATTCGGGCAGCGCGGCGACGCGCGTTGACCGCGCGCTTGTCGCCATCGCGATAGCGAAGGGCGGCGATGGCCGCAAGATGTTGGAGTGCCCAGGTGACTTGCACATCCATCTGCCGCTCCAGCGCCAGGTTCAGCCCCTTCCAGGCTTGGTCGCGCGCTTCGTCCAGGCGGCTGAGCGCGACCAGATACGCCGCGATGTTGCAGATGACCAGCACCTCGCGCGGGTTATTAAGGGCTCGATATTTTTCCAGCGCCCCACTCGCCAACCGCAACGCGGCGTCGGCATCGCCCCCGCGAAACTCGGCGCCGGCTAAGTTCACGGTGACGTTCGAGAGCGACCGTTCGGCGCCGATCGGCTCGAGCACGGCGAGCGCCTGAGCGTAGAGCGGACGCGAGCCGGCGACGTCACCCGCGGTCATGCGCGCCATCGCGAGGCTTTCGAGCGCCATTCCGACGAGGCGCGGTTTCTTCAATGCCCAGCACGCGTCAAGCGACGGCGCGAGTAGTGCCTCACTCTCACCGGCATCGCCGAGCAGCGCCAACGCGCGGCCCGCGATGATCCGGCCTTCCATTGCTCCGGCCGCGTCGCCGGCGCGTTCAAACAACTCCATCGCGCGCCGCGCCGCCGTTAGCATCGGCTTCCACAGAGTGAGGTACATCGCGATGTTCGCCTCGGCGAGTTCGAGGCGCGCGACGACTCCGAGCGGCGTCCGTTCGTCGATCGTCTCCATCGCCGCCTGAATCCATCGGTCTCCCTCGACCGCGGCTTGCGTGGCCCACATCGGACTCAACGCCGCCGTAAGCCGTTGGCCGAGTGGAACGTCACGCCGCGAGCCGAGCGACCACTCCAGCGCCGCTCGCCAGTTCTCCAGCTCCGGCTCCGCGAGCGCCTTCCAGCCGCGGTCCGGCATTGTTTCGTAGGCAATCTCCAGCCGCTCGGCGAGCTCCAACATTGCCGCGGCGTGCGCGGCGCTCACCGAATCCAATTCGTCCCGTTCGATCAACCTCTCGCGCGCGAACAGGCGCGTCGACTCGAGCAGCCGATAGCGCGGAGCGTCGCCGGCTACCTCGGTTTGCACCAGCGATTTCTTCACGAGCGAACCCAAGACGTCGAGCGCGTCACGCTTGTTCCAGAGCGCCGTCGCGAGATCGACCGTGAAGCCGCCTGCGAACGCCGCCAGCCTGCAGAATAGCGACCGCTCCGATTCGGAGAGCAGATTGTAGCTCCAATCGATCAGCGCCTGAAGCGTCTGCTGACGGCGAGGACCGGCACGATTTCCGTACGTAAGCAGACGAAAGCGTTCATCGAGCTTCTCGGCCAGCGTTTTGACCGGCATGGTGCCGACGCGTGCCGCGGCAAGCTCGACGGCAAGCGCGATTCCGTCTAAACGCCGGCACAAGTTACCCACGATAGGCGCATGGTCGTCGGTCAGCTCGAAACTCGCATTCGCCGCCTGCGCGCGATCGGCGAAGAGCGCGACCGATGCGTAACCGAGCGCTTCGGGCGCCGTCAGTGCGGAAGTGACGTTACGCGCCGGCGCCGGCAACGACGGCGTGGAGTATACGTGCTCGCCGGCAATGCCGAGCGGCTCGATGCTCGTGCAGAGCACGCGAATCCCAGCACAGCTGCGCAGCATCGCGTCAACGGTAACGGCGAGGGAGCCGAGAACGTGCTCGCAGTTGTCGAGGATCAAAAGCAGAGCCTTGCTTTTGAGTTGGGCGTTGATCGTCTCGCGCAGTGCGCGCCCTGGATCCTCTTGCACGCCCAAAACCGTCGCAATCGCGTTGGGAACGAGAGCGCCGTCGTTCAACGGGGCCAACTCGACAAGCCATGCGCCGTCTTCAAACACGCCAAGCATCTCGGAGGCCACCTCGAGGGCGAGGCGCGTCTTACCGATGCCGCCGGCCCCCGTCAGGGTCACCAGACGATACCTGCGCAGCAAGGCTTCAACGTTGGCTCGCTCTTCGGTGCGATCCACGAACGACGTCAGCTGCAAGGGGAGATTATTCGGCACGCTGCGCGCCGGCGCGAGACGACTCGGCAAGGCACGAGCCTTACGCCGCCGCTGCGCCAGCGAGTGAAGCCGGGCACGGGCCTCTCCCTCGATAGCGAGGCCATCGGCTAAGAGGTCGACGGTGCTGCGGTACGGAGCCTGCCGGCTACCGCGCTCGATCGCGCTGATCGCCGCGACGCTCATGCGGGCGCGTTCGGCCAGCTCTTCTTGTGAGAGCCGCCGCTCCAACCGTAACTGTCGTAAGAGCGAGCCGAAGCTCGACTCGACCGGATCCTTCACGCCTCACCTGCGCGACCTGTACGTGCCGCTGAACGCGCAGGCGTTCGAGTCCGGCGCTGACGCGCCCTGGTTGAACTGTACAAATGAAGTGTCACAGTGTCGCTGTCGGGCGCGCCGGCGCGCTTTCATAATCGCTGCACGGAGGAAATGACCGTGCGACGCATCGACGAGACGCAGCAGCTCAACACCCGCAATCCCGCAGGCCCGGAGGACGAGGCCGCCGTTGCCGCCCTGAAGCGGCTTCCTGGTCCGGTTTTCCACGGCTGGGGCCCGCAACTCATGGTGGCGGCGCTCGCCGTCGCCTCCGCCCTCGCGCCTCGGCCGGCAACGGCCAACGTGGTCGCGGTCTCCGCATGCGAAGACCACGGCGCGCGGCTCATCGGCAGCCCCGCCGTCAGCACACCGGAAGAATCACCCACGGGCGGAGAGGCCGTCTTGCGGGTCGACCTCTCGGCGGCAGGCCAGATCCTTAACGTTACGATCGCGCAATCCACGGGCGACGCGCTCCTCGACTTCGAGGCGATGCGCGTGGCTCGCGAATCGCGCTACGCGGCGGCGTTCGTCGGATGCAAACCGGCTGCAGACGACGTGCTCTACCGCGTTTCCTTTTCCAACTGACGCCGGATCCAAAGCGCGTCGTGGCGGGTCGGGCCACGCATCCGCCACGACGTTTCCCCCTTCATCGATCACAAGGAATTGCTCTTGATGGCACATGGTATGCGTATCTTTCGTTCCGTCACCGAAGCGCTAAGCGCCGGGTTTTACATCTACGACCACGTGCCGAAAGGCTACATCGCCCGCGCGAGAATCGGCGACCGTTGGGTGATGGCGCTGATCGACCTTACGGGGGCGTGGAACTGATGACGGCGGCAGCAGCAGTTCTGGTCGATGCGCGCGCTCGCTTCGCCGAAGCGCCGCGCCCGACCGTCGGCGATCGAGTGCTCGCACTCCGCGAGCGCCTGGCGTGTTTCCCAGTGCGCAACGACTGTAAGTCATTTGCGGGAACGCCGCTCTATCGCCTCGGCATGTCGTTCTTTCCGGCCGATCTCGGCCTTTACGATCCCGGGCGCGACCGCGTCTCGACGGTAGTTCTCGGTAGCGACTGGGGAAATGAATCGTCGTTCTTTGAATATCTCGCGCGAGAGAAACATCATACGAACGCAACCGTTTATGGCGCCGAGCGGATGTTGCAAGAAGCCGGGTTTTCTCTGGGCGATTGTTTCTACACAAATGCCTGGCCGGTCATGCGCGCCGGCAGCTCGAAAGAGCAGAACCATCATCCGATGCGCGACGACATCGCGTTTACCAACGCCTATCGCTGGTACTTGCGCGAAGTAATCCAGGCGCTCGACATCAAACTGGTCATCTCACTGGGAAATCCGAGCGCGTGGTTTGTAAGTCCCTTCTTCGGCTCCGACTGGTCTCTCGGCCGGTTACGATCTCCGCGTCACGTTCGCATCCGCCACCTCGACATCGAACCGCTACGCCGGCGTGACGGCGTCGTCTTCGTCAACGCCACTCATCCCTCGCACCTAGAAGTCAACCGGCGCAAGCGCAATCTCAAGGGGTTTGGAAACGAAACCGAACTGCTCGTCTGCGCGCGGCAGCTGGCCGGCATACCCGATGCGCCCGGCTGGGGCTAACATTGCGTGCAGTCGTTTCTTGAGAGGACTCGCTCCATCCAACGCTCGGCGCGCGCGAGTGAGCTAAAGCCGTAGCGTGCGTAGAGCTTTTCCGCATCGAGCGTTGCCAGTATCCAACGGCCGATGCTCCCCAGGGCAGGATCCGAAAAAATCGTCTCCATCATCCACTTCCCAAGGCCCCGGCCGCGATACGCTTCGTCGACGATGACGTCGCAGAGCCAAGCAAACGTCGCATAATCGGTTACGGCGCGCGTGAACCCGATCTGACGGCCGTCTTGCAGGTCGTACAGGCCGAGGCAGAGCGAGTTGCGCACCGAACGTTCGATCGCATCGCGCGGGCGATCGGCGGCCCAATAGCTGCTCCGCAAAAGGCGCTCGATCGCATCGAGATCGAGCCGCGCCGGATCGGTGCTGATCAGAAAGCCCTCGCGCGATACTTCGGTCGTCATGCCCGTGCTATTCGAGCCCGGGGGCGCGGTGCATCGTTGCGTTGCGCCGGGGGGTTCTGGCTGACACCTCGCACCTAAGGAGATTGCCATGATCCCGTCAGAGCAAAGCGTCGCGCCGCACGACCCCGCTCGTCCCGCGCAAGCGAGCGGCACGTTCAACATCGGCGGCGACCTGCCCGTCTACCGCCTGGGGTTTGGGGCGATGCGCCTGACCGGCGAGGGCATCTGGGGCGAGCCGGCCGATCGCGACGAAGCGATCGCGGTTCTTCGCACCGCGATCGAGCTGGGAATCACGCTCATCGACACCGCCGACTCATACGGTCCCGAGGTTTCGGAGCGGCTGATCGCGGAGGCGCTCCATCCCTACCCTAAAGATCTCGTGATCGCCACGAAGGCCGGCTTTACCCGGCCGGGTCCCGGGCAGTGGGTGGAAGACGGGCGCCCCGAACACCTGCGCAGCGCCGTCGAAGGCAGCCTGCGCCGCCTGCGCCTCGAGTTCATCGATCTGCTGCAGCTACACCGCATCGATCCGAAGGTGCCTATGGAAGATCAGATCGGCGCGCTCCTGGAGCTGCAGCGCGCCGGCAAGATCCGCCACATCGGCCTCTCCGAAGTCAGCGTCGCGCAAATAGAAGCGGTTCGCCGGCTCGCGACGATCGTCTCGGTGCAGAACCAGTACAACCTCGCGTATCGCAACTCCGAGCAGGTCCTCGAGTACTGCACGCGCGAGCGCCTGGGCTTCATTCCCTGGTTCCCGCTCGCGACCGGCGATCTCGCACAGCCGGGCGGGGCGGTCGCGCGCGTCGCCGAGCGAATCGGTGCGCTGCCCTCGCAGGTCGCGCTCGCGTGGCTGCTTGCCAAGTCGCCCGTGATGCTCCCGATTCCCGGAACGTCGCAAGTCTCGCACCTGCGCGAAAACACCGATGCGGCGCAGCTGGCCCTCGATGACCGCGCGATGCAAGAACTCGACGCCACGGATTAGCCCTGGCTCGTCGAGTTCTCAGGTCCGCTGAGTCTCGTCAGCGTCTTGCCGAGGATCCGCCATACCTCGAAACTCACGCTTCGCTCTAGAGCCAGCGCGACGTCGGGGCGCTTCTCGAGAAAAGCTTGCAGCCTGTCGCGAGGCCAGCACATCACGCGCATCGCCGTCCGCGTCAAGATATCCAAGTCGCCGAACTTATCGGCATGGAGGTCGAGCTGGCCGACGAACTGACCCTCGCCCAGTTGCGAGATCGTGGTCTTGCGGTAGAGTACGTCGGCATCTCCGTGCAAAATGACCGAGAACCGGTCGCTGTCGCGATCGTGCTTGACCAGCGACATGTCCGAGGCAACCTCGTCCCACACGCCCATCGCATAGAGGTCGCGCGCTTCGCGCGGCGTCAGCGATGGGAAGGATATCTCCCGCAGGCGCGCTTCATCCGGCGTAAAGTGCACCGGCCGGCGCTCGATCAACAGCCGGACGATCCAATAGAAGTTAATAACGATAAAAACGCCACTCCACCCAATCGGGGCTTGCAGCGGAGGAGACTGCATCGCATAGTACGGGATCAGTAACGACGCCGCGGCCACCGTGAGAATCCGTAGCCATAGGATGTCGCGCGCGGAATAGGAGATCAGATAGAGAACGTTGGAAAGCGTGAGCCAGATGATCGGGTTCGCCATCTCGAAAGGATAGCGCATGGAAATCAGTGCACGCAATCAAATCCGCGGTCGCGTCAAGAGCGTCTCGGAGGGCGCCGTCATGGCCGAGGTCGAGGTTGCGATCGAGCCCGCGAGCATCGCTGCCG
This sequence comes from Vulcanimicrobiota bacterium, assembly GCA_030038215.1. Classification (GTDB taxonomy): domain Bacteria; phylum Vulcanimicrobiota; class Vulcanimicrobiia; order Vulcanimicrobiales; family Vulcanimicrobiaceae; genus Cybelea. Next base: position 34,786 of record JASHPI010000155.1, on the reverse strand, counting down.
CGATTACCGCTGCTTCCGCCAAGCGACTTGGCCTGAAGGCGGGCGATGAGGTCGTCGTCATCATCAAAGCAACCGAAGTGATGATCGGAAAGTGAGGGGTTTGCGATGACAAACGTGGTCCGCTGGATGCTCGTCCTCGCGGTCGCGGGGTCGCTGACGCTCGCGTCCGCGGTCGCTCAAACGCGCGGCGTCGTCTCGGTCGCCTATGCGGGGTCGCTGGTGACGCCGATGGAAGGCCCGATCAAAGCCGCGCTCGCCCAGCAAGGAATCGATTTTCAGGGCCAGGGCGCCGGCAGCAAGATGCTCGCGAACCTCATCGCCGCCGGCACGAAGAATCCCGACATCTTCATCAGCGTCGATCCGAAGCTGGTCATGGGCCTCGGCGCGAAGGTCGCGCACGCGACCACGTTCGCCGGAACGAGCCTCGGCATCGGATGGTCGGACCGGTCCCGCCAGGCGGCGCTCTTCGCCGGCGTCGCTGCCGGCAAGACTTCGATCGTTGCTGCGCTCTCGACGCCGGGCCTTTCGATCGGACGGACCGATCCGAAGCTCGATCCGAAAGGCGTGTACACCATCGCGGCGGTGACGATTCTGGCCGGCCCCGACGGCGCGAAGCGCATCCTAGGGGATCCCGAGAATGACGCGCAGATCTTCCCCGAAGAGGATTTGCTGGCACGCATCGACACGGGACAAGCCGACGTCGGCTTCTTCTACAAAACCGAAGCGGTCGCGCGCGGCTTGCACTTCGTGCCGCTTCCCGGAAAAGCATCGATGAGCGACAAAATTACCTATACGATCGCGCGGCTGCGCGACGCGCCGCATCCCGCGCAGGCAACCGCCTTCGAGGCGTTCATCCTCACCGGTCAGGGGAAGACGATTCTGCAGAACGCCGGGATCGACTACTTAGCCAACCCGATCGTGGTCGTATCGGGAAGCTAACCGAGGTTTATACGATGTCGTCGGGTTGGCCGTGATGCTCGTCCCACTGATCGTCGCGGTTTTCGTCGGCGCTGCTGTCGGCGTATTTTTCCTGTTCGAGGCGCACGGCTTTCCCGGGATCGATCGGCTGATCTTGAAGTGGCGCGACGTCGGGCGCAATAACGTCGTCGTCGCTGTCGGGATAGGGAAGTCCATCGCTCATAGCCTAGCGAGTATACCACCACAAAGCTCGCCGATCACCTCTTCGGCCAACTCAAAGGCGGTACTCATCCCGTTGCCGTAATCCGCGTCGACCCTTTGGAGCCGCTCGTAGGCGTGCCCTCGCAGTTGCGCTTGCTCCTGCGCGGAAAGTGCCCACCACTCGTGCAGCGAGAGACCCACTTCGTTCCCCGAGACCGCGCTTTTCAATACCGGCCCTTACTCCTATCTTGCGGGGGCGATGGCGCTCGATTTCGGCGGACGCGCCGCAAGCGCGCTCGCGTCCGGTTTGATCGACGGGGTCGGCTATCTTGGCGGCGCGCTTGCCGGGGTGGGAATCGCGCGTCTTGCGCTTGCCTTCGGTTGGAACCGCGCGTTCGGAACACTAACGCTCGCGATGGCGCTGACCGCCCTCGCGGCCGGGGTTCTCGTCACCATGGCGCCACGAACGCCGGGTCGATCGCTTCGTCGACGACACGAGTGAAGGTCGCGAAGGGGCAGTCGAGCGACGGGCACCCGGGTACGTAGACCGGCACACGCAGCGGATTCTCTCCCGAACCGGCGCGCATCGCGTCGAGCGACTGCGAGGTGAAGATGGTCCGCACGAAGGGCGAACCGCCCGCGCCCGGTGCGTAGAGCTCGAAGATCAGCGCGCTCCCCGGCGGCGTGTCGTTGAACTGATCCCCCGGAATCAGCCACGAGAGGCCGAGCAGCCCGGCGATCTCCGCCAGTTGGGTATCGTGCCCGGAGAGGAAGACGAATCGACTCTGCGGCGGCACGCGCGTCCCCGCCACGGCCGTGCCGCCGGCGCCCTCTTCGAGCGTTTGGAGGATGTGCGCCATGATGTTCGAGGAATGCGCGCGCGCCGTGTAGCGGTTCCCGTCTTCGAGGCGCTTCGCCAGGACGTGCAGTTGAAGGAGCTCGAGGAGCCGGCCGTGATCGACGCGCCCCCAGCCGACGGTGGCGTGACCGTCGGTGTACTCGAGCAGCAGATTCTCGGCCACGTCGGCCGCCATGTCGAGTCCGCCCGAAATCGTCGCGAGTCCGCCGTCACCCTCATTCGCAACGGTCGTGGGAACGCGCGAGATCTGTTTGCAAGTTACCGGCGCAGCGCAGCCGAGAACCTGCTCCATGGCTGCGAACTGCGCCCGGTAGGCATCGGTTAACCCGCTGAGATTCCCGCCGACGGCGCCCTCGATCGAAGCCAACGATGCAGCTTTATTGACGACGCCGATGCCCGGCAGCGGATCGAAGAGCGGATCGGCATCGCCGGACGCGTGATTGACTGCGATGCCGCATCCCGGCGCGAGCCCCTGCACGATCGCATCGGCGGTCGCGCGCGTGCGTTGATCGAGGTCGGCCCAAACGAAGACGGTTCCGCTCGCTGGACAAGTGTTCGGCGCGCCGAGCATGGCGACGTACTCACGGCGATAGTATGCGCCGTACTGGCGCATCAGCAACGCGCCGCGGTCGGTGAGATTCCCGGGATGATCCGGCCACGCCGGCCACGGCTGGCGCGCGTAGGCCTGCAGGTCCGCCGGATGCGTCGGCGATCGCACGCCGTGACGGCTCAAAACGATCACCATGCGCAGTCCGGAGGACTGCGGCGCGTCCGCTATGGCGGGCCCGGCGCCGCATAACAGCAATGTGACAGCAAGAAACGCGAAGAGTCTGCTAATGCTCAACGTATCGATCTCCAAACGACGACGAACTTCCGCGATCATACAACGTCCAAATGACAGGAGCATGAACGCAACAGACATAAGTCTCGCTCTTGGCACCACGGGTCAAAACTGAAACGCTGTTCGCTCTCCAAGTTGCGCTGGCCGAGAGAATCGCGCACAACGCCGATGAGTATTGGCGCGATTGGCTGTGGCGCCGCCAGCCGATCCATCGCTCGCCGGATGTGGATGCTTGCGACCGCTTGGCAGAGGAGTACGGGGTCTCGTGCCGCTCCGTCCGCGCAATGTGGCGCCGCTGGGAAGCGCTTCTCACGAGCTCGGAGTATTTCGAAGCCTTAACCGGGATCGACGCGCGCTCGCTCACCACGGCCGAGGGCGGTAAATCACACCGGCGCGCATAGGAACCTAGTTGTCCGGGTCCACGAACACGTTCCAATGCGATCCGTCGCAGAACGGCTTGTTTTTCGATCGGCCGCAGCGGCAGAGCGCGTAATGCTCGCGCGAAGCGCCGTCGTTTCGCTGCGTGTTGTGCAGATCGATCCCACCGCGTACGTAGTAAGGACCGTTTTTCGAGACGACGATTGACGGCGCGCGCTGCTCGCCGGGATACGCGAGACCGTCGAGCACGTAGCCGAGTGCGCCTGACGGACATGCGCGAACGATGTCGACGATCTCTTGCTTCGAGGCGGCGTCGGGTTGAACGAAACCGTTGGGCCGCTCGCCGAAAACCTCGGGAAGATGGTCGGTACAGTTTCCGAAGTGACAGCACGTGCCGCGGTTATCGGTGACGGTGATCTCCTTACCGTCGTAGCGCTTGAGCTGGTCCGATGTACGCTGCGGCGACTTGGCGCTATCGAAGCCGATGCGGGCGTGGGTACCGTCGCAATACGGCTTGAGCGCCGAACCACCGCAACGGCAGAGCGCGACGACCGGACGCGTGCGGAGCGGCTCGTCCCTGGAGTTGACCATTTCCGGCAGGTTCATCACCAGGTACGGCCCATTTAGCTCGGGCCGAATCGAAACCTCGGCGGCACTCGCGCAGGCGAAGGTCTTGATGTGCTCGGCGTCCTTGCTCGGAACGAACGGCATCAAATGTTCGGCGACCGATTCGAGCGCCGCCGCGGCTTCAGCGATCTCCGGCGGCGCGCTTTCATCCTGTGCGAGCAGCGTCGTGCGCCCGGCCAGCTCCCAAATCCGCTCCAGAAAGAAGATCCACGCCGAGCGCTTGTGCGCGAGCAGATGGACGTCGCGGTTGTAGCCGAAACCCGGTCCGGCCGTCTTCCCGGGATACGCGTCGCCGGCCGGCATCTTCGTGAGGGCCTCGGCCAGCGGGCGCAAGACCGACGCCATCATGCGCAGCGTCCCGCGCGCCAACATGCGCAACTCCTCTTCGTTCTCTTCGATGTGCGCAAAGAAACGCATCAGCATCAACAGCATCGTATCGTACGCGCTGTTGAAAAGGTCGGCGACCTCTTGCGCCAGCGGATCCGTGATTCGGGTCCGTCCGCCGTCCGCTCCGGAGAAGCGGGTCACTGGATTCGAAACGACCGGCCGCGCCGGTTCGAAAATGCGCCCCTGCGCGCGAGCAAGCGCGGTCAACTCCTCAAACTCCGCCCGAATCGTATTAAAGACGCAGAAGTGCGCTTCGGGGTGATCCGCGCTCGGCGCCTCGCCCTGCTCGATGATCATCTCGATTGCGCGCAGGGCCGAGTCGCGATCGAGCACCGCGATCAGTTCACCCTCGTCGAGATACTTGGGGTTGGCCTGCGCTTCGGGCGGGCCGATGAAGAGCTGCTCTTCAGGGAGTCGCCTGAACCCGGACTCGATCTTGTGGTACAGCTCCGGAACGGTCTTAAAATCGACGTCGTATGGTTCGGTCGTGTGCACGGCGGGGGCCGCGGCGACGCGGTCGTGCATTCCGACCGCAACGCGATCGAGCAAAGCCCTTAACTCGGCTTGGCGTTCCGGCGCGAACGAGCGTATGACGTCGTCCTCGGGCATCTCGCAGCCGACGAGCCGCTCGATCAGCACCTGCGAGAACGGCTCCAAACTCAACCCGATGCCGAATGGGAACGCCGTCGCCGGCACCGGAAAGTTCGATCGCCGAAAATGCGGCGCACCGCCGATGGCGGTCAACAGATTCGAGACTTGCGCGAGGTGGAGCATCTCCTCGACGGCAACGCAGGCCAGTTTCCGCTTCCATCCACGCACGTGCTCGAGCTCATCGGCGGTCATCCCTCCCTCGGGGAGATCGCTCTTCAGGGAGTACGCCGCGAAGAGGTACATGCAGGTCAGATCGTGCTCGAGTTCCGAAGCGCGTGAGAGCAGATAAATCAGCTCTTCGCGGCTCTCGACTTCGGCGACGTGCGGGCGGCTGGGTGTGGCTGCGATCGTTTCGTTCACACCCAGCCGCTTCGAGGCCCCGCGCGCGCTCCCTAGTGGGCCGGCATGCTGGAATTCATCCAGGTCGTTCCGTCGGCGTAGCGCACGCGCAGCGGCACGCACTGGGTCATCGCATTGGCAGGTGGCACGGCCGCCTCAGCGATGCCGTAGGCGTGCATGATGCGCGCATTCGGCGCGAACGATCCCATGTCGCGCACGACGGCTAAGAGCTTCCCATCGGCAACCAGACCGAACTCGACCGTGGAGATCGGCCGGCTCGATGCGTTGAAGAAGTCGATCATCGCCATCGGCGGCAGCGCCGGTTGAAGCACCATCTTGTTGAAGGGCCCCATATAGGAAGCCTCGGGATGACCGGCGCTGGCTCCGCACGCAACGACATGGACGACCTCGGCCATCGAAGGCGCACTGGTCATCGGAGCGGCGCCGCTCACGACCGGCGCAAGCGCGAGCAGCCCCGCGCCGGAGATCGCAAAAAACCAGGACTTGACGTTCATGATATCTCCTTAAAGAAAACAGCGTCGTATGACGTACGCGCGGAGGCGGCGCCTGGATGAGTCGGGCGCGCGCCCGGCGTAGAGCGCAGCGTGGAGACGCGCCGGCATCTGCATCCGGGAGAGCGCGTCGCGGCGCTGCTCGCGGCGGCCATCGTCGTCGCGCTCAACGTAGCGGCAACGGCAACGCTCTTTCTCCCGCAGAGCACCTTCGGTTACGCGCTGACATACACGCGCGGCTATGTCGTCGAATCGGTCGATCCCGGCACTTCGGCGGCGCAAGCCGGCATCGTTCCGGGAGATCAGATCCATTTCACGCGGTCGAGCCTACACGATCGCATCATCGGGCTGAGTTATCAGCCGGCGCTTCCGGGCGAACGCATCGCGTTTACGGTCGTCCACGCCGGCGAAGCGCGCACGGCCGCGCTCGAGGCGCGTCCGCCGACGGCGGCGGAATCGCAGCAAGCCGGATTCTCGTTGCTGCCTTCGTTCTTGCGCCTCGCCGGTTTCGTCTATATCGCCGTGGCGCTCGTCATTCTTCTCCAACGCCCGAGCCGCATGACCTGGGGACTCTTCCTCTATCTCATGTCGGCGACGACCATTACCACGTACCGATTCCCCGACTCACTTTTCCTGGTCGCCGAATTCGCATCCGACGTTCTCTCCATCGCCGGACCGGTTGGCTTGATCATTTTTGCAGCGCGCTTTCCCTCCGGACTCCCGACGACGCGATGGACCGCGTGGCTCGACCGCAGCGCGATTCCAATCGGTGCGCTGTTTGCAATTCCAAACCTAGCCTGGGACGCGAGCGCACTCTTGCGTGGATCGAGCCCGGCGGCCTGGATGTCGCTCGGCTCGACGCTGGCCGCCCTCGTTCTGGTACTCGTCGCCGCGATCGCGCTGGGCCAAACCTATTTGACGACCCCGCCGCAGGAGCGGCAGCGATTGCAGTGGGTGATCGCCGGCGTATTGATGACGCTGATCAGCTACACTGCCGACTGGGCGCGGTATTGGGAGGCCGCCTATCCGCTGGTGACCTGGGGTCCATTGATTTGGATTTCAGCGCTGCTCTACGCCGTCGGCCCGTTCACGCTGGCTTACGCCGTCGTGCGCCAGCGCGTCTTCGATATCTCGTTTGTCGTCAGCCGCACCGTCGTGTACGGCGTATTGACCGCCTCGATCTTCGCGATCTTCGCTTTCATCGAGTGGATGCTGGGACGGTTGATCGAGCACAGCGGCGCGACCGTCGTCCTGCTCGCGGCGGCCGCGATCGGCGTGGCGTTCTGGCTCGAAAACCTGCACGCGAAGGTCGAGGCTTGGATCGAGAGCGTCTTCTTTCGGCGCCGGCACGCGGCGGAGACGCGCCTCGAACGCATCGCCGACGGTCTTCCGTACGCAGAACACACCAAGGACGTGGATGAAGCGCTGGTACGCGAACCGCAAATCGCCTTGGCGCTTACGTCGGCCACGCTCTTCAAACGCGATCAAGACGGTCGCTACGTGCGCGACGGCGAGGTGCTCGACGGACCGCTGCTTCTACAGGTGCAGGGCAAGCACGGCCCGCTGCGCCTGCACAATTTCGACGACTCGGACGGCACAACGCAAGACGATCGAACCCCGGTCCTCGCGGTGCCGGTCTTCGTGCGGTCGCGACTCGAGGCGGTCGCGCTTTACGGCGCGCACGTCAACGGCGAGGACATCGATCCCGACGAGGTCGCCGCGCTGAAGAATATCTGCATCGCGGCGGGAACGGCGTACGACCATCTCGACGCGTTGCGCATGACGCGCGAACTCGAAAAATTCCGCGCGCTGGCCGAGCGGCAAGCCCGCGAGATCGCCGTGCTTCGCGAGCGCACCTCGCGCGCAGACAACTAAGCAAGCACTGTGCAAGTTAGGAGTGCGAGGAAATGCCGGCTTGCTGCGGAAACGCGGGCCAATGCGGAACACCAGGCTCGCTCTTCTTGCAATATTGACTGCATGCAGCGCTCCGAGCGCAATGAACGGAGGGCTGCCGCAGAGCGGCAACGGGATTGTCTCGACCTCGGTGCCGCTCTCGCTCTCGCGCAGCGCCTTGCGAATTGCCCAGGTCGCCCGCAGCGGCATGGCCGGCGGGCACGGCGCGAGCTACCCAGTCACGGCCGTGCCGCCGGTCTCGCATCCGCCTGAAACGCCCTGCGTCGACCTGCTCTTCACGCCGACGACTCCCCCGCTCACTCCTGGGCAACTGCCGGTGGGCAAGTTCGCCGATTACAACGACCATCCGTTCCGCTATCGCCCTCCGGTGAACTGTCCGGGACCATACGCCAAGATCATCATGAAGGTGCAGTTCAGAGTTTCTGAGGGAGTGCAATACGATCGAACCGGCGCGATTTGGATCGGCGCCACCAACGTCTTCTTCGGAACGACCTCGGAGCCGCAGTAAAACGCCGGCCCTCGCTGGGAGATCGAGCGCGACGTTAGCGAGTACGCGCCCATCTTCGCAAACAAGTCGATCGGACAAGCCTCGGTCTATAACATCGTGAACTCGGAGTATACCGGCATCATCTACGGGCGCGCCGAACTCGATTTCTATCCGGCGACGAAGCACTATCCCGCCGCCACGGCGGCCGACGCCGTTTATCCGCTATCGGGCGGAAAACGCGGCGGCTATGTCTACCTCGACGGGCCGTCGACCCAAATGATGGGGACATTTACGTTTCCAAAAAACGTCGAAGCAGCCTACCTCGATCTTTTCTTGCAAGGACAGTCGAACGACGAATTTTGGTACTCCTGTTTCCCGAACGGCCTCGCGAAGAAGCTCGACAACTGCGGCGGCACGGCCTTCCGCGAAGGGGAGGTGACGGTCGACGGCCAGGCCGCCGGCGTCGCACCCGTTTATCCGTACATCTTTACCGGCGGTTTCGACCCGTATCTTTGGATCCCGATCCCCGGCGTCGAGACCTTGAATTTCACGCCATACCGTCTGAACCTGACCCCGTTCGCGGCGACGCTCGATGACGGAAAGCCGCACACGATCGCGGTTTCGGTCTATAACGACGACAACTACTTCACGACCAACGGCGCCCTGCTCGTTTACGAGGATCACGGTTCCGCGCAGGTGACGGGAGGGTTGATCAGCGACGGCACCCCGGCGTCGCCATCCGAGTCGATCGTTCGGCGCGTAAAGCTCGGTCCGTCGGGCACGGCCTACGGAACGATCAAAACGACCGCGACGCATCCGGTCAGTGTGGCCGGCTACGTGAAGACGTCGAAGGGGCGAGTCGAAACACGCGTCACCCAGAGCATCGCCTTCTCGAACCTGCAAAAAATCGACATCACATCGTCGGAGTACTTGCAGAATATCACCCAGCAGACGACGCTCACGTCCACCACGCAAACGATAATGAACGGGCAGCGCAACTCGCAAGACCAAAGTCAGCTCACCTGGCCGCTCAACGTTCACTACCTCTATACGGCCGGTACAAGCAAAGCGACGCAGAACGTCGTCGTCGCACAAACGAAGAACGGCAGCGGTTTGGATTTGAGCCCCGGTGGAACAAACTCGTGGCTGTTGCAGAATACCGTGAACGCATCGGACACGCTGACGATCGTCGGCAGCGGCTTCACGCCATCAAACGGCAAGAGCAGCCAGCAGTACAAGTCGCTGGGCGTCGGCGGAGCTTGTTGGGACAAGACGATCGAGTCACGCGACTACATGATCGTCGGAACCCGCTTGGGCTGCTAACGCCCTAAGCGATCGAACAAACCCGGGCTGTCCGGATCGCGCTGTAGCACATCGGGCGCGTCGTGGTTGGCGTTGTTGACGCGGCGCGAGACGTCGCGCGCCTGCATCAGCGCGGCGTCGAACGGTCTGAGGATCGACCCGGCGACTTCAGGCGGCAGTGGTTCGGGGTCGAGCCAAAGTTCGAGCGTTTCGGGCGTGAGCATGACCGGCATGCGATTGTGGATAGGCTCGACCAACGCGTTCGGCTCGCACGTCACGATGTCGCAGGCTGCGCTGCCGTTCTCCGGCACCCAGAGTCCCGCAAAAGCGAACGGCTTGCCGGTCTTGAGCGAGTAGTAGACGGGGCGCCGGTCACGCCACTCATAAAATCCATCGGCAAACTCGATGCAGCGCCGTCGAATCGGGTCGCGGCGAGCTGCGAGCGATTCGGCCCGGATGTTGATTCGCCCCTGGATGCCCCAGTGCAGCAGCTCGGCACTATTCTGCCCGTTGTTGCGGACGCCCAGCACCTCTTGCGCCGGCGCGATGTTGAAGCGTGGCCCGAGCGCGGGCAACCGCGTCTCGCTGAACTCCGGAAAGCGAAAGCGCGGGAACGCGGCCGGCAGGCGCGCGGGATCGGTGAGCGTGAAGCGACCGCACATCCCCTGGTGTCCTAATAGACTCCCGGAATCAAGCGCGACGTGCGCGCGCGATAGGCGTCGTACTCTTTGCCGAAGGCCGACTGCAGCAAGCGTTCTTCAGAATGAATTCGCGCGAGGATCGCAGGTACCAGCAGCGCGGTAAGCAGCACACCGACGCCGGAGCGAAAGGCGAGGCACCAGCCGAGAGCCTGTGTGAGCAAACCAAGGTAACTCGGATGGCGAATCGTCCCGTAGATGCCGTTCGTTACCAGCTGGTGGCCGCGTTGAATGGCGACCAAGCCACTGAAGCGATGGCCGAGCACGAACACCGGCCACATGCGTAAGACGCTTCCGACGGTGTAGAGAGCGACGCCGATCCAGCGTACCGTGTCGCCGTCGATCGTCCAGAAACCGATGCGATCGGTCCAGGCCGGCACGAATGCTTGCAGCAAACCTACCGGGGCGAACACCCACAAAACCCAGCGATTCGAACGATCCTCGCGTACGCCGGGGCTGCAATTACCGTCGGCCCGAATCGCTATGATGGTAAGTGCGAAGGAGACGATCGTCAGCGCTATCAGTGGCGGATGCGAGAAAAACGGACCGAATCCGCCCCAAGCGAGGATCGAAAGCCCCAGATAGGCGGCAGATCCGGCCAGGACAAGCACGGTCCGCATACGTTAGGAGTGTTCCCACGTTGCGCGCCTCGAGGCCTGGTCAGACTGCTCTCAGGTCGAGAAGTCGCGAGCGACGACGCGTTCCACTTTGACCAGGCGCGTTCGCGTCCAGCGATCGTGCAGCAGAACGCGGCGCCAAATCAAGCTCAGCGGCGCGATCAGCCACCACAGAAGGCCGACGACGAGGTAGCGCGCGATCGTGCGCAAGATGCCCGGCTTGCGAAAGTCTATCGTCACGACACGCAAGCCGGCAATCATCATCCCGAAGGTCTGTCCGGCGACGATCACGAGCAATGCCAGATAGACCGGAAACCAAAACGGAAAGCCCAGTCCTGCCGGTGCCGCCGCAAGCGTGCTCGCGTTCAACGGCACCTCCGCGCCGAAGAGATTCAGGCTCAGACCTTGGTCCGTAAGCCGAAATGGCCCCAGGGAGAGCGTATCGGTGCGACAGTCGCTTGCCGTGCTTCCGAAACAACCGATCGTGCCCGACTCGCCTTCCGTCGAGGTAGGGAGGGGCAAGGGTGTCGCAGGCGCCGGTGTCGCTGCGAGCGGCGCTGCATGGTGTTTGCCCTGAATGCTCAGCGAGACTCCGGGGGCCGTCACGCTGACATTGCCCGGCTTGGCCTTAAGGCTGGTCGTCTCGCTCGTATGGATGCCCGTGACGTTTCCGCCGAACGCGGTGATGATCGCCGTAACGATGACCGCATCGATCGACCAGGCTGCAACGCGGCGCCACCAGCCGGCACAGTCGCGCGGCACGACGCGCCCTTGGCCCGGGGCGGCGAGCGGCGGTGGTTCCAGGCCGCGCTCGCGCGCGAACCAGGCAGCCGCGTCCGCATAGGCCTGCGTCGAAGTGAAGCGCCGCAACGAGGCGATGCGCCGCGTTGCATACGGCTCGCCGCTGAGCCACTCGCCCCAGCGCAGGATCGAATCGGATTGAATCTCGGCCTGCTGCTCGGCAAATGCCTGATAGTCGACCCGTCGCGCGAACTCGTGAAATGCGGCAACGCCCATCGCTCGAGTTGCAGCATCGAGCGAGCCACAGCAGAGCAACCCCACCCGGTCGCAGGTGAGCGCGCAGCGACGCAGCCACGCGCCGAAGATCAGTGCGACCAAAGGATTCTCGTTTCCGTTCACGCTTAGCAGCGAGTGGAAGCGCGTGTGGCCGGCTGCGATGTGGCCGAGTTCGCGTCCGGCCATGAAGCTGAGCTCGTCGTCGGCGAAGATTTCGATCCAATGGCTCGAGAGCACGAGCGCGTAGGGCTCGCCGAAGCCGAGCGCGACGATCGGCACCAAGTTGTCTTCGCGTACGAAAATCAGCGGCATCGGAATCTCGAGCGCGGCGCAGGCGTTTTTCACGATCTCGAAGACACGCGGATACTGCGTTTGATGCACGTGGACGCTCGAGCCCAAGAGGCGCCCGCGCGCGAGCGTCACGTAGAGCATTGCGAGGGCGATGAAGAGCGCGACTTGCGAGGCGCCGATCGACTCGTGGAGCGCGTAGCCGACAAGCAGCGCCGCCGGAAATGCGGCCAAGGCCACCAGCCAGAAGGCGAGACGCTCCGAGGGCTCCCGCAGCGAGTTAGGTCCTGAAAAAAGCGAATTTGGGTATACAGGGGCCATGGAGACTTTGCGCCCGATGCGAGCTATGCTCGCAGCCTTCCTGTTTATCACGTTCGCGGCCGCGCCGCTGGCGTCGTCCGCACAGGTTTCGATCGGCATCGGCGTCAACATCGCACCGCCGCTGATTCCGGTCTACACGCAGCCGCTCTGTCCGGGGCCGAACTACATGTGGCAGCCCGGCTACTGGGCCTGGGGGCCCGGCGGCTACTATTGGGTACCCGGAACATGGGTGCTCGCACCCTCGCCGGGAATGCTCTGGACGCCCGGCTACTGGGGCTGGCTCAACAGCGTCTATTATTGGCATCCCGGGTACTGGGGGCCCACCGTCGGATTCTACGGCGGAATTAACTACGGGTTCGGCTATTTCGGCACCGGTTTCGTCGGCGGCGCTTGGCGCGGCGGAAACTTCTTCTATAACACCGCCATCATGAACGTCAACCGGACCTATGTCCACAATACGTACATCGACAAGACGGTGATCAACAAGAACTACTACACGCACAGCCGCGTCGGCTACAACGGCGGCGCCGGCGGCATTCAGACCCACCCGACCTCGGGTCAGCTCACCAGTCGGCATTTGGGACAGACGCAGACGCCCGAACAACGGTACCACGAACAGACCGCCGGGCAGGATCGCAATCACCTCGAGACCGTCAACCACGGCGTGCCGCACACGATGGCGGTTCAGCACCCGTATAGCACCAACAACCGGCCACCGCATTTCACGCCGGTGACGCCCGCGGATCGCCAGGCAGCCGCGCCCCACGTCGCCGTACCGGCCGGAGGACACCCCCCCGCGAACGCCGGGGGTCACCATCCTCCGAGCTAGGCCGGACGAGGTGTAGCTGTGGCCCCGCGTTTGCATTGACGCGGGGCTCTGCGGGTATAGAGCGATTGGCGGGTAGACCGAGGAGGGAAGGCCTGTATGTTTCGCATCACAATCGTAACGCTGTGTGCGTCGATGCTGATCTCGGCGGCTCCGGCTATCGCGTGCACCGGCCCGAATCCCGCGATTGAGTGGGTCAAGGTTCAGAGCGTCGTGCCGCAAGGCGGAGAGAATCGTTTCACGATCGCCGGAAACATCGTCAACATGGGGAGTTCGCAACCCTTGAACGTGCTGCAGTACGTTTCGATCTCTGCCTACGGACAACGCTTAGATCGGCGCAGCATTCCACCGTTGCGGGCGGGTCAACCGTTCAGCTGGATCTTTCCATATTTCCGTTCGACACAGTCCGGGCGGGGTACCACGACCCTCGACTTCCAAATCGTGATGGAGCAAGGGGTGAACTGTAACCCGGCGAACGGCCACCGTTCGCTCACCTTCTAAGCTCGCGCTGACGGCGGTCGCGCTCCTCGCGCTCTTGAGCGCCTGCCAGGCGGCGGCGCCTTGGCGCGTGGCGCGACCCGAGGTCGCCGGGGCCAACACGCTGCGCGTGCACGAAGAGATGGCGTTCCCGCTCTACGACGGACACCTTCAATTCGCGACGCCAAATTTGCAGCGCATCGGCACGGTAGAGATTCCTCGTCACGATCTCTTTCGCGATCTCGGGTACGACCGGCGGCCGCCCGAGAATATGCCGGCGGCGGTGTGGGATTCGGCTTCCGGCCACGCAGAGCTCTTTCGCGCGGCCGCTCCCGGACACGCGGCCGTCCTCGTCACGCTGACGCTGGCACACCTTCACATGCAGTGTGTCAGTTGTCGGACGCTGCACTACTTCGCGGAGATCAAGCCGTAACGAGCTAACCGATCAGTGCCGCGATCTCGCTTCCCGGAACTGCGCCCGCGAAAACACTGAGATCCCCGGCGTGGAGCCTCTGCGCGGTTTCGACCAAGGCCGTCATGGTGCGGCGATAGAGCGCCCCGCCGACGCTGACACGATGGACGCCAACGGCCGAGAGTTGCGCCAGCGTCACTGGTGCGTTCGCCGGTCCAATTAACACGTTCACCGGCTTGGGTGCGACGGCGCGCACCACCGCGACGATCGCGTCCATGTCCGGCAAACCCGGCGCGTAGAGAACGTCGGCACCGACCTCCGCAAATGCGGTGAGCCGGCGGAGCGTATCATCGAGTAAGGGACGGTCGTTGAGAAAGTTGTCGGTACGTCCGGTCAGCAGAATTCGACCGCGCGCAACCGCAGCTGCGGCGCGAACACGCGCGACGGCATCGTCGAACTCGTGAATCGGATGTGACGGATCGGCGGTTGTGTCTTCGATGCCCACGCCGGCGAGACCGGCGTCGATCGCCGCCTGCACCGTTGCGGCACAATCTCCCGGATCCGGACCAAAACCATCTTCGAGATCGCCGTTGACGGGAAGATCGGTTACGCGCCCCAACAAAACGGCATTGGCGATCGCCTCGTGACGCGAAACGGCATGCAGGCCGTCTTGCCGCCCGAGCGAGAACGCGAGCGCGAGCGAACTGCTGCCGAGCGCGCGAAATCCCGCCCGCTTCAGTAAGACCGCCGACGCGCCATCCCAAGCGTTTGGCATGATGAAGGCTTCCGTGCGTTCGTGGAGCGCGCGGAAGCGCTCGTAAGGCGAGGCCATGTCAGGTCAGGCCGGAGCCATGAATGTGCCCGGGCTCTTCGAGGTTCCCCGCCACGCCTCGGTTCGCTCGGGACTCGCTTCTGCCAGGGCTGCACGCACGCCGGCCGCGTCGAAGTCCTCGGTATAAACCGGCGACCCCGGCTGCTGCCGCCACGATTCGTTCAATCCTCCGGCATCGATAGGATCGAAGCCGATCTCATCGACCAAACGCATCACAACTGCCTTAGCGGCGGGATCGTCGCCGGCTACGGGTAGTGCGACGCGCCCCGGCGTTCCGGGCGGCTTGCCAAGCTTCAGGAGATGCTCGGCATAAATGTTGTTGAAGGCCTTGATCACGGGGCGATGCAACTGTTCTGCGACCCAACAGCTTTCCGGCAGGCCGTCTTCGATCGCTTCGATACGGCCGTCACGCTGGCGCGGGTAATAGTTGCCGGTGTCGACGACCGCGACGCTAACCCGCGTCTGCGCGAAGAGGTCGCGCGGAAGCGAGGGGATCTTACTCTCGGGAATCGTGACGACGACCACATCGCCGGCGCGTGCTGCTTCCTCGACGCTTACCGCCTTCGCACCTGTCTCTGTCGCGAGTTCGGCCAGACTCGCAGGTCCGTGCGAATTCGCCACGTAGACGTCGTGACCGACCTGCCTGAAGCGGCGCGTCAGCGTTCCCCCGATGTTCCCAGCGCCGATAATACCGATCTTCATCTCACGCTCTCCTTTCCGAGCTGTTGCCGGTAGGCCTAAGAGTAACCCAAAGTGAGCCCGGGTTGCGCGGTCGCTACGAGGGCGCGACCGGCATCGGATCGATGCGAAAGATCTTCGCGAAGCTTGCCAGCAGATCGCCATCGCCCCTAACCCGAACGACGCCCCTGCGGACCGCCTCGCGCGGCGTAATCTCGCCGGCCATCAGCGCGCGGATCTGCGGACCGGCTTCGATCGAGAGGTCAGCAGCCGGCGCGGGTCCGGCATGGACTTCGACCTCTCCGTCGTCGACGCGCGCGTTCAAAACGATCTCGCCCACGCGCAGCTCGAAAGTGGCGTGGAGACCTTGCGCCGCTTCGGCGCGGAACGTAGAGCGCAACGCGACGACCATCGAATCGGCTGTAATGATCTCGTCCGCTCGAGGATCGCCGAGTGATTTGGCGCCCCACCGCCCGAATTGCACCAGCACGTCCTCGAGCTCCCAGCCGTACGCAGTCAGCTCGTATACGATCGAGCCCTCGGGACGCGGGAGGACACGACGCCGGACGACGCCTGCTACCTCGAGCTCCTTCAGCCGTGCCGTCAGCACGCTGGTTGGAATGCCGGCGAGGCCGCGTTGAAGGTCGGTAAAGCGCTTGGGCGCGACCAGCAGATCGCGCACGATCAGCAGCCCCCAGCGTTCGCCGAGAATCTCCGCCGCGCGCGCCAGCCCGCAGTACTGCCCGTAGGTACGAGTCGCCACGCTCCCATCTTACAGTAAACTTTCTTTTTTGAATAGTACTTGCTTTTCCGAAGTTAGGTTTGTATACTCGACGGCACAGGCGCGGGTGAGCCTTTATCTCACGATCTGTGAAAGGACGCTCGAAATGGAACTCAGCCCTCATCTCACCTTCAATGGAATCGCCGAAACCGTGCTCGAGCATTACCGCGATGCCATCGGCGGTAAGGTCGAGATCACGCGATTCGCAGGGTCCCCGGCGGCGAACGCCGTGCCGCCGAGCTGGGCTGGAAAAGTCCTGTACGGGAGGTTGCGCTCTTCGGCCGGCATCGTGAACATCATGGATGCGCCGCCCGGCCGCGCGGGAGAACCCGGCGACAACTTCATGCTCGGCGTCCAGACCGACAGCGAAGCGCAGACCGACGAGGTCTTCGCGAAGCTCGCCGAGGGCGGATCCGTGATCATGCCGCTGGCGAAGACGTTCTGGTCGCCGCGCTTTGGAATGGTGAGCGATAAGTTCGGCGTCAAATGGTTGATCAATTGCCAAACTGAGAGCAGGAGTTGAAATGAGCGAACGAACGCACTATCCGCCCGGCGTCCCGTGTTGGGTCGAGACGCTGCAGCCGGATCCCGACGCTGCAACGCGCTTCTACTCCGAGTTATTCGGTTGGCAGTACGATGGTCCAGGGCCGATGCCCGGTGAGCCGCCGGGCCGATATTTCGTAGCGCGGCTGCGCGGCCGAGACGTCGCCGGAGTGGGTTCGAAGCCCGCACAAGCGCCGCCGGGCGCGTTTTGGGCCACGTACATCGCCGTGCAAAGCGTCGACCGAGTCGCGGCGCAAGCCGGGGACGCGGGTGGCGCGGCGGTGGTCGCACCCTTCGACGTCGCGCCGGCCGGTCGAATGGCCGTGTTGCGCGATCCCGCCGGCGCAACCTTCTGCGTGTGGGAGGCCGAGCAACGTCACGGCGCGGAGCTCGTGAACGAACCGCAGGCCTGGGCGATGAGTTCGCTGATCACGCGCGACCCCGACGGTGCGCGCAGCTTCTACGCACGCCTCTTCAACTGGAAGACCGAGAGCCTCGATGCGGGAGAGAGTGCGATCTACCTCTGCCGCCTTTCCGGTTACGTCGGCGGCGAACCGAAGCAGCCCGTGCCCCGCGACGTGGTCGCCGTCATGCTTCCGGCTTGCGATACGTTTCCAGACGACCGCTCCGCCGAGTGGAGCGTGGACTTCTGGATCGACGACGCCGATGCGGCAGCGCTCAAGGCCGAAGCGCTCGGTGCGAATGTGCTCGTCTCGCCGTACGACGCGCCGGGCTTCCGGCGCGCAACGATCGCCGATCCGCAAGGCGCCGTCTTCACGATTAGCCAGCTTCGCTACTAGGAGATCTCCATGCAGAACATCACACCGTTTTTCTGGTTCGACGACAATGCCGAAGAGGCGGTCAACTTCTACGTTTCGATTTTCAAAAACGCCAGCATTGACTCGATCACCCGCTTCGGCGAGGCGACCCCCGGGCCAAAGGGGCGAGTTATGACGATCGCGTTCTCGCTGGACGGCACCAAATTCGTTGCCTTCAACGGAGGCCATACGAATCCAGAGGGCGAGGATATGGGCGCGATGTTTTCGCTCTCGGCATCGCGCGCGATCTCCTTCGTCGTGACCGCGAAGACCCAGACCGAGCTCGACGACCTTTGGGAGAAATTGGCCGACGGCGGACAACCGCTGCAATGCGGATGGCTCGCCGACAAGTTCGGCGTGACGTGGCAGGTGGTTCCCGAGGGTCTATCCGAAGTGCTCGCCGGCGGGGACGCCGAGGGATCGGCCCGCGCGATGCAAGCCATGCTCGCGATGGTCAAGCTCGATATCGAGGTCTTAAAGCGAGCATACCGGCAAGCGTAGGGTGAACCGCAGGAAAAGTTCTAACTTGAGTTGCGCGCTGCGCGTCGGCATCGACGTCGGGGGCACGTTCACCGATCTCGTCGCCTCCGAGTCCTCGAGCGGCGAGCGCGTCACGCTCAAAGTCCCTACGACGCCGCACGCGCCGCACGCGGCGGTGATCGAAGCGCTCGCCTCCTTATTGGCGCGCTACGAACGTGGCTGTCGTCTCGAGCTGGTCGGCCACTCGACCACGATCGCGACCAATGCGTTGCTGGGTCAGCTCGGACTCGAACTGCCGCGCGTCGCGCTCGTTACCACCCACGGCTTCCGCGATATCATTGAGATCGGCCGCCAAAACCGCAGCGAGCTCTACGATTTATTCGTCATGCGGCCGCGGTCGCTCGTGGCTCGCGAAGACCGTCTGACGGTGCGCGAGCGCATCGATCCGTCCGGTTCGGTGCTGGTGCCGCTTGACGAAGGCTCGCTGCAGCGCGTCTGTATGCAGCTGCAGATGCGCGACGTCGCAGCCGTCGCCGTCTGTCTGCTCAACTCGTACGCCAATGACGTGCACGAGCGTCGCATAGCGCAGGCGCTCGCCTCGGCGCTGCCGGAGGCACGGATCGTGTGCTCCTCCGAAGTCGATCCGGAGTATCGCGAGTACGAGCGGTTCTCGACCGCGCTGGTCAATGCGGCGCTCGCTCCGATCGTGGAGCGCTACCTCGAAGAGCTTCTTGACGCCCTGCGCGCGCGGCACATCGAGGCCCCACTCTACGTGATGCGCAGTGACGGAGGCATGAGTGCGGCCGCACAGATTGCAGCGACGCCGGCCGCAATCGTCGAGAGCGGTCCGGCCAGCGGCGCAATTGCGACCGCGGCGCTGGGGCGGCGGATTGCCGCGCACCGGTTGCTCTCGTTCGACATGGGCGGGACGACCGCCAAGGCCGGCACGATCCTGGACGGCATCGCGCAGGTCGCGACCGAGTTCGAGGCCGCGGGGCGAACGCATAGCGGGCGGGCCGTCAAAGGCAGCGGCTATCCGGTTCGCTTTCCATTCGTCGACTTAGCCGAAGCCAGCGCGGGCGGCGGTACGATCGCCTGGATCGACGACGCCGGCTCGCTGCGCGTGGGACCGATCTCGGCGGGCGCCGATCCGGGACCGGCCTGTTACGGAAGATCCGAACGCGCGACGGTTACCGATGCCAACGTCGTGCTGGGACGGCTCAATCGCAAGCACCTGCTCGGAGGTGCCTTTCCGATCGACGCGCAACGCGCGCGCGCCGCAATCGAACGGCTGGCACGACCGATCGGGCTAAGCGTCGAAGCGGCCGCGGCGGGTATCGTCACCTTGATCGACGCCGCAATGGCGAAGGTCTTGCGCATCGTTACGATCGAGCGTGGCCTCGATCCGCGCGAGTTTACGCTGGTGGCGTTCGGCGGCGGCGGCCCGTTGCACGCTTGCGCGCTCGCCGACGAGCTCCGCATCGAGCGCATCCTGGTTCCAGCGCATCCTGGCCTCTTTTCCGCGTCCGGCCTGCTCGATGCGCAACTGCACGCGAGTTACGTCGCGCCGGTGCTGCGCAGGCTCGACGAAATCGACGGAGCGGCGCTGGCGCGCAGTTTCGATGAACGTGAAACGCGCGGCCGAAACGCGCTGATCGAGCAGGGCGCCAGCCCGGAAACGATCGTCTTTCGGCGGGAGTACGACGCCCGCTACCGCGGGCAAAGCTTCGAGCTTGCAATCGAGCACGACGATTCACCGTCCGCGATCGCGCAACGCTTCCACGACGCGCATCGCGCGCGTTACGGTTACGATGTCCCGGATGAAGCGATCGAGCTGGTCAATGCGCGCCTGACGGCCTACGGCCAGTTGCCTGTGCAAAGCGCAGTCCTGAGCGAGGCGAGAAGCGCCGGGTCGAAGGGTCGGCATGACACGGGGAGGACGACCCGCGATGTGTGGATCGAAGCTGCTTTCCTCGACGTGCCCGTTTTCGACCGTGCCGCCCTCCATTCCGATCGCCCTATCAAAGGGCCGGCGATCGTCGAGGAGTACGATAGTACGACGTACGTCGCGCCCGGATGGTCGCTGCGTCTCGAAGGTGAGCTGCTCGACCTGCGACGCGCGCAATGAGCGACCCGATCACCGTCGAGGTGATCAAGAGCGCGCTCGTCTACGCGAGCGAAGAGATGGGCATTGCGCTGCGCAACAGCGCATATTCGCCGAACATCAAGGAGCGGCTCGATCATTCGTGCGCGCTCTTCGACCGGCGCGCCCGGTTGATCGCGCAAGCCGAACACATTCCGGTCCATCTCGGTTCGCTGCCCTGGGGACTTCGGCAGACGCTGCACGTCATCGAGCGCTGGTACGGCGGCGTTCGACCAGGCGAGATGTGGGTGGTAAACGATCCATACGTCAGCGGCACGCACCTCAACGACGTGACCGTCATTCGCCCAGTCTTCTTTAACGAACAGCTCGTCGGTTACGCTGCGAACAAGGCACATCACGCCGACGTCGGCGGTGCGGTCGCGGGCTCGATGCCGGCGCAGGCGGCCGAACTCTTCGCCGAAGGGTTGATCGTGCCGCCGATGCGCCTGGTCGAGGGCGATCGCGTCCTGCCTTCAACGGTCGCGCTGTTCGGCGCGAACTCCCGTACGCCCGATGCGCGCAGCGGCGATCTGCGCGCGCAGACGGCGGGTAACTACACCGGCGAGCGGCGGCTGCTGGAGCTCCACGAGCGCTACGGAATCGAAACGATGGAGGGCGCGATCTCGCGGGCGCTCGACGATAGCGAAGCGCTGATGCGCAAGGCGCTGATGGCGCTCGGCGAAGGCGTCTACGACGGCGTCGACTACCTCGAGGATCGCGACGGCATGCCGAGCATTCGCATCGCGCTGCGCCTCGTACTGCAGGACGGTCAGGCGCTTCTCGACTACACCGGAACCTCAGAACAGGTCCCATGGCCGCTGAACGCGGTGCTCGGCGTGACGCTTTCCGGCGTGCACTATGCGCTGCGCGCCGTCACCGATCGCATGATTCCGATGAACGAGGGCTGCTTTCGCCCGGTCCGGGTGCACGTACCCGAGGGAACGCTGCTCAATCCGCGCCGCCCCGCGCCGGTTTCCGGCGGCAACGTCGAGACGAGTACGCGGAACGCCGAGGTGGTGCTGCAGGCGCTGGCTCGAGCGGTGCCGGAGCGCGTGCCCGCCTGTAGTGGAGGGACGATGAGCAACGTCATGCTTGGGGGAACGCGGCCGGACGGCCGCACTTGGGCCTTCTACGAAATCATCGGCTGCGGGATGGGCGCGCGCCCGACATGCGATGGTCTCGACGGCATTCAATGTCACATGACCAACACGCTCAACACGCCGATCGAAGCAATCGAACTCGAGTATCCGCTGCGCGTCGTTCGCTACGAGTTTGCGGATGGGACCGGCGGCGCTGGTGCCTGGCGAGGAGGCAACGGATTGATTCGCTCGATCGAGCTCGTCGAAGGAACGGCGGACGCGACACTGCTCGCCGACCGCCACACGCTGCAGCCGCCGGGGGCGCAGGGTGGCGAGCCCGGCGCACGCGGTCGGCACACGCTCGCACGCAACCGGACAGAGAAAATCCTGGCAGCAAAGACGAGCCTCGCGCTGCAGGCGGGCGACGTGCTAACGGTTCAGACTCCCGGCGGAGGCGGCTATGGGCGTATCGGTTCGCGCAGCGGCGGGACGTTCCAAGCCGAATCGCGCGGCGCAGAGCAGATCGACGACGCGGATCGCGCTGCGGCGCGGTGAGAAGCGGCGCTGCGCGTCGGCAGCCACGAGCGTTCCATAGCGTAAGCGTGCCGCCGGATCCGCGACCAGGTGCGCGGCGTATTGCGCGATCTCATTGCGCTGTGCGGTCAGCGCGACGTCGGGCGCGAAGAGCGCGCTGAGCTCCTCGCGCGCGACAACGACTGCCGGCAGGCCCGCCTGCGCGAGCAAGACGTTACCGAAGGCGCTCTCGTCGGTCAATCCGAGGTGCACGACGCACGCTACCTCGCGCATTTGAGCATCCCCGAGCAGCATCGGGGCGCTGACCGGCACGACCTCGAGGCCCTCAAACGCGCTTTGGGTGTCGCACAGTTCCGCGTCGCTGCCGGCGAGGGCGACGACGCGGCATTCAGGATCCTCCGAGCGGCGAATCGCGAGTCGAGCGACGCGTTCGTATGCGGCGCACGGCAGCCATGGCACCTCGAGTTCGATCGCGCCGTGCGTGCGTATCCGCGCGAGCGCGCCATCCCCCTCGATGGTGATTCCCGGCGGAGGAATGTCATCCACGAACCACCCAAGCGATGCGCCGCGCCGAAAGCGGCGGTCGAAGTGCTGCCAAGGACGGATCGCGTGCGCAATCGGGTGTCCAAAGGCGCGCAATGCCTCTTCGAGATCCTCCAACGCCGCCGCCGGCAGCGGGCCGATGCGCGAGCTCGAGCGCACGGTGATGGCGCCGACTTCGCCGCGAGCGACTCGCGGCATCGAGGCAAAACTTGACGACCATCGCCGGTAGAAGTGCCGCTCGTTCTCAGCTTCGCGATCGAAGCGCCCCTCCGATGCGCCCTCGTAGTGCGCGAAGCGCGCGGTTGCGATGTAGGCGATCGCGCGGCCCGCTTCGCGCGCGCGCAAGCAGAGATCGACATCCTCGAACCCGTTGACGAACGATTCGTCGAAGCTGCCGTTGGCCAGAAACCATTCGGTCCGCACCGCCATCGCTGCCCCAGAGACGCCGAGTGCATCGCGCGATGTCGTAACTCCGTCCAGGTCCGGCGGCAAATTGCGCTGCGAGTAATGCCAGTGCGCGTTCGGCAACACAACGAGGCCGGCCGCTTGCGTAACGCCGTCTTCGAAGAAGAGCGCACCCCCGGCGATCGCCACTTCATCTCGCTCGAAGACGCGCACCAGCGGATCTAGGGCGTCGCCCAGCGGATAGGCGTCGTTGTTAAGAAAGAGCACCAACGGCGCCTCCGCCAGACGCGCCCCGGCGTTGCACGCACCGGCGAAGTTGCGATTGCTCTCCAGTCGCAGGTAACGAACCCAGTGAAAACCGCCGACCGCCTCAGCGGTCTCGTCGGTCGACGCGTTGTCGACGACGATCGTTTCGAGTAACGCCGCCGCATCGCCGCGCAGCCCCTCGAGCGCGCGCAAGCACCGCTGCGTCAGCCACCAGTTGTTGTAGACCGGAATGACGACGCTGAGCGGCGACAACGAGAGTGCTAAACGGGTTCGATCGTCTCGATGACGACCGTCGCCGGCCCGGCCGGGCGTTGCACGACGACGCGCTCGCCCTTGTGATGACCGAGCAGCGCCTGCGCGTAGGGTGAGATCCAGCTGATCGTTCCGTGAGCCGGATCTGCTTCGTCCGCGCCCACGATGCGAAGGCGAACCTGACCGCCGTGTTCGTCATGCACGACAACCGTCGATCCAAAGGCTACCTCGTCGCGCGGCTGCGAACGTGGATCGACGACCTGGGCGCTTTCGAGGCGCTCTTCGAAGTAGTTTGCATCGCGCTCGTCGCCGTTGGCGCGAGCTGCGGCGAGCGCTTCGCGCAGCCGTTCCAATCCATGCGGCGTCACGTAGTTGGGTCGTTCGCGCTCGACCGGACGCGGCAGCGGCCGCTCGGGACGATCCTCCCAATCCTTGACGAACGCCCGGCTCATACCGTAATCACTGCGGCGCCGTCGAGGGTATCGTTGCGTACCGCTTCGAGCGCTGCCTGGGCATCGGCCAGGGCGAACTCGGTCGTTTGTGCCGTGACGCCTTCGCGCGCCGCGATCGTGATGAAGTCGCGCGCATCCACGCGCGTCATGTTGGTCACGCTGCGCAGCTGACGCTCGCCCCATAGGAGTGAGTCGTAGTCAAACGACGGCATGCGGTCGAGATGAATCGCGTTGATGGCGACGACGCCTCCTTTCCGTAACGACGCGAGCGCCGAGACCACGACGTCGCCGGCGGGCGCGAAGGTTACGGCGCGATCGAGGGGAACCGGCGGCCTCTCGAGCGCTCCCCCCACCCAATGCGCACCGAGTCGCCGCGCGAATGCTTGATGCTCTTCGCCGCGGGTTGCGACGTAGACCTCGCACCCCCAGCCACGCAAGACCTGCAGCGCGAGGTGCGCCGACGAGCCGAATCCGAAGAGCCCGACGCGCTCGCCCGGCTGCACGCCGGCGACGCGGAGCGCCCGAAAGCCGATGATGCCCGCGCAAAGCAGCGGGGCGGTGTGGAGGTCGTCGAGGTGCTCGGGAAGCGGAATGGTAAAATCGGCACGGACAGACACATACTCGGTATACCCACCGTCGCGGTCGTAGCCGGTATAGGTCGGCGCATCGCAGAGGTTCTCACGCCCGGCCAGGCACTGTTCGCAGGTCCCATCAACGCCGCCCAGCCACGAAACGCCGACGCGCCGGCCGGCAAGGGCTGCGTCGACTCCCTCACCCAGCCGTTCGACGATCCCGACGATCTGATGGCCGGGAACGACGCTCGGGAGACGCGGCGGCAGCTCGCCGTCAACGATGTGCAAGTCGGTCCGGCAGACGCCGCAGGCCCGGATGCGCAACACTACCTCTCCGCGTGCCGGTGTCGGCAGCGGCCGCTCCGCTAAGCGCAACCGGCCCGGCGGGTCGTCTGCATATCGCACCGCTGCCAACATTGCGAAGGAGTTCTAGGCTGGTGCCACCCGAATCTGCTCGAGCAGCTCGCGCTTCGTCTCCGGGACCATCGTGCGCACGAAGATAATCGTCACCACGCAAAGCGCGGCATAGATCGAAAAGGTCCCGGCCTGTCCGAGACGCTCGACCATGGTAAGGAAGAACTGTGAAACGAGGAAGTTCCCGACCCAGTTCGCGAGCGTCGAGATGGACATGCCCAAGCCGCGCGCGGGCAACGGGAAGATCTCAGCGAGCAAGAGCCAGAGAATCGGTCCGAGACTGAAAGCGAAGCAGCCCACGTAGACCATCATGCTCGCCAAGGCGATCGTCCCGAGCCTGCCGGAAAGGTGCGGCTGCGCGAAGGAATACGCGAGCGCGGACAGCGCGACGAACATTCCTACCAGCCCTGCGTAGAGCAGCGGTTTGCGCCCGATCCGATCCACGAAAAAAATCGCGACCAGGGTCAAGAGACAGTTCACCGTCCCGACCAGCGCCTGCGCGAGAATCGAAGCCGTCGCCGACGTGACGCCCGCCATCTCGAAGATTTGCGGGCCGTAGTAGATCACCGTGTTGATGCCGGTGATCTGCTGAAGCAACGCGAGCGAAACGCCGATAAACAGCGCGAGCCGCGTCGACGGCACCCGGAAGACTTCGAAGCCGCCGCTTTTTGCGGTGAGGCTCTCGCGAATCGAGCGTTCCTCGCGCTCCGACGTGGCCGCATCGACGTGGATGCGCAACAGTTCCGATCGGGCCCGGGCATCGCCGCCGATCTTGAACAGATAGCGCGGGCTCTCGGGCATGACCAGCATCCCGCCGATCAGGATCAGCGACGGTACGACCGCCAGTCCGAGCATCCACCGCCACTCTCCGCCGTGCGCCAGGGCGTAATCGACGACGTAGGCGGTGAGTATGCCGATCGTTATCGCGAACTGATAGAGCGAGACGAGGCTGCCGCGAATTGTTGCGGGTGCAACCTCCGAGATGTATAGCGGTGCGACCACCGAGCTGAAACCGATGCCGATACCGACGACGAATCGTCCCACCAAGAGAACCCCGTCGTTCGGCGCCAACGCCGAGACGATCGCACCGACAAGGAAAACCAGGCCCGCGCTCAACAGCGTCGGCCGGCGTCCGATGCGATCGGCGAGTCCTCCGGCTGCCGCGGCGCCTCCAATGCAGCCGATCAGCACGATGCTGATCGTGAACTCGGCCATGCGCGTGTCGAGCGCGAAGTCTTTGGTGATGAAGAGGATTGCGCCCGAGATCACGCCGGTGTCGTAGCCAAAGAGCAAACCGCCCAGCGCGGCCACGGAGGCGATGAGGAGCACGTACGGCCTCATGCAGGCGCTTTCGTTAGTCGCGCTCGAACGCTCCTTTATGTCCGGCGGGGCGATCGAGACCGAAGCTGCTTTGGCGTACGCGCGCAATCACGGGCTACGCGCGCTTGCGATCGCCCGCGGCGACGATCTTCTGCTCGAAGAGTACGGTGATGGCGTCTCGCGACAAACTTCGCACCCGCTGTACAGCGGCACGAAGAGCTTCTGGGGCGTCGCGGCGCTCTACGCGCAGCGCGACGGACTGCTTGCGCTTGACGAGCCGGTCGCCGAAACGATCGAAGTGTGGCGCGACGATCCATGGAAGCGCCGCGTCACGCTGCGTATGCTGCTCTCGCTTACGGCCGGATTCGCCTTCGGCGGCTTGGGCGCA
Organism: Vulcanimicrobiota bacterium; assembly: GCA_030038215.1. Taxonomy (GTDB): domain Bacteria; phylum Vulcanimicrobiota; class Vulcanimicrobiia; order Vulcanimicrobiales; family Vulcanimicrobiaceae; genus Cybelea. The sequence continues at coordinate 8,213 of JASHPI010000155.1, read as the reverse complement.
GCGGTGCCGACCTACGCGCGCGCGCTGAACATGCCGCTGCGCGACGAACCCGGCTCGCGCTTCACCTACGGCGGCATCGGGTTCCAAGTTTTCGGCGCGGTCTTCGCGCGCAAGCTTGCGGCGCGCCGGCAAACGCCGCACGACTATCTGCGCGCGCGGGTTCTCGAGCCCGGCAGCGTGCGCGTCGCCGACTGGCGCAAACTTTCTGACGGAACCCATCCGTTGCCCACCGGCGCATTCTTGACGCCGCTGGACTGGCTGGAGTACGGGCGCGTCGTGCTGCGCGAGCGCGCCTCGCTTGGTCCGTGCTTCGAAGGCTCGCAAGCCAACGCGCGCTATGGACTGGGGTGGTGGCTCGGCGCGCCGGGCGCACCAGACGGACTCGTCTACGCCAGCGGCTCCGGTGGACAAGCGCTCTACCTTGTGCCTAGCTCAAAGATGATCGTAGTTCACTTCGGGAAGAGCTCGTCGTACCGACACGAGGCGCTTCTGAAACGTCTTTTCACGTTGGGCTGATCGGTCGTCGAGCCGGCTGCGCGGGAAGGAAGCGTCCAAAGCGCGGCATAGTAACGCGAGCGATGCAATGCCGCTCTCCTCGCCTTGCGCTATCCGTATCGGCAGTCTTTACGATTGTCGCGTGTTCGCAATCGCCGGCCGGGCTGCCGGTCAACGAAAACGCAGCGCTTCATGCGCTCGCTAAAACGGGTGCCGGGAAGATCCAGCACATCGTCTACATCGTCCAGGAGAACCGCAGCTTCGACAATCTCTTTCAAGGCTATCCCGGCGCGGACACGGTGTCGAGCGGAAAGAATTCCTTCGGCCAGACGATTACGTTGCAGCCGGTGAGCTTAGCGACCCAATACATCATCGACCATTCCGACCAGGCGATGTTCGCGGCGTGCGACGGGAGCGGCAGACTCCCCGGCACCAAATGCGCGATGGACGGCTTCAATAATGAAGAAACCAGCGGCGGTCCGCCAAATCCGGAGTACGTCTACGTGCCGCACAAAGACTCGAAGCCGTATTTCGACATGGCGCGCGAGTGGGTACTGGGCGATCGGATGTTCCAGTCGCATCTCGACGAGAGCTTCGTCTCACATCAGTACATCATCGCCGCGCAGGCACAGTCCAGCGTCAACCTGCCTTACAGCCTGTGGGGCTGCGCGGGCGGCGCCGGCGACACCGTCGCCACGATCACGCAAGAGCGCGGCACCGGTCCGAGTCAGACGGTCTGCTTCGACTACAAGACGCTCGGCGACGAGCTCGACCAGGCCGGACTTTCGTGGCGCTTCTACACCAGCAAGTACGATTCACCGTCGAGCGACGGCGGAAGCTATTGGTCGTCTTATCAGGCGATTCGGCATATCTACTACGGCCCGGACTGGGGCAAAGACGTGCTTTGCTGCGTCCCGCAAAGCAAGTTTCTCACCGACGTGCGCGCCGGAAAGCTGGCAAACTTCACGTGGATCACGCCCGAGTGCTTCGACTCCGATCACGTCAACTGCGGCGGTGGCGATGGTCCCTCATGGGTGGCCGCGCTCGTCAACACGATCGGTAAGAGCAAGTTCTGGAACTCGACCGCCATCTTCGTGCAGTGGGACGACTGGGGCGGCCTCTACGATCATGTGCCGCCTCCGTACGAGAATTACGACGGTCTCGGTTTTCGCGTTCCGCTTCTGGTTATCTCGCCTTACGCGAAGCACGGTCACGTTTCGCACGTGCAGTACGAAACCGCCAGCGTCCTGAAGTTTGCCGAAGATCTCTTCGGATTGGGGCGCCTGGCAGCCGCGGACAAGCGCGCGAACTCACCCGCCGGCGACTGCTTCGATTTCTCGCGACCTCCGCGTCCGTTCGTGCCGATCGCGGCGCCCTTGAAATGGAGATATTTCCTCCACCACTTGCTGGACCGGCGCATGCCGGATTACGAGTGAGGCGAGCGGTGTGACCGCGTCGCTGCGCGCAACGCTGCCCGCTGCGGCGCTCCTCACACTCGCAGCGTGTTCGGCCGCCTCGCCGGCCGCGCCCCTGCCCGCCGGCCGAATGCTGTTTTCATCGCTGACCAGCGGCGCCGGAAAAATCCAGCACGTCGTCTACATCGTGCAAGAGAACCGCAGCTTCGACGATCTCTTTTACGGCTATCCCGGAGCCGACACGGTCACGCGCGGAAGAGACTCCAGAGGCAGGTGGATCCCGCTGCAGCCGGTCAGTCTCGCGACCGTATACACCATCGACCATTCGTTGACGGCCATGATCGAAGATTGCCGTGGAACCGGCAAGCTCCCCGGGACCGATTGCCGGATGGACGGTTTCAACAAAGAGATGATCCAGAGCGGGCCGTCCGGTCATCCACAGTATGCCTACGTTCCGCACAGCGAAACGAAGCCATATTTCGAGATGGCGCACGATTGGGTCTTGGCGGACCGGATGTTCCAATCGCAGCTCGACGAGAGCTTTGTCGCGCACCAATATATCATCGCGGCGCAGGCGCAATCGAGCGTCGACGTCCCGGGGTTGGAGTGGGGCTGTGGAGGAACGATAGAAGACATCGTTCCGACGATCACGCACGAACGCACCTTCGGACTCTCTCAGGTTCCCTGCTTTGACTACATGACGCTCGGTGACGAGCTCGATAAGGCCGGCCTCTCATGGCGTTTCTACACCAGCCGATATACTCGGCCGATCAGCGGCTACTGGTCGGGGTATCAAGCCGTGCGACACATTTTCGAGGGGCCGGACTGGAAGAAGGACGTCATCACGCCGCAGAAACGATTCCTGACCGACGTTGCGGCCGGCAAGCTTGCAAACTTCACCTGGATCACCCCGACGTGCCCCGACTCCGATCACAGTGATTGCGGCGGTGGATACGGTCCTTCATGGGTTAGCGCGATCGTCAACGCGATCGGAGAGAGCCGCTTCTGGAACCATACCGTCGTCTTCGTGCAGTGGGACGATTGGGGCGGTTTCTACGACCAAGTGCCTCCGCCGTATAAGGGTTACGACGGCGTCGGCTTTCGCGTGCCGTTGCTCGTGATCTCGCCGTATGCTAAGAAAAATTACGTTTCGCACGTGCAGTACGAGACCGCGAGCGTCCTGCGCTTTGCCGAAGACCTGTTCGGCCTCGGTCAGCTATCCGCCGCAGACGAGCGCGCAACCTCGCCCGCAGCGGATTGTCTCGACTTCGCGCAGCCGCCGCGCAAGTTCTCGCCGATCCACGCACCCCTCGACCGCACCTTCTTCTTGCGTCAACCCGTTGACGACCGCATCCCGGACTATGAGTAGTTCCTACGGCGTAACGGGATTTGCTCCCTGAAGCGGCTTGATGGCGGCGCTCTTCAAGCCCGTCTGCAGCGGCGCGAGCGTTGAGACGTATGCATTGTAGTTCGCAACCGCGTTAACGTATGCGGCGTCGAAGCGCTTGGCGAAGTCGAGCTGTGCGGCCGTGGGCGGAAGCTGTGGTCCGCCGAAGCCGGTACGCGGGATCGACTCGCGCAGGGAGCCCGGGCGCTGAATCGAGTCTTCGTCGTTGTGATAATCGGCGGTGAAGCCCGAGAAGACGGGCTGCCATTGCTGCTGTGCCGCCGCGATCTGAGCCGCCAACGAAGGGTTGGTCTTGGCTGCGGCGGCTGCGCTCGACAGCGACTTCTTGATCGCATCCAGGTTGTTCAGCGCTTCGTCGATCTTGCCGTAAACGATCGAATACTTCTTCGCGAACGCATAGCCGGCTTGGTACTGCGCCTGAGTCCAATCGTCGCGCGGATCGGGCTTTACGACCACCTGCTGGCGGAGCGTCTTCCCATCGAGGGCGATTTGCACGGTGTAAGTGCCGGGCACGACGGTAGGTCCGGTTTTGGGGCCCTGGTAGTCTTCCTTTGCGGCGCCATACCATTTGGTCGGCGGATCTTCGGTAAAGTCCCAAACGTAGCGGTTGATTCCCGCCTTGTTCGACACCCACGGCTCCTCTTTGCCCTTCACCTTGTGCGTGCCCTTGACGGTGCGAATAACGGCCCCGCTGGAGTCGAGGATTTGCAACGTCGGCGCGCTCTTCTGCGGCGCAGCCTGATAGAAGTCGACGATCGCGCCTTTGGGCGGGTTGTCGCCCGCAAAGCGCGTGTAAATTCCCAAGTCGTTGGAGTGGTAGTGATATTCGTACGAGGTGCGAGGTGCAAAGAGCATCACGCCGGCCTGTTCGGCGGTTCCAAGTTGTTGGATCGCGCTCGCGTCGTCGAGGATCCATGTGTCGCGGCCGTGCGTCGCGACCACCAGGTCGTTGAACTGGGGGGCGAAGCGAATGTCGCGGACCGATACGGCCGGGAGATTGATGCGAAAGTCTTGCCAGTGAGCGCCGCCGTCGAACGAGATCCATAAACCGTTCTCGGTCCCTGCGTAGACGATGTTCGCGTTGTGCAGATCGGGGCGAATCGTGCGGACGTACTGGTCGGCGGGCAGCCCGTCGACGATCTTCGTCCAAGTCTTGCCGTAGTCGTGCGTGACGAATGCGTACGGCGCGTAATCGCCCATCCGGTGATTGTCGGCGATGACGTACGCCGTGCCCGGAACGAGCGGCGAGGGCGCGGCCGCCTCGACGCGCGCGTACTGCGGCGTGCCGGGCGGCGTCACGTTCTCCCAGTGTGCGCCCGAATCGCGCGTCATTTGCGCGTAGCCGTCGTCGGTCCCGACCCAAATCTCACCCTGGTCGACCGCCGATCCCTCGACATACAGGATCGTGTCGGAATACTCGGCGCCCGAAACGTCCTTCGCCAGGGGGCCGCCCGCCGGAAGCTGATGCGATTTGATGTTGCGAGTGAGATCTGGGCTGATGATCTTCCACGTTTCGCCACGATCGGTCGATTGAAAGAGCACGTTGCCGCCGTACCATCCGATGTGACCGTCCCATGGCGCAAACGCGATCGGGGCGTCCCAGTTGAACCGATAAGGAACCGTGCTCAGGTCGAACGGTCCGAGAAAACTGCCCGGGAAGGAGTCGTATGGCCGGATGAACCGCGATACCTGGGTTTTCCGATCGAAGATCGTGACGGCACCGTCCTCCAAATCGGTCCAGATATAGCGGGGATCGATCGGATCCGGGACGGCCCACATGCCGTCTCCGCCGACCACGTCGATCCAGTGACGGTCGAGAATTCCTTCGTTGTCAAGGGAGTTTTCCGGCCCGCAGAATCCGCCGTTGTCCTGGAATGCGACGCAGACGAGATACGGATTCTCATTTGAGAGACCGACGTGGTAGATCTGCCCGATGGTCAAGTTACGCGAAAACGACCAGTGTTCGAGGTCGTTCGTGAGCGCGTAGCCGCCGTCTTCACCGGTGATGACGCGTTTGGGGTTGGTCGGATCGATCCAGATCGCGTGATAGTCGACGTGCACGTCCTTGGCGATCTCGGTAAACTTCTTACCGCCGTCCTTACTCTCCGACAGCATTTCCGACACGGCGTAAACGTGGTCCGCATTGCGCGGATCGACGGCGATGTGCGTGAAGTAGAACGGGCGCTGATCGACGAGCGTGTCGTCGCTGGTCATCGTCCAATGCGCGCCGGCGTCGTCGGTGCGCCACAGGATACCACCCTTGGCTTCGATCAGCGCAAAGACGCGCGTCGGGCGGCTGGGAGCGATTGCCAATCCGATACGTCCGGTATATCCGGACGGAAGTCCGCCGCCTTGCAAGCGTTTCCAAGTGCGCCCGCCGTCGGTCGATTTATAGAGCCCGTCATCCGGACCGCCGCTCGAGAACGTCCAAGGCACGCGACGGAACTGCCACATGCCGGCGTAGACGATATTAGGATTCTGCGGATTGACCGCGACGTCGCTGGCGCCGCTTGACGGCCCGAGGTAAAGCGACTTGCTCCACGTCGCTCCGCCGTCGAACGTCACGTAGACGCCGCGATCGGGCGAGTCTTTGAAGGGGTCGCCGAAAGCGCCTACGACCACGTGACGCGGATTACGCGGATCGATCGCGATCCGCGAGATGCTCCAGACGCCGGCCAGCCCGACACGCCGCCACGTCTTCGCGCCATCGGTGGTTTTGTAGAGACCATCACCGTAGCTGACGTCATTGCGCGGATTCGCCTCGCCAGTGCCGGCCCAAACGACCTTCTCGTTGGTCGGGTCGATGGCGACCGCACCGATCGCGCCGACGCTCTGTTTTTCGAAAACCGGCGACCAAGTCGCGCCGCCGTTGATCGTTTGCCAAACGCCGCCGCCGGCGGTTCCCAGGTAGTAGAGCTGATCGTCTTGCGGCGTCCCGGCAACCGCAGCGACGCGTCCTCCGGCGATCGCCGGACCGATCGAACGCCAAGCAAGGTTCGCGTACGCCGCAGCGGCGATGACCAGAGTCGAGAGCATCATCATAGCGCCGTAACGGTTTTGACGGCAGGCAGCGTCTTCATGCCGGCGTGCTGCAACGCCGCATTCACGCTCGGGAGCACGTTCACAAGGAACGCATTGTAACGGGCAATGCCTTGGCGATATTCGACCCCGACGCGAGCGAGGAAGTTTACGACCGGCGGTGTGATCAGACCCTGAGCATTACCGAAGGCGCCAAGCAAGTCTTCGTGGAGCCTGCCTTCGTCTTCAGTACCCTCGCCGCGCAGGTTCACGGCGAGCGAATCGAAGAGCGTCTTGCGCGCGGCAGCGGCCGTTTCCAACTGAGAGGCAATCACGGCGTTGTTTGCCTTCTTTGCTTCTGCTGAAGCCGCGTCCATCGCTTTCTTCAGATCGTCGAGGTTGTTGAGGATCGTATTAACCTGCGAAAGGCGCGCCATCTGACGCATCGCCTCATCGAATGTGCGCTGATACTCGGCCTGCGTGAAACGCGAGCGCGGATCCGGCTCTACGCGGAAACGTTGCACGTAGGTGTGACCCGAGAGCGTCATGCGGGCTGCGTAGTTCCCGGGTACGACGCCTGGTCCGGCACTCGGATTTAAGAAATCACTCACCGCGCCGGTCCACTTCACCGGTGGATTGACGGTAAAGTCCCACGTGTACCGATTCAGACCAACTTTGTTGCTGATATACGGCTCGTCCGTACCATGCACTTTGTGCGTTCCCGAGATGGTGCGGATCACGCGGCCGCTCGCATCGAGGATCTCGAGCGTCGGCGCGCCCTTCTGCACCTGACTCTGATAGAAGGTGATTGTAACGCCTAAGGGCGGATTGTCGGCGGCGTAGTTGGTATACGTTCCCTCGTCGTTGGAGTGCTGGGTCCACTCGTATCCGGTACGCGGCGCGAAGAGCCAGGTGCCGCGCGCCTGCGCCTGTTGGAGCTGCTGCACTGGCGTCATATCGTCCATGACGTAGATCGAACGCCCGTGCGTCGCGATGACGAGATCGTCGTCGCGGCCTTGCATGCGAATATCGTGCACCGAGACGGGTGGGAGATCGTTGTTGAACTTTTGCCAGTTCGCTCCGCTATCGAATGAGATCCAGATGCCTTCCTCGGTCCCGAGATAGACGAGATTGCGGTTGCGAACGTCCGGTCGAATTGCACGAACCCACTGATCGGGCGGCAGTCCGCTCACGATCTTCGTCCAGCTCCGGCCGAAGTCGTGCGTGACGTAGGCGTACGGTGCGTTGTCGCCCATCAGGTGCGCATCGGAGATGGCGTAAGCGGTGCCGTCGACCAGCGTCGACGGAGCGACCGTCGCGAAGCGGCCGAACTCGGGCGCCCCGGCCGGCGTGACGTTGGTCCAGTGCTTTCCGCCGTCACGCGTTAGTTGGATTAGGCCATCATCCGTGCCGACCCAAATCTCGCCCCGCGCGCGCTGCGATGCCTCGATATCGAGGATGGTATCGCTGTATTCGGCGCCCGAAACGTCGTTGATGATCGGGCCGCCGGCCGGGATCTGATGCGATTTGAGGTTGCGCGTCAAATCCGGGCTGATCACGGTCCAACTGCGCCCGCGATCGGTCGTCTGAAAGATGACGTTGCCGCCGTACCACCCGATAACCTCGCCGCCGGGCGCGTGCCAGGGTGCAAACGCGATCGGCGACTCCCAGTTGAATCGGTACTTGCTGGTCGCGAGATTCCACGACTCACTGCCGAGCGGAAAATAGGGCTGTCCGGACCACCCATCTTGGGTGACGCGATTGTAGATCGTAAGCGCGCCGTCTTCGGCATCCGACCAGATCCAGTTCGGATCGTCGGGCTCGGGAACGGCCCATTCGCCGTCACCGCCGCTGGTGACGATCCAGTACTTGTTTTG
>JASHPI010000154.1 GCA_030038215.1 Vulcanimicrobiota bacterium | reverse complement strand
CGTCAAAGAGATCAGCGGGCCGCCGGCAAAATTCCCGGCGAATCCAAACCTCTCGATTCCCAAGAAGGGCGGCGACAAGCTCGAGAAAGGCTACGCCAGCGGCCCGATCGGGCCGGGCAAGTCGGTAACCGTCGTGCTCGCGAAGCCCGGCATCTATCTGATCGGCTGCGCGATCCACTACGTCGAATACCATATGCGCGACGTCTTAGTGGTCAAAAAGGGCGCGAAACCCGGACCCCAAGCGACCCCAAGTCCCGAAATGACCACTACTCCACGCTCGAGCTACGCGCCGGCGCAGCCGTAACGCGCAAGAGCTCGCCGGAGAGCAATGATGAGGCTCGAGCCTCTCGGCGTTTCGTTGGCAACGCTGATTATCGCATGCGTTAGCGCCTGCACCAACGGCGGCGGATTAGGCGGGAGCGGCACCGGCAGCAGCGGACCGCCCTCGCCGCTCCCTTCAGCAGGCGTCGGCATCGGAATACCGACGGGACGCATCGGCGTCGAGGATGACCCGGTCTGGGGAACGATCGCAGGCTATACGCAGAACAAGACTTCGCAAGTGCTTGCACTCGCGCCGGGCGCGAAGATCACGCTGGAGAATCTCTCCTCGAACACACCGCACACGCTCAACGTGATCGGCACCGCCTCGGGACCGCCGCCCAAATGGCCCGCAAATCCTATTCTGTCATTCACGCCAAAGGGAAATGGCGTGCTCGGCACCGGCTATGCCAGCGGCACGCTCAATCCGGGTGCGTCGGTTACGGTGACGCTCTCTAAGCCGGGCATCTACTTGATCGGCTGCGCGTACCATTACATCGAATTCCAAATGCGCGACATCGTGCAGGTCGTCGCGGGCGCGACGCCCGGACCCACCGCTTCGCCCGGTAAGGGGGGATATTAAGATGCGGATCATCATCGTCGCAGCGGCATCGCTCGCGCTGCTCGCCGCCGCTCCGCAGCCGCGCCTGATCGACCAGAGCGGACATGCGTTCACGCTCGCGTCGTTGCGAGGCGAACCGCTCGTCGTCACCTTTGTTTCGGCGCACTGCACTGACGCCTGTCCGCTGATCGACGCGCAGTTCGCCGACGCCGCGCGGCGCATCGCGCAGGCACACCTCACCGCGCGATTGCTCACCATCACGCTCGATCCCGAGCACGACTCGCTCGCGACGATGCGCGCGCTCGCCCGCCGCTTCGAGGCCGATCGCCGTTATTGGCTGGTCGCAGGCGGAGCGCAGTCCGACGTGCATCGGATCATGCGCGCTTTCGGCGTCGTGTCGACTGAGGGCAAACGCGGGTACGCCGATCACCACACGACCTTCGTCTACGTCTTCGACAAGTCGGGCGACTTCGTGAAGACCATGCTCGCCTCGACCGATCTTTCGGATGCGATCGTCGACGAAGTGGGCGCGCAGCGACTGGCGGCTCGGCGATGAATCGGCGTTGCACGAGCGCGCTGGCGCTGGCACTGTTGGCGGCGTGCACCGCCGGAGGCGTGCCCACGCCGACCGGCGGAGGCGGCGGCATCGTCATCGAGGCCAATCTCACGCTCTTCGGCCCCAGCTCGACGCCCTACGGCACGAGCGCCGCCTACTCGCCGCCCATCACCACGGTTCCGGTTGGCGCGCAGATCGTCTTCAAGAACACCGACGGCTTCTGCTGTCACACCGCGACGCTGATTCCGAACGCGACTACATTCCCTAACGGCTACGTCTTCCCGATTTCGGCGACGCAGCAACGCGGCACCACCCTCTCGGGCGGATTCTCCAGCGGCGCGATGCAACCAGGCGCGTCATCGCAAAGCATCACCGCCGATCGCTCCGGTACGTATCTCTTCGGCTGCTTCTTCCACTACAACGCACCGATGCGAGCGGCGATCGTTGTACAGTAAACTCGTTATCGCAATCGCGGCTCTGCTGCTCGCCCTCGCGTGCGCGGCGCCGGCCCAAGCGATTCCAATCTTCGCGCAGCGCTACCACCTTCGCTGCACGCAATGCCACAGCGTACTTCCCGAGCTCAACGCCTTCGGAAGATACTTCCGCGCACACGGCTATCGGCTGCCTTTGCCCGAGCACGGCACGACGATCTTCGCAATCCGGTACCAGCTGGAGTACGATCAGTACCCGGCCGCCGGATCGCGCGAATTCTCTCCGGGCGGCATCGTGCTCGGCAGCGAGAACTTCGGACCGATCACTGCGTTCATTCACTACTCGCTCGGCGCGGGCGGCGGCCCGGCCGGTGTCTATTTGGCCTTTCTAGCGGATTACAACCAGCGCACGCAGACGCTCTACCGCCTTGGTCTCTACGAGCTTCCGTTGGCGCAGTCGCCGGGCCAACGTCTCGACGACCTCGAGCAATACGGCTATTACGGCGCGCACGTCGGTCTCAATAACTTGACGCTCGCGGCGCCTCGCTGGGGACTGCAGATGGAACGCACGGTCGGCAATTTGGTCGTGGGCGGCACGCTCGGCGTCGCCTCGTATCAAGGTGCGCCGTACGGCGGCAAGCCGGTTCCGACCGGTGAAACGACGTGGATGGCGCAACCCGAGCTCGGGCTGTGGCTGCGCCAAACGCTCGCGCAGAGCAGCAAGAGCCAGTTTGATGTGGGCGGGACCGTGCTGGGCGGATCGCTGGGGGTTCTGCCGACCGGACGCGCGCCCTTCGCCGATCTCTACCAGCGCTACGGCCTACTCGCGCACGCCAGTTACGGCGATCTCGACCTTCAGGCCGAACAGTGGTACGGAGTCGATCATGACGCCGACGGGTTGCTCACCGACCAGCACTCGTCGGGGGGATACGTGCGGCTGAAGTACTATCCGATACCCCACGCCTATCTCGGCGTTCGCTACGACGCCTATGCCAATCCGTTCATCAATCGCGATTTCGTCTACTACGGCGCCGTCATGATCGAGCCGTTCCGCATACTCATGCAAGAGGTCCAGCCGCCCGGCGAGCACCCGTTCCTCAGCGGTGCGCTGACAGTAGCTTTCCCGGGACCGTTGAAGTATTGACCCTATGCGTGTCCTGGTAATCGAGGACAATCTCCCGATCGCGCAGGCCGTTCGCACGATGCTGGCGGCGCGTAAGTTTGCGGCCAACGTCGTAAGCGACGGCGAGACCGGGCTCGACCACCTGCTCCGGCAGTGCTACGACGCGGCGATCGTCGACGTGGGTCTGCCCGGAATGGATGGCTTCGCGGTCGCGCGCAGTGCTCGCGCCGAGGGCGTGCAGACGCCGATTCTCATGCTGACGGCGCACGACGCCGTCGAAGATCGCGTGGCGGGTCTCGACTGCGGCGCCGACGACTATCTCGTGAAACCCTTTGCCGAAGAGGAGCTGATTGCACGGCTGCGCGCAATTCTCCGCCGCAGCGATCGCCCGGTCGTCACCGTTATTGAAGCGCGCGGCCTGCGTATCGATGTCGGTGCGCGCGTTGCCAGCTACGCCGGCACGGCGATCGATCTGGGCGCGACCGAGTTTCGGCTGCTCGAAATGCTCGCGCGTAACGCCGGTATCGCGCTCTCTCGCGCGCAGATCGTCGAGCGCATCTGGGATTACGATTTCGACGGTTCGAGCAACATCGTCGACGTCTACGTCAGCCAGTTGCGCCGAAAGCTCAAACGCCTGGGCGCGGGCAACCTCATCGAGACCGTCTGGGGCGTGGGATACCGCATCGGAAGCCCTTGATCGTCCGGGTTGCGATACTCTATTTGGCGGTCTTCGTCTGCGTTCTCGTCGCGCTCAGCGCCGGCGCATATGCATTCATGGCGCGCGAGTATGCATCGCTGCTCCAGCCGGTGCTGGGCACGCCCGAAGGACAAGCCGCTCTCGACGCTGCAATGCGGCGCGTCGTCGCGGCGATCGCCGCGATCGATGCGCCGCTCATCCTCATCGTCGGCATCGCTTCGTACGCGCTGGCGCGCATGTCGATCGCACCGCTCGAAGCCGCCCGCGAGCGCGAGCGCGTGTTTGCTGCGGATGCGGCGCACGAACTGCGCTCGCCGCTTACCGCGATTGCCAGCGTCGCTCAAGCCGCGCGGATTACGGCAACGGCCGACAGCCGCGAGGCTTTCGATACGATCGCGCGCAGCGTGCTGGAAGCGTCGGCGATCGTCGCCGATCTGTTGACGCTCGCGCGAAGCCCCGGACGCGGCGTCCTGCAATGCGAGCCCGTCGATCTCGCCGCGCTCGTCAATAGTTGTACGCGAGACGTTGGACCACTCGCCAGCTTCCGGCGGATCGAGATCGAGAGCGCAGCGGAGAGCGCGATCGTTGATGGCGACGCGCGCCGATTGAAGGAACTGATACGAAACCTGCTCGAGAACGCCGTGCGCCACGCGTCCCGACACGTGCGGATCACCTCGCAGCGCAGCGGTCGCGTCTGCGAGATTCTGGTGGAGGACGACGGCGGCGGAGTTCCGCCGGAGGATCGAGAGCGCGTCTTCGAGCGCTTCTATCGCCGCGCGAGCGACGGCGCCGGCGCCGGACTCGGTTTGGCGATCGTACGCTGGATCGCGCACGCACACAACGGCACCGTGACGGTCGGCGACGCGCCAGGCGGCGGTGCGCGCTTTACCGCCTCGCTGCCCGCATACCCCTAGTTTTTACAGGCTAGGCTCAATCGCTGCGCGTAGGGTAGGATCATGCCCTTCGAGTCACTCCGGGCCTTTGTCGATGCGCTGCGCAAGACGGGCGAGCTGCACGTCGTATCTGCAAGCGTCGATGCGCGTCTGGAGATCAGCGAGATCACCGATCGCGTCGTGAAGGCCGGCGGGCCGGCGCTGCTCTTCACCAACGTCGAAGGTTCGGCGTTTCCGGTGCTCACCAACCAATTCGGCACGCAGCGCCGCATGGCGCTGGCGTTCGACGCAGGCGATCTCGACGAGGTCGCCGCTCGCGTGCGCGGGCTCATCGACGTGACCCCGCCCGGTTCGTCGTTGGTCGACAAGCTTCGCAGTCTGGCACGCCTGCGGCCGTTTGCCAACGCCTCTCCCAGCGTGGTGCGGCGAGGCAGCGTTCAAGAGGTGATCGTCGACGAGCCCGATCTGAGAACGCTGCCGGTGCTCACGACGTGGCCCTTGGACGCCGGGCCGTTCATCACGCTGCCGCTCGTCATCACCAAAGATCCGATCTCCGGCCGCGTCAACGTCGGCATGTATCGGATGCAAGTGTACGGCGCGCGTGAAACCGGTATGCACTGGCAGCGTCACAAGCACGGCCGCGCACACGCGCAGGCGTCGGGCGCGCAAATTCCCGTTGCGGTCGCGATCGGTACGGATCCGGTGCTCACCTACGCCGCGTCGGCGCCATTGCCCCCCGCGATCGACGAGTTCGCCTTCGCCGGGCTCCTACGCGGTAAACCAGTCGAACTGGTGCGCGCTAAAACGCTCGATCTCTTGGTGCCGGCGCAGGCTGAGTTCGTCCTTGAAGGATACGTCGACAACGACGATGTGCGCATCGAGGGACCGTTCGGCGATCACACCGGCGTCTACAGTCCGGCCGACCGCTATCCCACCTTTCACCTGCGCTGCCTCACGCATCGGCGCGATCCGATCTATCCCGCTACCGTCGTCGGTAAGCCGCCGATGGAAGATGCGTGGCTCGGCAAAGCGACCGAACGCATTTTTCTGCCGTTATTACAGATGGTGCTGCCTGAGGTTTGCGACTTGAACCTACCGGTCGAAGGAGGATTTCACAATCTCGCGATCGTCTCGATCCGAAAATCCTATCCGGGTCAAGCAAAAAAGGTCATGAGCGCCCTATGGGGTCTCGGACACATGATGATGCTCACGCGTGTCCTCGTCGTCGTCGATCACGACGTCGACGTCCAAGACGTCCGCGAAGTCGTTTGGTTCGTTCTGAACAATCTCGCGCCGGAACGCGACGTCGTCATGATGCCCGGGCCGGTTGACGACCTCGACCACGGCTCCTATAACATTGCCTACGGCACCAAAATCGGCGTCGACGCGACGCGCAAGGACGCCTCCGAAGGTTACACGCGTCAATGGCCGCCCGACATGGTGATGGACGCGGCGACGCGCGCACGCGTAAGCGAACGTTGGCGAGCTTACGGACTCGATGCGATCGGACGGGCCCTGCAGCCCGACGAGTGGTCCGGACAGGGACCGCGCGCTTACGCGCGCCTTACGCGCCGCGGTCAGGACGATTCGTGAAGTACGCCGCGCTCTTTCTCAAAGAGTTGCGACTCGAGCACACGCTGTTCGCATTGCCGTTCGCCTACGTCGGCGGGATCCTGGCCGCGCGCGGTCTTCCGTCGTGGAGCGCTCTCGGATGGATCACGCTTGCGGTGCTCGGCGCTCGCACGGCGGCGATGGCGGCCAACCGTTACCTCGATAGGGAGATCGATGCGCGCAATCCGCGCACCGCCCGCCGAGCCGTCGCGAGCGGATCGCTGCCCGGCGCGGCGATGCTTTGGGCGATCGCCGCGGGCTTGGCGTTGCTGCTCTGGGCGGCGTGGATGCTCAATCCGCTTTGCGTCAAGTTGATGCCGATCGCCGCTGTGTTGCTGCTGACTTATCCACTCTGCAAGCGATTCACCTGGCTCGCCCACTTCGTGCTCGGTGCCGTCGATGGATTGGCGCCGCTGGGTGCGTACATCGGCGTCGCCGGAGCGGTCGGACCGCCGGCTTTTGCCCTGTTCGCCGCGGTGACGATCTGGGTCGCAGGATTCGATATCATCTACGCACTCATGGATGTCGGCGTCGATCGCTCGCAGGGCATTCGCTCGCTCCCGGCGCGCTTCGGCGAAGCGAGCGGCCGTATCTTGCCGCTGGTCCTACACGCGATCATGCTCTTGCTGCTGGCCTGGGCCGGCGTCCTCGGCGGGGCCGGACGCTTTTACTATCTGGGAGTCGCCGCGGTGGCGGTTCTAATCTTTTATGAAGAGTATCTTTTTCGCAGCGACGCCAATCTCTCGCTCATCAACCAGCGAGTCTTCATCTCCAACATGACCTTTTCGGTGCTCTTCCTGGCGACGACGGTCGCCGGCTATCAATGAGACGCCGGCACTTCATCGCGGGCGCAGGCGCGGCCGCAGCGGCGGGCGCTCTCGGGACGGCGGCGCGTGCACAGGTGCCGCCTGGTCAGCAACCGATTTACCCGATCAACCCCTACCCGCAGCAGTTTCTGCAGCAAATCTCGATCGGCGTCAACGTCACGCTGTCGGGAGACCTGCAAAAATACGGTCAGGAAGTCGTGAAAGGCGTTCAAGCCGCGATCGACGAGCAGAACCGCTTCAACGCGCCGATCTCGCACGTCTGGGCCTTGCGCACGTACGACGATCGCAACGATCCCGGGCAAGCCGCTGCCAACGTTAGCGTCGCCGGCTCGGATTCGACCGTCGTCGGAATGATCGGGAATCTCACCGGTCCGATGACGCTGTCTGCGCTCCCGCGCTACGCGAACCAAAGCTTTGCAGTGATCGTCCCGACCGTAACGGCCGACGCCGTCACGGCGCGCGGTTATCACAACGTCTACCGGCTGCCGACCAAGGATAGCACCGCCGGGCGGCTCTTTGCCAACACCGTGCTTCAGAAGCGAGGCGAGCCGGTACTGGCAGTCGCCTTCGACAGCGACTACGGTTACGACGTGGCGCGCGGCTTCGTGCAGCAAGCCAAGACCAACGGTCACCCGGCCGACGTGCTGCTCTTTCCGGCTGACAAGACCGATCCGGCGCAAGCGGCTCGCACCGTTCTGGACCGCAGCCCCGGATACGTCTTTCTCTGCGGGAAGACGGGCGGGCTCGGACCGGTCGCCGAGGCGCTCCGCCTGGCCGGCTATACCGGCGATTTCGGCGCAAGCGACGGTTTCTACAACATGCAGACGATTCAGAGCTACGCGCGAACGCTCGATGGAGCGATGGTCGCGTCCTCGATGCCGCCGCTGGATCGCATGCCGACCTCGGTCCAACTCGTCACGGATTTCGAGCGCGAGGTCACGCAGGTCACGGCGTTTTCCGCTTACAGCTACGCGGCCGCGCAGGTCATCATCGCCGCTTCGCAGCGCGGCAATTCGACGACGCGCACCCAGCTGCTCCTGTCGCTGCAAGAGGGTGGCATGCTCACAACGCTGGTCGGACAGTTCAGTTTCAACATCAGCGGCGATCCGCTCATTCCGAACATCTATCTCTACGAGATCACCAAGGACGGCTTCAAATACGTCCGCCCCGCCATCCACAATGGCTTCGTGCTCTAACTAGCGCACATACTCGTCTTCACGGATGACCCGCAGCTTGTGAGGTGGGCGGGCCGTTTCGGCCGGCCGATCGTCGGCATCTTCGATCGCCAGCACGAAGCGCAGCCGCCAGGAGCCCAGCGCGAGCGAGAAGTGCGTTCCAAAGATTTCCATCGCTTAAGCCTCCACGCGCTGCCACCGCCAAACGGCCAGCGCACCATAGACGGCGAAGAGCAGTACGTTTATCGCGAGTCGCAAACCAAAGGTCGCATCCGCAGGGCTCGAGGCGCTCGAGTCGTGGATCCCGGACCAGTCCGCGTGCCAGAGCGGATTGAGTTGAGCGATCACCCAGGCGGTATAGTGCACGATCGATGCGAGAACGCTGGTGGGTTCGACCTTCGCTAGCCCGTTGACGAGCAGCACCACCGGCCATGCGAAGCCGAGGACTGCGCCGTATCCGCGGCCGACCCACGCGGTTGCCGCAGCAAGCAGTGTGTACCAGGCCAGCGACATGACAATGCCCATCGGCAGAGCGTGCGCGTTCGTCCCGCTGAAGTCGATCTTGGGAGCCTCGAAGAAGAGCGCACAGACGTACAAGACGATGAGCGTCGCAAACAATGCCGCAAGGACGCCGGCGACATCCGCTCCGATCGCGCCGATCGCATAACGGGCCCGTGGAACCGGCTTGGTCAACGCAACTTCTAAGTGACCGTCGATCTCGCGCGCAAACGGCGCAGCTAGGACGGTGGCCACGATAAGCGCTACGACGTCCGCGAAACCCATGTAAATCAGCATCGGGACGGCTCCATTGGTGTCGATGGTCGTCGTCGTCACCGAACCATGCCTCGACTCGCGAACCTCCATGCTGCCCATCTCGACGTGCGTGCGCTCGTGCGCTTGGCTCGACGGCTCCGTGACGACGATGTGCCGTCCCCCGGAGCCACGATCGTCGACCACGATGTGCACTCGGTCGCTGGGATTGTCGAGAATCATGCGCTTCGTACCGTCGGGAAGCGTCTCGTGACGCTCGGTAGTTCCGCGTTCGGTCGCCATATGGGCGATCAGCGCTTCGTACGACGGATAGCGAAAGAAGGAGATTCGTGCGATCAATGCCAGGACGACCAGAACTCCCAATACGACTAAAGTGATCCGCAAACAATTGCGGACGCGCAGCCATTCAACGTAATTCATGACGAGCTTTCCTTCGCGACGACGTCGGCGGTGGCGGTTTCCGGAGAGACTGCATACAAGAAGATGTCCTCGAGGTTGAGATCTAGCACGCGCACGCCGGTCGCGCCGGCCCTGGCCAGGCGCGAAGCGATCTCGTCGGCGCCGCCGTTGACCAAAAGACGCACGATGCGTTCGGTGCGGTCGGCATGCGTAACGCGCGGATCGTTCGCGATTCCATCGAGCGTGTAGCTGACGTCGGGGAAAACGCCTTCAACAATTTTGCGGTCGGCCTTCAAATCGTCGACCAGACCCTCGAGAACGAGCCGCCCATGATCCATCACCGCGATGCGCTCGGCGGCCCGCTCCACTTGACCGATTTGGTGTGAGGAAAATAGCACTGAGTTGCCTTTGGCCGCTTCGTTGATCATGAGGCTGAGCACGTGCCGCTGGTTGACCGGATCGAGTCCGCCGGTCGGTTCGTCAAGCAGCAGAATTTCTGCATTGCGCGCGAAAGCAAGCGCGACCATGACGGCCGTGCGCATGCCTTTGGAGAGCGCGCGGGCCCGCCGGCGCTCCTCGACGCCGAATTGTACGAGCAGCTCGCGTGCGCGCGCCGGATCGAAGCGCGAAAACGCCCGGCGCGTCATTTCGATATGCTCGGCGACCGTCATCCATTCGTAGAGCACGCTGCGCTCGGGCACGTACGCGATGCGCTCGAAGGTTTGAGGCACGAGCGGCTTACCGTCGTAGAGAACCTCACCACTGGTCGGGCGCAGGAGCCCCAGCATGCACTTGAAGGTCGTGGTCTTGCCGGCGCCGTTGGGACCAAGCAAACCGTAGACGCTCCCCGCCGGAACCTCCAGCGAGAAGTCATCCACGGCCGCGAGGGGCCCGTACATCTTGCGCAGGTTGAGAATCTGAATCGCGCTCATAGTCGCATCTACTCCTGGAACCAACGGTCTAAAGCTGCTTCGATCAGCTCTTGCGCTTCGTCGCGCGTAAGCCCGACGGACTTGGCTTCACGCAGGGCCGCATCGAACGCCGTGCGGGCGATGTCGGCGGCCGCGGCGCGCGGCGATTGGGCCATCCCGTCGCCGCGGACGAAGGAGCCGCGTCCCGGCGCGGTCTCGATCACCGCGTCGCGCTCGAGTTCGCGATAGGCGCGCGCGACGGTGTTGGGATTTACGGTTAGGTCGATCGCGAGTTGCTTGACGGTCGGAAGTTGCTCCCCCACCTGCAAGACCCCGAGCGCAACCGAACGCTTGATTTGCTCGATGATCTGCAGATAGATCGGCACGCCGCTGCGCGGATCGACCGTCAGGACGGCCGCCATGGAAGTGGCCTTAGACCTTGGGTCCCCAGCCTGGGAAGAGCGTGGTCACGCGGCGGTCAGGCAGCCGAACCGGCGTGCGGGCTTCGCGAGCGATTTCGGGTTCGAGGCGGAGCGTAGTGTAACGGGTCATCTTCAAGTCCTTTCAGCGTCTAGTACCGATTTGCTGTCGTACTAGTACACTAGTACAATAGCGCATCGGTACGGCGCTGTCAACCCCGCCGCGAGGTTTCTAGGCCGGTTTGCTGAGCGCCGCGAGCGCCGGGTCGAGGCGTAACGCGGCGAAGCGCGGGTCGTTCGCAATCTCGGCTCGCAGATAGGCGCCATTGGAACGCCGCAAGACCGAGACGGCCACATGCAGGTCGCCGACCGCTGCCAGGGCCGCGGCCAGATCGTCGGGCTGAACGTCGCGCAGATGGGCCTTCGCAACCGCCAATTGAGCGCGAGCCTCGGGCAAGCGGTTCGTTCGCGCGTAGATCTGAGCCAGGAGCGCGGCTGCGTCGGAGCGGCAGTGCCTGCACGTCTGCCCCAGGCGCTGGAACATCGCAATTGCGCGATCGTTGGCGCCCAATGCCTCGTACGCAAGACCGATCGTCTCGTACGCCTCGTTCCCCTCGGGTGAGAGATCGACCGCCTCGCGCGCGAACGCGATGGCGTCGTGATATCGGCCTTCGAGGCGGGCGGTGTCCCCCAGCCACACCATGGTGGCAACCGAGAGCGGATCCAAATCGGCGGCTTTCTGCAGCTCTACGTACGCAGCATCGAAGTGGCCCTGCTCGAGCAGCGCGATGCCGTACCATTCGTGGGCGGGTCCGCTCGAAGGATCCAGTCGAATCGCCCGCTCGAAGTCACTCATCGCTTCGCTCATCTTCCCGGACGAGTCGTCGTACTTCTGCGATGAGATCATGCCCAGCACGGCATATGCTTCGCCTGAGTTCGGATCGATCGCCAGCGCCTTGTCCGCGAAGGCTCGAGCGCGAGCGAAATAGGCCTGCGGCGACGAGCTGCCGTACCGATAATCGCCCATGATCGCGTTGGCGGCCGCAAGCGCAGCGTATCCGCGCGCGCTCTGCGGATTAAGGTCCACGACCTGCGAAAAATAGCTGATGCTCTTGGCAATCCCGTCGGGCGTTCGGAGATTCCAGTAGTAGCGGCCGATCTCGTAGAGGCGCGCGGCTTCCGACGACAAGCTCGAGCCCTGATGCGTCGCGTACGGACGAGCCGCGGCAAATGCGAGTCCGCCCGCGAGTGCAAGCAGCACGACCGCAGCGAGAATCATTTGCCAGGGACGCCGCAGAGAGCGCGCCGCAGCGTGGATCGTCGCCGGCTCGGAAGGCGGAATGTCGTCGAGACGCCGAACCGGCCCGACGAAGCGGTAACCGCGTCGCGGGATCGTCTCGATCGCGTCGGTCTTCCAGCGTTCGCGCAACGTCTTGCGCAAAATGTAGATGTTCTGTGCAAGGTTGGCTTCGTCGACAAAGCCCTCCGGCCAAATCCGATCGAGCAATGCTCGCTTTCCGAGCACATCGCCCGGATGCTCGACCAGGGCGTTCAATGTTTCGACGACCTTTGGCCCAATCGCGACCGGTTCGTCGCCATCAAGCAAGAGTTGCCGTTTTGTGTCGAGTCGGAAGGGACCGAATTCGTAGACGCACATGCCCGGACTCCCAGCGTGGATGGATGGATCCTCAGTCCTATATACGCCGGAGCGGCCCTAAAGTTTTCGCTTCGGAGCCGCTCGGTTGCTTCGTCGAGGTTGGACGAGCGCGCCGTTAGGTGGGGGGCGTGGCTTGCGGTCCGGGAGTCGCGCCGGCCTTCACGACGATCACGTCGCGCATCCCTTCCTGATAGTGAAAGGCGCAGCCGATGAGGTAGCTGCCTCTCACCAGCGTTACGCTGACCGATTTGCCTGGCGAGATCGGACCGCTCGCATAACCCTTCTCGAGTTTGCCGTCGCCTTGCGCTGGTATCGAGAGCGTGGGACTCGCTGGGAACCTTGCCGGCGGGGCCTTCCGTTTCGCCACAAAATCCAGCGTGTGCGTGATGCTGCTCGAAAGGTTGGTAATGGTGAGCTTCGTGCCGGGCGGAAAGCCCAGCACCTGCGCGTAGGTCTGCTGGGTGAATCCCCCAACGACCGCCTTCCACACCGTCGAGTGAATCGAGCCGAGCCCCTCGACTGGAAGCTCCTCTCCGATGGTGTCCGCGGGGACCGACGACTTGATGGCGAGTTGCGGCATCGAAGGAAGCGTGTACGTTCCCCCGTTGCTCGCGCCGGCATCGTTGCTTCCACCGCCGCATGCCGCGAGAGCAAGAGCAACGAACGTCGCCGAGGGTGCAATCAGTTTTCTAGACATGAGGCCTCCGGGAAAGAGTAGCGTGTGGCCGAGTCTAGCGGGGGCACATGAAGAAAGTCTAAAGCGCGCTAACTGGAGGGCGGCGCGAAAACGCGCAAGGCTCGAGGGATGATCTCAAAGACTGCGGGCGTCGTTCCCGCCGGCTCCCCATCGGCGGTGATCCGATGCGGGCGGCGCGTAAAGATTCGAAAGACGGCGGCTCGATAGCTGCGCAGACCGGGAACCGACCGGCGGCGGCCGGCGAAGATGGCCCGCGCCGCCGAAAAAGCTTGCGCGAAGTTGTTGATCTCGACCGCGTAGAGGTCGAGCCACCCATCATCGATCGCCGCGTCACCTACGGTGAAGAATCCACCGAAGTGGTGGCTGTTGGCGACGGTAAGCTGGATGGTCTTGAAACGCTCGGTCCTATTGTCGAAGGCGACCTCGGCGCGGATCGGGCGCGCGTGACGGAACGCTCGCAATGCGCTCACCGCGAAGCTCAATACGCCGAATCGCTGCTTCTCATCGCGCGTCTGCAACCGCGCGAGGCGGCTCGAGATGCCGATGCTAGCTTCGTTGACATAGTAGACGCCGTTAACGCGCGCCACATCGATCGCCCTCGTCCGCCCGGCGGCGATGACGTCGCATGCTTCGCCGACGTCGAACGGAAGCGCCAGCGTGTGCGCGAGATCGTTGAAGGTGCCGAGCGGTACGACTCCGATCGGCACGTCGAGCGCAATCGCGCGCCCGATCAAGCGCACCACCGTCCCATCGCCGCCCGCTGCAATGATCCCATCGACGTCGCCAGGCGAGAGCGCGTGCTTGACGATTTCGATGCCGCGGTTACGAAGCTCGCGACGAAGCTGCTTGCGCAGGCGTCGCCCGTTGCGCGAGCGCCGGTTGATTACCAATAGGGCGCGCACGGTCTATCGAGGAGGGCGCCGGAGCAGCACGCGAACGAGTTGGAAGGCCGACCAGACAGCCGTAAGCGCAAGGGCAAGCGTGCCGCCGACCATGACGATATAGCCGAGGAGAATTCCGGCTTGCGTCATCGGATCGACGTATCCGACCGCCTTCTCCGATTCGCTCAGATCGAAATACACGCCGTGAAAGACCAGCCAAACGATCAGAGCGCCGGGCGCGCTCAGCGCGAAGATAATCAGATACCGATTGAGCTCCGCGCGGTTATTCACTAGTAGGAACTTCGCCGCCGCTTGCGGGAGAAACTCTGCCGCGTGAGACCGCACAATCCCATGCCGGAGTCGCGCTACGAGGTGTTAGCGCTCTTCACCGGCGCGATGGTGGGCGCGTCGCTCTCGATTATGGGCAGCGGCGCATTGATGCCGTTTTTCGGCGCGGCCTTTCACCTGGGCCAGTCGCAGCTGGGCTGGATCCTCTCGGTCCAGATGATCGGCTCCGTCGGCATGACGGCGGTCGCCGGTATGCTGACCGACCGCTTCGGCGACAAGGCGGTGGTGCTGTGGAGCGGCGTCATCATGGGTCTCGCACTCATCGCGGCATCGTTGGTCGCAAACTTCACCTGGCTGCTCTGTTGGTTGCTCATTTACGGAATCGGCTTTGCCGCCGTGACCCCGGCCGGCAGCCACGCGATCATCTTCTTTTTCAAACCAGAGGAGCGTGGTCTGGCGATGGGGATACGCCAGTGCGGAGTGCCGTTCGCGGGCGCGTTGGCGGGCGTGCTCCTCCCGGCGATTGCGCTGCACTTCCACTATCAGGCAGCGCTGGCAATCTGCGGAATCATCACGCTGCTTGCCTGCGGACTCGCTTCGATCTTCTATCGCGAGCCGGTCGAGCTCCAAGGCGAACGCGTCTCGGTGCGCGCTATGTTGATCGAGATGGTACGAATCTCGCGCAACGTCCGGCTAATTTTGCTGACGGTCGCCTCGATGGTCCTGATGTGCGCTCAGTTCGCGCTGATGGGCTTTCTGACGCTGACGGTTATTCACTGGGGTTACGCCGTCCCGGTGGCGGTCGCGCTCTTCACCTTGGCGCAGATTGCCGCGATCGCGGGCCGCCTGGGGTGGGGATGGGGCAGCGATCACCTCTTCAAAGGCAGCCGTGCCATACCGCTGGGAATCATCGGCATAGCGACCGCGGCAATTGCGTTCGGAGTCTCGTCGATTGCTGCCGGGTCCCCGTTTTGGCTTGCGGCCGCGCTCGCAGCCGGCCTCGGCTTCACCGCCGAAGGCTGGCTCGGCCTGAGCGTCTGCGCGTTCGCGGAGATCGGCGGCAACGAGAACGCCGGCAGCGCGCTGGGGGTGGGCCTGACGTGGACGCTGGTGGCTGCGTTCGTGACGCCGACGCTCTTCGGCGCGTTGGCGCAAGCGCACGGCTTCCCGTTCGCCTGGAGATCGCTGGCACTGCTCGAGGCGATCGGCGTCGTGCCGGCCCTCTTGGCGAGCGAAACCATCGCGCGCTCACTGAGCGCGGACCTCGCGGCGGCAGAGCACCTGGTCCGTCCGGAATAACCGCAGCCGTTTGCCGTTGGCGTAAGCAGGCCGAGCCTCGCCCTGCTTCGAAAATCGGTTTTTGTGAGCGCCGTAAAGAAGACGCCCTCTATTGGGCGTCTGCGATTTCACTCTTTGCCGGACTCCGAGGGGCGTCTGGAGGCAGCTCTCAAAAGCGCGCGCCGGCGCGGCGACCGGGAATTACTGGCCGTCGTGGGCTGTGCTTACGTCCGGCGTTGCGTGCGCGCGAAAGACTGCACCGAAGCCCGGCGTTTTCTCGAGCTTGCTCGGCAGGCACGGTCGCGCAGTGCGCGCCTCCACGCGCTTTACGCCGAAACGCTGATTCTGGGATGCGAGGAGCGCTTCGAAGAACAGGCGCAGCGTCTCATCGAGCTCTTGCGCGCGCTGGTTCCTGCCGAGACTGCCTTTGGAGAACTTCGGGCATCGGCGACGGCACAACTCGCTCACCTGGCGCGCGAACGCGCGATTCCCGGGGCGATCGCGGAGATCGACCGGCAGCTCTCCGGCGCGGCCTGGGCCGCCGATTTCGCGCCGAAGCTTTGCGAGACGCACTGCGACGTAGGATGGGCCAAAGCGCTGGCGGGCGACTACTTCAACGCCGGTCGTCATCTGAAACAGGCGTCCGCCGTCGCGGGCAGCGTAGCCTGGAAAGTCGTCGCAGCTTGCGATCGCGCCGCGCTCGCGCGCTCGTTGGGCGAGCATCGCTGGTCGCGCGTCGAGCTGGACGAAGCGGAACTCCTCGCAAGCGAGGTTAGTTGGGAAGCGGCGAGCCGCGAAGAATGCATCGGGCTGTTGATGCTGGCCGAGTTGTTCAGCCGCCTGGACACCGCCAGATCCGCCGCGTACCTGACGCGTTACCGAGAGTTAAGCACGCCCGCGAGTCGCGCGCGCAGTGACCTGCATCGCGAAGCTGTCACGACCCAGTCGATCGGCAGCGTCGAGATCGCGCTCGGCAACAAAGGGCGCGGCCTCGCGCTTTTGCGTGAGGCGTGCAAGACTTTCGAGCGGCTGGGCTACGACTTCCGCGCGGCCTGCTGTCTCATGAGCGAGTTCGAAGTGACCGGCAACGCAGATCTCTTGCCGATCGTGAAGGAGCGGCTGCGCAACTACGGTCAGAGTTGGCTGGCCGCGCAACTACGCGCGTCGAGCAACGGCTCCGGAAT
>JASHPI010000153.1 GCA_030038215.1 Vulcanimicrobiota bacterium | reverse complement strand
GATGGAGCTGGATCAACGATCAGCAGCGCGCTTGGCGCTCGTTCGCGAGCACGTCAAGGGCGAGAACGAGCACGACCTGAACGTGATCATGGCGCCGTTCGGAGAGACTGCCCGCTATGACGACGAGCCCTGTAGCGAACACTTCGTCGGGCACGATGCCGTGCGCGAGCATTACCAGGATTTGTTCCAAGCGGTTCCCGACCTGTGCGTCGACGTCCAGCGCGAACACATGACGCACGACGGCGTGGTGCTCGAAGTCGTGATCCGCGGCACTCACGACGGCACATGGCGCGGCCTGCCCGGCACGGGGCGCACGGTAGCGGTGCCGCTCTGCGGCGTCTTCACCTTCGACGCACAAGATCGACTCGCGGGCGAGCGCGTCTACTACGACCGCGCATTAGTGTTCCGGCAACTAGGCGTCTTTCACGAGCCTGACACGCCGCTCGGCCAAATCCTCACTGCGCTGACGCACCCGGTGACGATCGCCCGCATCGCCGTCCGTCGGCTGACGCGCCCTCCCCAGAAAACGTAACTGCCTACTGGGGAAGCGTGTTTCGCTCGACGTTACGGCAGGGCTCTTCCTTCTTGAGGGATCGCGCCACGCAGCCGCCGATGTAACTCGCTCCATGCTCCATCGAGAGGACGTCGCCCTTATAGTCGACGCGAAGATCGCCTAGCAGTTTGCCGGTGCCGACGTCGACGACGCTTAGATCGGTGCTCCACCACACGGCCATGAGACGAGCGACGCTCCCAAAGACCGCGTAGCGCGCGTGACGCTCGCGCCCAACTTTCTGCGCGCATACTTCGTCGTAACACTTGGTTGCTGCGGCATCCCCCAGCGCAACCAGCGTGATGCCGCCCTTTTCCAGGCCGGCACGTACCGCGCTCGTCATCGTCTGCAGCTCGCTTTGCGTGGGGAGCACTTCGTAGGGAATGCCGGGATCTGCCGCCGTCAGCGGCAACACGGCAACGGAGAATTGCGGGCCTGCGGCCACACCGGCCGCGAGGGCAAGCATTTGCGCGAGGAGATACATCACTCCATCATAGCCACAAGCGCGCGTGAAGGTGAAGGGTTTTCCAGCTTTGCCGGGCGATATCGCCGCATGAAGCGTCTTGCCGTTGCTATCATTTCGCTACTGGTTGTCGCCGCGCCGGTTGGAGCCCGCGCCGACGCGCCCAAGTCGCCGGTCGAGCAGCTGACAAGCAAGCTCTCCTGGCGCAGCATCGGGCCCTTCATCGGCGGCCGTGCGGTCGCCGTCGCGGGCGTCCCCAGCGAGCCGAACCTCTTCTACTTCGGCGGCGTTCAAGGCGGCGTTTGGAAGAGCACCAACTACGGCGTGAGCTGGACAAACATTACCGATGGCAAGATTCCCAACACCGCCTACGCGATCGGCGCGCTGGCGGTTGCGCCGTCGGACCCGAAGATCATTTACGCCGGCACCGGTGAGGCCGACATTCGCAGCGACTTCGCCAGCGGCGACGGCGTCTACAAGAGCACCGACGCCGGAAAGACCTGGTCGTACGCGGGCTTGCGCGATACGCACATGATCGCCAAGCTCGTGATCGATCCGCACAATCCGAATATCGTCTACGCCGCGTCGATGGGCCACGTGTTCAAAGCCAACGCCGAACGCGGCGTCTTCAAAACGGTCGATGGCGGCAAGAGCTGGCACAAGGTGCTCTTCATAGACGAGAATACCGGCGGCGTCGATCTCGTGATGGATCGACGCAATCCGCGCGCCCTCTATGCGGCGATGTGGCAGGCCCAGCGCGTTCCATGGAAGCTCACCAGCGGCGGACCGGGCAGCGGTCTCTACAAGACGACCGACGGCGGCGCGCACTGGACGAACATTAGCAAGAATCCCGGCTTTGCGAGCGGCGTGCTCGGCAAAATCGGCGTCTCGGTCGCGGCAAGCAATCCGCGCATCGTCTATGCAATCGTGCAGGCGCACGAAGGCGGCGTCTTTCGTTCGGACGATGCCGGTGCGACATGGAAGCGCGTCAACTCGGAGATGAAGCTGCGCCAGCGGGCTTTCTACTACATGGCGATCTTCGTCGACCCCACTAATTCCCAAGTCGCCTACGCTCCGGAAGTCGACGCAATCTACCGAACCAAAGACGGCGGCAAGACGTGGAGCGAGGTCGACCTGCCCCACGGCGACAACCACATCATTTGGATCAATCCCCACAACCCGAAGATCTTGCTCGCGGGCAACGACGGCGGCGGAACCGTGTCGGTTGATGGCGGCGATACCTGGAGCAGCGTTCACAATCAGCCGACGGGCCAGTTCTATCACGTGGCCATCGACGATCAGTTTCCGTTCCACGTCTATGGCGCGTCCCAAGACGAAGGCGCGTTCGAGGGGCCGAGCGCGGCCGTCGGTCCGGGAATCGGGCCGGGCGATTGGTATAATGTCGCGCTCGGCGAAAGCACGTTCGTCGCGCCCCTGCCCGGCAATCGGTTCGTGACCTACGGCGCGGGCTACTACAGCTCGTTCGTTCGCCTCGACCGCGTCACCGGCGATGCGAAGAACGTCAGTCCATGGCCGCGTTATATGTCGGGCGCCTCCTCGGCCGAAACCAAGTACCGCTTCGGATGGACGCATCCGATCTTCTTCTCGCCGGCCGATCCGCGCGAGCTGCTCGTCGGATCGCAAGTCGTCTTCTCGAGCATGGATCAAGGCCAAACCTGGAAGATTCTCAGCCCCGATCTCACGCGCAACGACCCGAGCACCGAGGGAGTTACCGGCGGCCCAATCGACAACGACGAGACGGGTGCCGAGACGTTCCCGGACATCTCATCGCTCGCGGTCTCGCCGCTCGATGCCAACGTACTCTGGGCCGGCTCCGCGGACGGGCTCGTCCACGTCACGACCGACCACGGCGCGCATTGGTCGCTCGTTACGCCGCCGCAGCTGCCGGAATGGGCGCAGATCAGCTCGATCGAGCCGTCCCACGCGAATAAGGGCACGGCCTATCTGAGCGCCTCGCGCTACATGTGGGACGATTTTCATCCCTACGTCTACGAGACGACGGATTATGGAGCGCATTGGACCGCCATCACGGCCGGGCTTCCCGACAATCAATACGTCTTCGTGGTGCGTCAAGATCCGCGCGAGCCGCGCTTGCTCTTCACCGGCACACGCAGCACCGTCTACGTGAGCTTCGACGGCGGCGCACAATGGCAGCCGCTGACGCTGGACCTTCCGAGCGTGCAGGTTCGCGATCTGGCCATCGACGTTCGCGAGGGAGAGCTCGTGGCCGCGACCCATGGCCGCGCATTTTGGATCATGGACGACATCTCGCTGCTCGAGCAGCTCGCGCGGCAAACCACGCTCTCCACGACCACGCTCCAGCTCTTCACTCCAGAGACGGCCTGGCTCTCGAATGCGTACGGCGGCCCGAACTTCTCCTCGCTTCCGAACTATGAGTACCGGCTCGGTGAAAACCCGCAATACGGCGCGGCCGTCTTCTTCAACCTGCCGCCCGGCTATAACGGAAAGACGCCGCTCTCCCTCTCATTTCTCGACTCGAACGGTGCCGTCGTTCGTAGTTTTACGTTACATCCGGAGAATAAGCACGAGCGTAAGCTCACGCCCGAACAAGAGGAGAATCTCGACGCGGCGCAAGACCGCCAGCGCGCGCTCGAGAAACTCACGTCCGTCGAAGCAGGTATGAACGCGTTTCAGTGGGATCTGCGCTACGCGCCCGCGTACGACCCGCCGGGCTTTCGCATTTCGCCCACCGACGACTTCCCCGACTCCGGCGATGGTCCCACGATCGTGCCCGGCACCTATACCGCCGTGCTGCAGTACGGCGGGCAGACGCTGCGCGCGCCGCTGACCGTTCGTCTCGATCCGCGTCTCCATCCCACCGCGGGCGATCTGGCCGCGCGTCTAGCCTTAGAGTTGCAGATTCGCGGTGCGATGGATCGTCTGGACCGCGCGATCGCGGCCGCGATGACCCAGCACGAGGATGTGAGCGACTTGATTCAGCTCGACATTCATTCGAGTGAAAGCGACGTGCTGCACCCAACAAAGATCCGGGAACAGCTCGGCTTCCTGCTGAACTCGCTCGAAGGCGCCTACCAACGTCCGACCGCAGCCGAATATCAAACGTTCGACGATCTGAACGCCCTGGCGACCGCCGGCGAAGCGCGCCTGGCGCCGGCGGCACGATGATCGATGCAAACGGCACGTCTCGAGCTGCGCCCGCTGAAGATCGAGGATGCGCGAGCGGTCTTTGATGCGTATGCGACCGATCCGGTCGTGACGAAGTATCTTGCGTGGCGCCCGGCGACGACGCTGGCCGAGACGCAAGCCGCGCTCGCAGCGCGCATCGCGGCGGCTGCGGCCGGCAAATCGAGCTCGTGGACGATCCGAAAGCTCGACGAGCCGCTGCCCGTTGGAATGATCGAGCTGCGGATCGAGCGGGACGTGGGCAATGTCGGCTTCGTGCTCGCTCGCTCGCACTGGGGAGCAGGCATCGTACCGGAAGCCTTGGCCGCGGTGCTCGAATTCGCGCGGTCGGATCTTTCCCTGCGCCGCATTTGGGGCGTCTGCGACATCGATAATCGGGCCAGCGCGCGCGTCTTCGAAAAATGCGGCTTCCGTGACGCGGGTCTGCGCCCCGCGGCCGTGATTCATCCGAACCTCGCCGACACGCCGCGTGACGTGCGCTACTTCGAAATCGATCTAACGCCGGGCGAGGACTGACGATTGCCTGACGGTCGCTCCGGTAGAGTGAGAGCGGCTCATTCCTTTCGTGAGACGAGCTCGGAGGTCTTCATGTCTGCCACACGCCTCTCACTACGCCGTTGGGGTGGCCTCCTCGCGACGGCACTGCTCGGTGCGTGCGCGCAGCATGGGAGCGGATTGCTTCCCGCAGGAAATCCGTCGGCGGCGAGCGCGCTGGTTGGCGCGCCGCCGCGCTCCGTCGTTCTGCCCGAGGCGGTCCCGCCTTCCTGTAAGGGCCAAAAAACGACCAAAGAGTATGCCAGCCTAACCGAAACGCTGCGTACGCAGGGCGGCAAACTCTGCATTCCCGCCTTCGGCGGGTTCGGGGGTACGATCGAATACCCCAGCGCCGACCCGTCGGTGAAGATGAAACTCACCAGCAGCACGAGCGACTACGACAAGATGCCCAAGCTCGGGCCTGGGACGGCGATCTTCTACCTGCAACTGGCGATTTCGGGCGGAACGTACTTCGGCACCAACGTGCCTGCCGGCGGCGGCCTCGGGGCCAAGAAGATCGTGCCGGGCGATTCCTACACCGCCTTTGGCCAGGCCACGATCGAGGGTTTCACGGTGAAGTTTACGCCGTGCTATATCGTCGCCAAGAAGAGCCCGTACGGCGGCGTGATCGGCGGCATCGGGTCGCTCCTCAAGGGTCAGGACGTCCCCGCCGCCGCGAGCGGCGTGATCGAGATCTACGCCGGCAAACACGCCGGCGGCAAGTGTTAGCCTTAGGAAACCGAGCGAAGAGCCCGATCGGGCGTGTCGGGAGAGCGCGGGAGAATGACGCCCTCGAGCTGGAGCGGATCGTAAGCGCCGATTCGCACCAGCTCCGACTCATCGCCGGTGCGGCGAATCGCGCGCAGCGCATCGAGCGCCTCCGGCAAGGCAAACTGCTCGCCGACGAATCCGGCGACGAAACGTCCGCCGCGGATCTCGCCGCGTGCCTCCATCCGCCGCAGCGCCGCGAGCAGCTCCCGCCAGGGCGGAGCTAGGCTTTCGCGCGCGATCACATCGCGGAAAACGACGCCCCAACGCGCGAGCAACCGTCGCGCGAACGCGTCGCGGTCAATCGTTTCGGTCGTTGCTTGCAGCAGCGCCCAACGCCCACCCGAGGAGCGCGGCCGGGCGCGCAGCCCCTTCTCTCCAAGACGGCGCTTGGCGTCGCTCAGCGCGCGTAAGGCATCGAAACCGTCGGCCGTCACCAGGCCGGCCGCCACCAACTGCCAGAGCGCTTCCTCAACTTCGCTCGGCAGGCGCTTCGTGCCGCGAACGATCTCGGCGAAGAACGGCGCGCGCAGACGCTCGATCTCGGCCAGAACTTCGCGCGCGGCGTGCGAGAGCGCGGCGTTCTC
>JASHPI010000152.1 GCA_030038215.1 Vulcanimicrobiota bacterium | reverse complement strand
TGGCGCTCCACAATAATGCGATAATGCTGAGGTAATGGCCCGCCGGTAGCATCGAGGCGTGGATGTCCTCGACGCTTTGCTCCACGATGCGCTCGTGACGACTGCAGCCATTGCGCTGCCCATTCTCGGGATTGCCGCTTTGGTTGGAACTGCCGTCGCTGTGGTTCAGGCTGCAACGCAGGTCCAGGAGCAGACGCTGACACTCCTGCCAAAAGTCATTGCGGTTGGAGTAGTGGCAGCCTTCTGCGGCAAGCTGGCCATGCAGCTATTGGCAAATCTCTTCGATCGAGCGCTCGAGATGATTCCTGCGCTGACGAGCGTGCAATGATCGCGATGCTGGTATTTGCTCGCTGCGCGGGCTTTGTCTTTCGTGCTCCCGGGTTCTCGCATCCGAGTGTACCATCCCCGGTCCGCGCGGCGTTGGCGCTCTTTCTCGCTGTCGCGATCGCACCGAGCCTTAATGAAGCTGCCACAGCTCTCGCCAGCGGCGCGTTTATCGTAGCTTTCATGGTCGAGTTTCTGATCGGAAGCGCAATTGGGATGGCGGCATCGGTCGTCTACGATGGCGCGTATTCCGGGGGCCGCGCCGTTGACGACTACGTTGGCGTAAAAGCTATCGCGCCGAGTCTCCAACTCGTAGCGCCGAGCGGATTCGGGCGTATTTGGTCGCTCGCATTCACCGGCAGCTATTTCCTCTCGGGGGCGTATCGGTTGACGTTGCTGGCCTTCGCGCAGAGTTTTGCAAGCCTGCCGCCCGGCGCGCCGGTGCAGCCGCACTCGTGGCTGACGTTCGCGGCCGCCTACGCGAGCGCGATTATGAGCGTCGCCCTACAGGTTGCGGCCCCAGCGATCGGGCTGGCCTTCGTCGTCCAGATCGCGGTCGGTGCGATCTCGCGAGCTGTTCCGCGTTTTGGAAGCTTCACGCTCGCCTTCCCGCTGGCATTGGCCGCGGCGTTAGTGGCGACGACCATTGCGGCTCCTTTGATCGCGCAGCATACGCCGCAGAGCTTACTGGCAATTCCTGGCGGACCGAGGTGAGCGCCGAGGCAGAGAAGTCGTTCGAGGCAACGCCACAGCGCATCGCAAAGGCGAAGCGCAAAGGCAACGTCGCGCGCTCAGCAGAGTTCGGAGCAAATCTGGCATTTGCGGCGGCGGCGCTCGCGATCATCGCGATCGCGCCTGCGATCGGCAAGTATGCCGGCGAGGCGGTTGCCGTCGCGGCTGCAGGCATTACGCCGGTTGCGACGTGCGTTGCGCTTTTCTCCACCGCGCTTATTCCCGTAGCATGTGCCGCTGCGGCTGGAATGTTGGCCGCGCTCTTTCAGAGCGGCGGGCTCACATTTGTGTCGATCGCACCTAAGTCTGAGCGGCTCGATCCTGCTGAGGGTATCAAACGCATTCTTTCGCTCGAAACGTTAATGCATTCAGCGCGCGCCTCGCTTGCCTTTACGATCGCGACAGCCGGGATGATCCCGGCGATCGCGTCGTGCCTCGCTGCCGTCGTTACGGCGAGCGCGCTCGCCCAGGTCGCAGCCGAGAGCGCGACGGCGGCTCAACACGTGGCATTTGTGGCCTGTGCCGTCGGGTTGCTCTGTTCGATCGCTGAGTACGCTTCGGCGCGTAGCGCCTGGCTGCGCAAACTGCGGATGAGCTTCGCGGAACGGAAGGAAGAGGTGAAGGAGCAAGAGGGTGACGCGCTCGTGCGCGGGCGACGCCGATCGATACACCGAGCTTGCTTGCGCGGTGCGTTGGCGCGTGTAAAAGACGCGTCGTTCGTTGTCGTCAACCCGGCGCACGTCGCGGTGGCCCTCGAATACCGGCCTCCAGAAGTGAGCGTGCCGCGCGTGTTGGTGCGCGCGCTCGGCGAAGCAGCCTTGCGCGTTCGACGGTTTGCGGCGAATTATAACATCTCAATCGTCGAGAGCCCTGCATTGGCGCGGGCGCTTTACGCGGAGGGACGCGCTGGCGAACCGATTCCGCCCTTGCATTATCTGGCGGTCGCCGAGGTCGTAACGGCACTTGCGCGCAGCAGAGAGCTTTCGCCGTAGTGTATACTGAGCGGAGTCGCAACGCCGTCTACGTATTCGCAGGGCTTTTGCTGGCGGTTGTGGCGATCTTGATTGTGCCGCTGCCGCCGTGGCTACTGGACCTGCTACTTGGCGTTAATATCTTCGGTTCGGCTTTGGTGCTTTTGCTGTCGGTTACTGTCGACGATCCGCTCGAGTTCTCGGCATTCGCGCCGGCCCTGCTGGTGGCCACGCTCTTTCGCCTCTCGTTAGATGTCTCCGCGACGCGGCTTATTTTGACGCATGGTGCTCTGGTAGGCGGCGTCGGATCGATCATTCCCGCTTTTGGTGCCTTTGTGGTTGCAGGTAATCTTATCGTCGGTCTGATCGTCTTTGCGATCTTGGTGACGATTCAGTTCGTCGTGATCGCAAGCGGTTCCCAACGCGTTGCCGAGGTGGCGGCTCGCTTCACGCTCGATGCGATGCCGGGCAAGCAGATGGCGATAGACGCCGATTTGCATGCCGGTCTTATCGACGCCGATAGTGCGCGACGCAAGCGCGACCTAGTTCAGCGCGAGGCCGATTTCTACGGCGCGATGGACGGCGCCGGAAAGTTCGTCAAGGGCGACGCGATTGCGGCGCTGATTATTGTCGCGCTCAATCTCGCTGGTGGTGTAGTCGTCGGCATCGCGTACCATGGCCTCTCACTGCTGGACGCACTGCACACGTTCGCGCTGCTCTCGATTGGGAACGCCCTCGTGACGACGCTACCGGCATTTCTCATTTCGACGGCGATGGGCATGATGGTGACGCGAGTCTCGTCGGACGGCGCGCTTGGCGCGGACCTGGCGACGCAACTCTTTGCACGTCCCGACGTCCTGCGCGGTGCCGGCGGCTTGTTGCTCGCGCTGGTGCTTGTTCCTGCGCTTCCTCGCCCGCTCTTCCTCCTTTTAGGAGCGGGCGCCATCGTGGTTGCGCAGGCAGCGGCTCGCGATCGCAGCCGGCGCGAAGCTCAGTCCGAAAACGCGCGCGAGCGGGTGAAACGTAGCGCCATGCGACGCCCCGAGCTTGCACTCGGTCTCGTTGGCGTTGATGCAATCGCGATCGAGATCGGCGCTGATCTGGCGCAGCTGCTTATGCCGCCGCTTTCCGAAGCGTTGCTCGACCGTATCGGCGAAGTCCGCCGCGCGCTCGCAGCCGATGTGGGAATTGTCTTGCCTGGAGTCCGTCTGCGCGACGACCTTGCGCGCGACCCGAGGACGTACGCGATCCGCGTGCGCGATCGCTTAGCTGGAGCCGGACGGCTGGACATGGAGTGCTTGCTAGCGGTGGCAGACGAGACGGTCCTTTCGCACTTCAGCGCGCGTATCGAGCGCGAGCCGGTCTATGGCTTGCCTGGCGCTTGGATCGCGTCCGACGAGCGCGAGCGTGCCATCAATGCGGGTGCTTTGGTCTTCGATCCAATTTCGGTCCTCGGTTCGCATTTAGCTGAGATCGCGCGCATGCACGCAGTGGAGCTCGTAGGCCGCCAAGAATTGCAGACGCTCCTTGAACATTTGCGATCAAGCGTGCCTGCGCTGGTGAAGGAGATCGGCGGCGACGGGCTGCCGTTCTCGGCTGTCCATCGCGCCTTCTCTCACCTTCTTCGAGAGGGGGCATGGCCGCGCGATCCGGTTGCGGTCCTCGAAGCCATGCTGGACGCCCGTACGCACGACCCGCGTGAGCTCGCCGAGGCGGCGCGGCGCGCGATTGTGCCGGACTTGCTGCGCCGACGCGCTCACGTTCGGTTGGAGCCCGCGATTTTCGGCGCCGATTTCGAGCAACGTCTGGTGGCAAGCTGGAGTTCTTACGGCCCCGAGGGGTCGGCGCCCTCGACGGCGCTCGCCGTACGCGATCGCATCGAAGCCTACACAGCGCGTACTCCGCGCGATCGTGCCGCCGTCCTCTGCACGGCAATGCTGCGCCCCTTGCTCGCCGACTTCTTGTTGCGGTTCGGCATTCGCACCAGCGTCTACGCATACGGCGAGCTGCCCAATGAGCTCGAGCTCAAGCCGGCGGAAGTGATTGGGGAGCTCC
>JASHPI010000151.1 GCA_030038215.1 Vulcanimicrobiota bacterium | reverse complement strand
CAAGCACTCGACCTCGTGGGCCGCAAGCTCTTGCGCGACATGGGCGCGACCGCAAAGAGCGTCGGCAAGCGCATGGAGGAGGTTGCCAAGCGATGCGCAGGGCACCAGAACGCGGTCGTGAAGGGCATCGGCGAAGCCCTCGGTAAGGCACTGACCGCGCTCAACGAAACCTCTCAGTCGATCGGCATGAGCGCGATGGGCGATCTACACAGAGCCTTTGCGTGCTCGGTTCCCTACCTGCGCCTCTGGGGCGTAGTCGCAGGCGGCTGGCAGATGGCGCGGGCCGCCGAAATTGCGGCCGCGAAGATCGCAAGCGGCGATGCCGACGCCGAGTTCTACAAGGCCAAGCTCGCAACCGCGAAGTTTTACTCTACGCACGTCCTTTCGCAAGCCGCTTGGTACAAGCGGCAGATCATCGACGGCGCGGCCGACGTGATGGGAGTGAGCGAGGCACAGCTCGACCTCGATCGCAAGCTCGCGGTAACCGCTTAACAGGATAGGGAGTATGGCGCAGGTTCAGGTACGCGATGACGGCCCGGTCCGGGTTATCACGCTCGACAATCCGCCGGTCAACGCGCTTTCGTTTACGTACTGCGCGCAGTTGCTCGACGCGCTCGGCGCTGCGGAGGGCGAAGCCTCGGTCGAGGCGATCGTCTTAACCGGCGCCAACGGTCTGTTCAGCGCGGGCGCCGACGTCAACGACTTCAACAGCGAGCCAACGCCCGAAACCAGGACGGTGCGCGACGTCATAGCGGCGATCGAGCACAGCGAGAAGGCCTTCCTCGCGGCGATCGACGGTAATTGCCTGGGCGGCGGCCTAGAGTTGGCGCTGACGTGCGATTACCGCAGTGCTACCGCGCGCTCGAAACTGGGTCTGCCGGAGATACGCCTCGGACTCTTGCCCGGCGCGGGTGGCACGCAGCGGCTGGTGCGCCTGATCGGCGCCCAAGCCGCGCTCGAGTTTATGCTGAAGGGGTCGTCGGTCTCGGCCGAGCGCGCGGCCCAGCTTGGCATCATCGACGAGGTGACGCCGGGCGACGTCGTCGAGCAAAGCGTGGCCCTTGCCAAGGGCGTGCTCGAACACCCCAGCGAACACGCGCCGCGCAAGCGACGCGTCTCGGAGCTCAAAGCGATCATCGGCAAGGGCATCACGGCACAGGCCGCGCCGTTTGTCGTCTCGCAAGCGCACAAGATGGTGCCGTCCGAAGAACAGGGCGGGTTTGCTGCGCACAAACTGATCGACGCGGTGCAGGCGGCGGTGGAGATGTCCTTCGCGTTTGGGTTAGCGCGCGAAGCGCGACTCTTCGAGGAGCTGGTCCGCTCCCAGCCGTCGCTCGCCCTACGTCATCTCTTCTTTGCCGAACGCGAACTTCCGAAGATCCCAGGGCTACCTGCAGCCGAAGCGCTGCCCGTCGCGAAGGCCGGCGTGGTGGGCGCCGGCACGATGGGCAGTGGGATCGCAATCACCTTCGCGCAAGCCGGCATTCCCGTCGTCGTCGTCGACACGAACGACGAAGCCGTGGAAAAAGCTCGTCAGACCACGATGGGCATGTTCATGTACCAGGTGCAGAAGGGGCGCCTCACGCAAGAAGAAGCCTGGGCGCGCGCCCAATCGGTCACCTTCACCGACGATTGGAACGAGCTCGCGGACGCCGACGTCATCGTCGAAGCCGTCTTCGAGGAGATCGGGGTGAAACGCGAGGTCTTTCGCCGGCTGGACGCGGTCGCCAAGCCCGGAGCGATCCTGGCCACCAATACGTCTACGCTCGACGTCGACGATTTAGCCGCGCAGACGCAACGGCCGGAATTCGTCATCGGGTTACACTTCTTCGTGCCGGCCAACATCATGCCGCTGCTCGAGATCGTTCGCGGCGCGCGCAGTTCGCCGCAAACGCTGGCGACGGCCTTCGCGCTCGGCAAGCGCTTGCGCAAAAAAGCGGTCCTTTCAGGCAACGCCTTCGGCTTTATCGGCAATCGAATGGTGTTCGATTACGTGCGTGAGGCGGTTGCGCTGGCGGAGGAGGGCGTGGCGCCCGCGCGCATCGATCGCGTGATGAAAGACTTCGGGTTTCCGATGGGTCCATTCGCGATGAGCGATCTCTCCGGACTCGACGTCGCCTGGCATATTCAAAAATCGCGCGGCGAAGCCGCGCAAGGGCGTACGCGAGTGCTCGAGCGCCTGGTGGAAGGCAAGCGCCTCGGGCAGAAGACGCTGGCCGGGTATTTCAAATACGACAAAAGCGTCGGCAAGGGACGCGAGCCGATCCCGGACCCCGAAGTTGAAGCGCTTTTCGCGGAGGAGGCGCGCCAGGCGGGCATCGCGCCGCGGGAGGTCGACGATGACGAGATTCGCGACCGCCTGCTCTTCGCGCTCGTCAATCGCGGCGCGTACCTGCTCGAGGAAGGCATCGCGCTACGGCCCGGCGACATCGACATCGTCTACGTCTACGGTTACGGCTTCCCGCCGCATCACGGCGGTCCGATGTGGTACGCCGACGAGATCGGCGTCGATCGCGTCTACGCGCGCATCGTCGAGTTCGCCGAGCAGTTCGGACCCCAGTGGACGCCCTCATCGTTGCTCGCAGAGATTGCCGAGAAGCACGGCAGCTTTGCCGGGACGCCGACGGCGGAGGAACTCGTCAATGCCTGAAGCGGTCATCGTTTCGGCCGCGCGCACGCCGATCGGGCGCGCGTTTCGCGGCGCCTTCAATCAAACCCCCGGCGCCACCATGGCAGGTCACGCGGTTAAGCACGCGATGGAACGCGCCCAAGTCGATCCGGCCGAGGTCGACGACGTGGTGATGGGGTGCGG
This sequence comes from Vulcanimicrobiota bacterium, assembly GCA_030038215.1. GTDB lineage: Bacteria > Vulcanimicrobiota > Vulcanimicrobiia > Vulcanimicrobiales > Vulcanimicrobiaceae > Cybelea. The sequence goes on along the minus strand of JASHPI010000151.1, from coordinate 1,634 downwards.
TCTGCCCGAAGGTGCGACCGGAAACAACATCGGACGGACCGCGGCGTTACGCGCCGGCTGTCCGGTGACGGTCCCCGGACAAACGATCAGCCGCTACTGTGCCTCGGGCTTGGATGCGATCGCGGTGGCGGCTAAACGCGTGATCGCCGACGAGGCCGGCATCGTGGTAGCCGGCGGCGTGGAGTCGATCAGCATGGTGCAGAGCAACCTCAACTTACAGTTCTACACCGAAGACTGGTTGCTGCGGCACACGCCCGACATCTACATGCCGATGCTCTACACGGCCGACAACGTCGCCAAAAAATACGATATCTCTCGCGAGCGTCAGGACGAGTACGCACTGCAGAGCCAGCAGCGCACCGCCGCGGCACAAGCGGTAGGGCGTTTCGATGCCGAGATCGTGCCGATGGAGTCGTGGAAATACGATCAGGACAGAGAGAGCGGCGCGGTGACCGAACGGCACGTTGAACTGCGCAAGGACGAGGGCAATCGCCCCGACACCACGCTCGAAGGCTTGGCCTCGCTCAAAGGCGCCGTGCCGGGGATTGACAACACCTCGATTACTGCGGGGAACTCGTCGCAACTCTCCGACGGTGGTGCGGCAGTGGTGGTGATGGATAAAGCGCTCGCGCAGCAGCGTAACCTTGCGCCGCTGGGCATCTATCGCGGCTTCGCCGTCGCGGGATGCGATCCGGGCGAGATGGGGCTCGGCCCGATCTACGCGGTGCCGAAGCTACTCGAGCAGCACGGCCTAACGGTTGGCGACATCGGTTTATGGGAACTGAACGAAGCCTTCGCCGTCCAGACAGTCTACTGCCGGGATGTGCTCGGGCTTCCGAACGACCGGTTCAACGTTGACGGCGGAGCGATCTCGATCGGTCATCCTTACGGCATGACCGGCGCCCGCATGACGATGCACGCGCTCATTGAAGGGCGCCGTCGCGGCGAGAAGTACGTTGTCGTAACGATGTGCATTGGCGGCGGCATGGGCGCCGCCGCCCTCTTCGAGACCCCGCAGTGAACTTCGGCCCTCGCCTCTTCGATCTGGACTAAAGCAGGGTCTCGAAAGATGGAACGAGCGTTTAGCTGGATTTTGCTGAGAAGGCGGTGCACCAGCCGCTCGGGCTGATCGAGCCGTCTACGATCTTGCAGGTGCCGTTAGCCGTCGCCGAGCTGCCGGCAATGAAGAAGGTGCATTGCGAGCACTTATGCCCGTTGTTCGGTGTCGTCTGGTACTTGAACTGAGCCTTGGAGCCCTTAGCCTCGGCCGGCAACGTGCCGGCGACGAGCAATCCGGCCAGCGCCGGCAGGACGATGGTGCCTCGGACGAACTTGCCGCGGGTCAAGCCCTTCGATGAATCCGTCATACGCATCTGTACCTCCAGAACGTACCTTCACGAACTGCTTGGAGGCTCCCCTTCCCGCTCGTTCGGTCTCCTGGTCGAGCAGTGCTCTCACGCGCGCTTAATGGTACGCTAATCGGTACTCGATGACTTTGCTCGGCAGATTAGGGTTCAATGTTCCTGGGGGATGAAAAGACAGAAGATGACAAGCAAGCGTTTTACCAGCCTGATCTTAGGGCTAGCCTTCGCCGGGACGACCCTGATGAGCGCCGTTCCTGCGGCGGCCCAACC
>JASHPI010000150.1 GCA_030038215.1 Vulcanimicrobiota bacterium | reverse complement strand
ATTGAAGATCCGCTTTTGGTCTTCCCTTCGCAGACGACTGACTGGTGGGCGCATGGCGGGGGTACCCCACGCATCTTGAGCATCTCGCCTTGCGTGGGAGCGGGACTCCTATCCCATGCCGTACTCGCCTTTGAATATCCAACACAAACCAAATGGGACATCACTGCCACGGCAGCCACGGGCAGATGCGCCATGACGGTGCGAACCCCCGACGGTCAAGCGATAGCGGTCGAAGTTTGGGTCACTCCCATCGTTCGATTCCCGCTGACGGCCATTCCTCATAAGCTGGACTTTGCCAACCGCGACGCGGCGGCCGAACAGTTCCTCGTGATCGGCGGGAGCCTGCCGTACGTCCTCGATACCTCGGATTGCAAGAACGTGGTGCGGGTCACCGGGACCGCGCTGTATACCGTGACGCCGGAGCGCTCCAGCAACGGCAAGTCGTGCGCGATTACGATTCATTCGTCGAACCGTGAGACGACGAAAGTCCAGGTCGCAGTCGGCAAGAAGCCGCTGGAAGTCAAGCCGCCATTCGAGCCGATGACGCTCCACGCCCTCAACTTCGCGAGTCCGATCGCTCCGCCGCAAACTGTGCGCATTAACGGCGCGACAACGTATCGGCTCGACGACTCGGCGTGCGCAGGCGTGGTGACCGTGAGCGGCTCGGCCGGAGTTTACACGGTCACGCCGATTCGGAGCAGTGCAAGCGGCTCAACCTGCGCGTTCGGGGTGGAAGCCGACGGCGTCGCACACGCGGTGAGCGTTACCGTCGCGCCGCCGCTCGCGGTCAATCCGAAGGTGCTCGAGTTCGCTACGATTCACGGCGCGGCGCAGCGCGTACGGGTAAGCGGTGCACAGCCGATTTCGTTCGTGGTCTCGCCCAACTGCGCGCAGGCGCTGACCGTCGAGCGCGGCGGCGTCAGCGGGTTCGTGCAAGAGTTCTTGGTGCACGCCGACAGGGAGCCCAACACCTCGCCGTGCACGATCACATTCATCGGCAACGGCCAAGTCATACCGCTTACCGTGAACGTGCGAACGCATTCGCCTCGTCGCTAGCGCAGATGCCGCTCGATGAAACGGATGCGCCCGGCCTGCGTCATCGCTCTCCTCGGATTCGTTTTCGCAAACCTTGGGCTCGGCGAGCGCGTTGCTGAGGCGATGGTTTCGGCGGTCGACATTCAAGCCGCTCAGATCGATTTCTACGCCAATCCCGGCGTCCTTTCGGCCAGCGGCGGCGTAACGATTCATCTTGGCGCGAGCATCATTCGATCCGACAAGGCTGCCATTTGGGTTCAGCGGCAGGAGCTGATCGCCAGCGGCGACGTCACGGTCGCCGATCAGACCGGCACGCAGAGCGGCGCGGCGTACCTCTATCCTCTCGACAAAGCCGTGGGAACGTTCGTCGACGCGCCCGCTGCGCTGCCGTCGCTTCCGCAGGGCGCGAAACCCGCGGTCCGGTCGACGCATGCGAGCTATCTTCCCAACGTGTCGATTCGGTTTGCGCCCGCCGACGTTTATGTTAGCGGGCAGGTGCGCGCGCAGCCGTCGTACGTCTATCAGTTCGACGCGCCGGCGAACGCGCCGCAGTCGTTCGCGATGAGTGCCATGCCGCCGGCCTCGGTCGATGTCCCCATCGTGCTCACGCGCTCGAGCAACTTCGCAATCGACGCCCACATGCAATACGATCAGTTCTACGGGTTTGGGTATGGTGTCGAAGAGAAGCTGGTCCAATCCGATCAGACGTACGCTGCATTCTCGGTGTTGAATTACTCCTCCGGAACGCAGTTCAACTTGCTCGCCAACGACCAGCTCCGCCCTGGTTTAACGGCGTCGCTCGTTGCCAGCGACATAGCCGGAATGAGCTACGCTCGCTACGATATGAACGATACCGGTAAAAGCGGCACACTCGACTTTTCGATGCTGCAAAGCGAGGGCTATCAGGCCGATCAGATCGACGGGTATACGCCGAGCTTCTCAATCGGCGGGCTGCTGCAGGTTCGCGGGCAGCTGGGCCTAACGCGCGAGCTCCATCCGGTCGACGTGCCGTCGTTGAATCAAGACTGGTACGGAAGCTACGGCCTAGTCGTTTCGTCGGAACCGGTGCACGCGCCGTTCGGCTCGACGCTGACCGCCAGCTGGAATCTGCTCGACAGCAAGTACGACTACGATCGTTTCCGCTCGTATAGCGACCTCTCGTTCAACCTGAGCCGCCAGGCGACGCGGCACCTCCAGCTCAATTTCGGGGCCGACTTCACGCAGTTCGGCGATACCTTGTTCTCGTCGAGTTTCATCTATCCGGACTACGGGCATCCACTGCTCCTGCCCAATGGCAGCGCCTACTACGGCCCCGCGGCCGACACCGGCACCTCGACACAGCGCACCTATCAGGTGATGGCGCAATACGATCCCACTCAGGCCTTCGGAACCACGATCGGCCTCGCGTACGCCCACGACTTCCCGCAATACTACATGTTCGGGCGTCCGGAGTACACGGCTTCGTTCGACGTGCGGATTCGAGTCATGCGCACGCACATCGTGGAGATCGGCGACAGCATTCCGTTCGGAGGACTAGGGCAGCGTTACCCCGGCTTTCTCTTCTTCCAGGTGACGCGCTAGCGCTCGACCATGCGCATCATCTCCGGCGTGTAACGTTCGCCGACGGCTTTGTCGGCTAACGTGTCGAGCTCGGCGAGATCTTCGGGCGTCAGCGTGACGTCGATCGCGCCGACATTTTCCTCGAGATAACGCACGCGCTTGGTGCCGGGAATCGGCACGACGTCGGATCCCCGCGTGAGCACCCAAGCTATCGCCACTTGCGCCGGTGTCGCGCCGCGCCGCTGCGCGACGCGTTCCACGATCGCGACCAGCGTTTGATTGGCGCTGGCGTTCGCGCTCGAGAATCGCGGATTGTTCTTGCGAAAATCGCCCTCGTCGAGCTTGTTGACATCGACGGTTCCGGTGAAGAAGCCGCGCCCCAGTGGGCTATATGGCACCAAACCGATCCCGAGCTCGCGGATCGCCGGGATAATCTCGCGCTCGATACCGCGCTCCCACAGCGAATACTCGCTCTGCAGCGCACTGATGGGGTGCACGGCGTTGGCGCGGCGCAGCGTCTCCGGTCCGACCTCCGAGAGGCCGAGGTAGCGGACCTTGCCGCTCTCGACCAGCTCCTTCATCGCACCGACCGTCTCTTCGATCGGCACGGCCGGATCGCGCCGGTGCTGATAGTAGAGATCGATGACGTCGATGCCCAGGCGCTTGAGCGATTCCTCCGCCACCCGCTTCGCGTTCGCCGGCGATCCGTCGACGCCGCGCTGGCCGCCGTCGCCGATTCTGAAGCCAAACTTCGTTGCGATCACGACGCCCTCGCGGCGGCCGCGGATTGCCTTGCCGACGAGAAGCTCGTTGGTGTAGGGGCCGTAGACCTCGGCCGTGTCGAGAAAGTTGACGCCTAGGTCGAGCGCGCGGTGGATGGTGGCGATGGACTCGCCTTCATCGCCCTTCCCGTAGGCGAACGTCATGCCCATACAGCCGAGGCCGAGCTCGGAGACGGTCAGGCCTTGCGTACCGAGTTTCCGTTGTTCCATAGCGCTACTCTACGCGTCTCGCGCCGACACAACCAGCCCGGCTCAGTGATACGACTCTTGCTAGCTCCCAGGGGAAATCGAGCGGCGTCGGCAACAAAGCGACAAATATCGCAACTGTCTTGGAGGATCACGCTATGGCAAGTTCCACTCCAGGGCCGAAAATCGCGAATCCCGCCGGGCTAGGGCTCGCCGGCTTCGCATTGACCACTTTCCTTCTGTCGGCCGTCAACGCAAACTGGATTCCTGGCTCGGTCATCTGGCTCGGCTTCGCGCTCTTCTATGGCGGCGCGGCTCAGTTCTGCGCCGGCATGTGGGAGTTCGCCGCAGGCAATACCTTCGGCGCTACCGCGTTCTCATCGTACGGAGCGTTCTGGATGGGGACCGCATTCTACGTGTGGTTCCACGCGCCGAAATCGCCGAACCTCGCGCTCGATCTTGCCTGGTTGCTGTTGGCGTGGGCGATCTTCACCGGCTACATGATGCTGATTAGCTTCCGCATCAACAACCCGCCGGTGATGTGGGTCTTCGTTGCGCTCTTCATTACTTACGTCGTCCTGTGGCTGGGCGCGTTGCTCCATCAGCCAGGCCTGACCGTGATCGGCGGCTATCTGGGGATCATCACGGCGGCCCTCGCGTGGTATGCGTCGTATCGCGCCATCAACAACAGCGTCACCTAGACGCGCTTCGGCCCCGCGGTCACTCGGTCGCGGGGCCTTCCTTTGCCTTAGCTGTATGGCGATCCGGGCACAAAGTAGGCCGTGAAGTTGGCGTAGTCGAGCGTGATGCTGAAGTGCGAAAGAATATTTCGTCCGACGATGCCGTCTTCAGCGATCCGCGGCGGATCTGCGACCCCGACCTGGGCGCCTCGCACGATTACCCCTCCGAGAACGAGGTCCGGAGCGCTGTACACCGCCTCGCTTCGCACGTCGTTTCCTTGCGGATCGTAGCCCGCCGTCGTGATTTGACCGCGATAGGCGCCCAAGCGAACCTTGCTTGCGAAGGCAGCCGAAAGCTCACTGATGCTCGACCCGGTGTCGACCAAGAATCTGCTGTGAACTCCCCCGACGAGAACGTCGAGAATGGGAGCGTTTTGCGGAAGATCGATCGGCGTCGGCTGCGTGCCGGGCGGCGGCACGAACGTTCCGGGCGGATAGAAGATCACGCGATGCTTGGGGAAGTCGATCGTGACGACGTTCGCATGAAAGAACGGGCCGCCCAGTATCCCGGATACGCGTCGGCCGTACGCTTCGAAGCCGTACGACGGTATGATCTTAAATCGAACCGCGGAGCCCTGAAGCGCTCCGATGGCGACGGGAACCGACTGCGAATACTGCGTCGAGGGATCGGGCGACAGCCCTGCCGTGCGCGCGTCGTGCGCGCCGAGGTACAGCGACCCGCTCCCCGTGTCGAGATGAAACCACAGCGGATGACCGTTGACATTCGCCTGAAGAAGGACGCGCTCGTCAAACGCGGAGGGCAGCAGCACGGGCTGTTTGGCCGACGTTGAAAAGAGCGGCTGCAATCGAGGTAGCGGAGTCGGCGCGGCATCGCCAATGATGGCAGCAATCAGGGTCCCGAAAGCAAAGCACAGCAGCGGCAACATAGCTGGGACATTCGGCGAGGAAAATCATGAGTACTGCGATTGAGGAACGTCCGCCGTTTCCACCATTCACCAGAGAGACGGCAATTCAGAAGATTCGCGCTGCCGAGGACGGTTGGAACTCGTGCGACCCCGCAAGAGTCTCCCTAGCATACACCGTGGATAGCCGCTGGCGAAATCGGGCCGAAATTTTCAGCGGGCGCAAGGAGATCGTCGCGTTTCTAACCCGGAAGTGGGCGAAAGAGCTGGATTATCGCCTTATCAAAGAGCTGTGGTGCTTCGACAATAACCGAATCGCCGTGCGTTTCGCGTACGAGTGGCACGACGACTCGGGAAACTGGTTTCGCTCCTACGGCAATGAGAATTGGCAGTTTAACGAGCGGGGGTTGATGGACGTCCGCCACGCCTCCATCAACGATCTTCCGATAAGTGACTCGGAACGAAAGTACCACTGGGAGCGATTAAAGCCGCGCCCGGCCGATCACCCGAGCCTGTCAGCCCTCGGCCTATAGGCCGCAACTCAAGAAGCGGCGATTCCATCAGGCGAGCCCCTTCCCGTCGGCGGTCCTGTCGATGGCGAACGCGGTCGCCGCCGCCCAGGCCCGTCGAGCGGCGGATCAGAAGTGAGGGCTGCGGTCTACCGAATCAGGCGTGCGCCCGTAGCTCAAAAGGATAGAGCAGGGGACTCCTAAGCCCAAGGTTGGCGGTTCGATTCCGTCCGGGCGCACCATCACTGGGAGGCGCCGTACGCTCGGCTGGCTTGCCGAGGCCATTGCAGGGTGCCTACGTCATGTGCTAGCATCAGAGTTCGAACGGACCCCCGGTCCGTTTTATTCATGTTGTGGTAGACTACGGATGGCAAAGAAAGAGACACGCGTGATGGTCGTACTGGCGTGCACCGAGTGCAAGCGCCGCAACTACAACACGCAGAAGAACAAGCAGAAGACGACGGAACGGTTGGAGCTGCGCAAGTACTGCCGCTTCTGCCGTTGCCACAGACCGCACCGAGAGACGCGATAGGGCGGTAGCTCAATTGGTAGAGTCCTGGTCTCCAAAACCAGTTGTTGCAGGTTCGAGTCCTGTCCGCCCTGCCAGTTTTGGGAAGTGATACGTTGGTGAACGAACAGCAAAAAAGAACGGCTCAGTCGATGGCGGGTGGAGACTTCGTCCGCGGGGTCATCGCCGAGCTTCGCCGCGTAACCTGGCCGACGCGCGAGGAATGGATTTCGGCGACCGTACTGACGGTCGCGCTGGTGGTCGGCATCGGGTTGTTCACCTTTATCGTAGACCAGCTCTTCGGATGGCTCTTCAATCTGATCCATCCGGCGACGGGGGCAGGGTAGATCATGTTTGAGATCGATCGTCGAGAGCTCGACCTCGCCGAGCCGCTCGGCGAAGAGCCGATCGTCGACGACACGCAGATGGGCGATTTTGCGGCAGCCGTCGAGGAGCCCGTCGCCGACGAGCCCGTAGTCGAGGGCCCAATGGTCGAAGAAGCGGCCGTCGACGCGCCGATCGAGGACCTGGTCGTCGAAGAATCCGCCACCGACGAACTACCGGCGGTCGAGGACGCGATAGCGCCTGCGGCTGAGGGTGAAGCCGTCGCGCCACGCCCCAAAGACAACCGCAACTGGTTCGTCGTGCATACGTATTCGGGATACGAAAATAAGGTCAAAGCCAATCTCGAGCGCCGCATCCACTCGATGGGCATGCAGGACAAGATCTTCCGCGTGCTCGTTCCGATGGAAGACGAGGTCGAGTTCAAAGACGGCAAGCGCAAGATTACGCCTAAGAAGGTCTTTCCGGGTTACGTGCTGGTCGAGATGATCATGGACGACCAATCCTGGTACGTCGTGCGCAACACGCAGGGCGTTACCGGATTCGTCGGCAGCCCAGGACCGGGCGAGAAGCCGGTGCCGCTGCAAGACAAAGAGGTCAAGACGATCCTCAAGCAGATGGGCATCGAAGCGCCGAAGCTGAAGATCGACTTCAAGAAGGGCGACCGCGTCAAGGTCACCTCGGGTCCGTTCTTCGATTTCACCGGCATCGTCGACGAGATCGCACCGGAGAAGGAACGTCTCCGCGCACTGATTTCGATCTTCGGGCGCGAGACGCCGGTCGAGTTGGAGTTTTTCCAAGTCGAGAAAGTCTGAGGGTTATAGAGAGGAAAGGACGCACCACCCCGGCGTTCGATCCAAATCACAATAGGGGGAGTTCGTAAAGGAGAACGCAATGGCTAAGAAAGTTGTAGGCAAGATCGGCCTACAGATCCCCGCGGGCAAAGCGACGCCCGCACCACCGATCGGCCCGGCGCTGGGCCCCTATTCGCTGAACATCATGGATTTCTGCAAGCAGTACAATGAGCGTACCGCTTCGCAGGTGGGCATGATCATACCGGTCGAGATCACCGTTTACGACGACCGCACGTTTACGTTCATTACGAAGACGCCGCCGGCATCGTTTTTAATCAAGCAGGCGCTGAAGATCGAGTCGGGGAGCAAGGAGCCGAACCGGAATAAGGTCGGCACCCTGACGCAAAAGCAGCTCGAGGATATCGCCAAGGTGAAAATGCCCGACATCAACGCCAACGACATCGATGCGGCCAAGAAGATCATCGCGGGAACCGCGCGTTCGATGGGCGTTGAGGTGGAGGCGTAAGATGCCGCAACATCATGGGAAGCGTTTCAAGGCACTGGTAGCCGACTTCGACCGCAAGCGCCTCTTCTCGACGCCCGACGCAATTGCGATCGTCAAGAAGAACGCCAACGCCAAGTTCAACGAGACCGTCGAGGCGCATATCCGCCTGGGCGTCGATCCGAAGAAGAGCGACCAGAACGTCCGCGGCACGGTGCTCTTGCCGCACGGAACCGGCCGGATCGTGCGCGTCATCGCGTTTAGCAAGGGTGACAACGCCAAGGCCGCGCAGGAAGCGGGCGCCGACATCGTCGGCGATCAGGATCTGATCGACAAGGTGAAGGGCGGGTTCACCGAGTTCGACGTGGCCGTCGCTACTCCCGACATGATGGCGCAAGTCGGTAAAGAGCTGGGGCGCATTCTGGCGCAGAAGATGCCGAATCCGAAGGCCGGCACCGTCACGCCCAACATCGCCGCCGCGATTCGCGACATCAAGGCCGGTAAGGTCGAGTTCCGTCTCGACAAGACCGGCATCATCCACACCATCGTGGGCAAGGCCGATTTCGAACCGGAGCGCCTACTCGAAAACGTCACCACGCTACTCGACGCGATCGTGCGTGCGAAGCCGTCGGCCGCCAAGGGGACCTACTTGCGCAGCGTCACGCTGACCAGCACGATGGGTCCGGGCGTGAAGGTCGACCCGAACCGGATCAAGGCAACGGCTTAGTCGGGGATTGCAGCACCCAGAGCGCTCAGGCGATCTTCGAGCGTTCTGATGCGTGCGCGCGAGCGGTCGGCGTCGATGTGATCGTATGCCGCGGCCGCACTGCGCGCCAGTGCTTCGAGGAGGGTCACTTCGGATGGCGTCATCGGCACGCCGTTCGCGCGGCTGCCGTAGAAGACGAAGCCGAAGACGTTGCCGCGCATGATCAGCGGAATGACGATTGCGGGCGTCTGGGGACCGCTCGGCAGCGAGACATCCGCGCGCTGACGCCCGTCCAGCTGAAGAGCCGAGAACTCAGCGCGCAACTCGACGATCAACGGGTCCTCGGCGTCGATCGAATCGGTCGCCTGATCGCTCCATCCGCGCGCTGCGGTCCGTTCGAAGGTCCCCTTCTCGCCGCGCGCGAGAAAGAGCGCCGCCGAGCTCAGTCCGAGCACCCGCACCGGCTCGTCGATCAGAAACTCGATCAGCGTTTTTTCCGAAGAGGTGTTTGCAAGCGCTCGCGCCGCACGACGCAGCGCCTCCTCGCCGTGGCGCTGGTCGCGGAAGAAAACGGCGTTCAAGAAGTCCTCGATGCGCCCGTGAACCGCGTTGAGCGAGAAGCCGATCAACAACGCGGCGAATAGGCTGACGTAGATCGCGGGGCGCGTATCTTCGAAAATTTGCTCGGCCCACCACTCGATGACTCCGAAGAGCAGCACCAAACATGCGGTAGCTGCCGCGTAGAGCGCGGCGCGCCCGATGACGAAGCGCAGATCGACGACGCGCTCTGAAAGAAAGCCGTAGATCACGAAAGCCGAGCCGGCGAGGCCGAACCACGGACCGAGCGCGTTGGTCCAGTCCTGGACGTCGAGCAACGTGGGCGAGGTGTTTCCGATCAGCGTGCTGAGCACGTTGGCTAAGGCCCACGTGAGGTCGAGCAGCGGGGCGAGCGCGATCCCCGCGATCACCCAGCTGACGCGCGTGCGATCGATCGTCGTCGCGCCCGACGCGATGTGCGCCAACGCTCCGAGCACGACGACCAGCAGCAGGGCGTCGGAAACGCTCATGAAAAGATTGGTTGGTCCTGGAAATGCGTAGCGTTGGAAGACGACCCAGACGATCGGATTGACCCAGGCGATAAAAACGAGCAGCGAAAGTACGAGCGCGCTGCCGAAAAACCACGGCCAGGCGCGGCTCGGACGGCCGTAGAGACGGCGCGCGAAGACGAGGATCATGAGCTGCGCCAGGGGATAGACGACCTGAACGGCGAGATCGCTGGCCAGGTTCATCGGCCAGGCCGCCAGGTCGAGCGCAGTCTGGTTGACCTTGACGAGCATCAGCATCGTGTAGATGTAGAATGCGAGCGTGATCGGGCGCGGCCGCATGACAAAGAGCGTGCTGGCCAACGCCAGCGAGAGGAAGAAGCACAGCGGGATGCCGACGTCGCGCGCGAATCTGGCGCGTGGCGAAAAGTTCGGCGCGCTGGCGGTGAGCGTCAGCGGAAACGAGCGGCCCTCGCGCAGTACGTGAACGGTCATCTTCGCGCCGGCGGGCGCGCCGCGCAGCAGCGAGAAGCGCTGTTGCTGTGACAGACTCTGCAAGTCGATGCGGTCGCCGCTCTGCAGCCCCGCCTCCGATGCGGCGGTGCGCTCGACGTCGATCGTGTTGGTATTGTTGTCGAGGACGATGGGGAAGGCGCCGAGATGGACTGCGTTGACCTCGATCACAACGAAGACCAGCACCATGATGACGGTGCCGATCGCGACGACGGCCAGCGAGAGACGCTGGCATACGAACGCTACGATTGCCTTCAAGGCCGCCTACAGGAAGCTGACACTCCCCGAACGCAGGTCGTAGACGCCCCCAGCTACCTCGAGCGCTCCGGCCTTGAGGGCACCGGCAACGATCGTGGAGCGGCTCGCTACGGCTTGAACGTTTTGCCTGACGTTCTCGGCGATGGCGTTGGTGACCCAATCGCCTTGCACGCCGCGCGTTGCCTGCGCCGCCGGTGCCAGCGAGTTGACAAGATCTTGAATGTGCGATGGCTGCGTCGTGCCGTCGCGCACGAAGGCGACCGCAGCGGTGACGGCGCCGCACCCGCTGTGCCCCAGCACGAGAATCAACTTCGATTTCAGAACGGCGACGGCATATTCGATCGATCCGAGCCCGTCATTGTTGACGAAGTTTCCGGCGACGCGCACGACGAACAGTTGCCCCGGTTCCTGGTCGAAGACGGTCTCGACCGGAACGCGCGAGTCAGAGCAGCCGAGAACGATCGCGAACGGGTTCTGCCCGGAGACCAGCTCGGCGACGCGTGCGTCGAGTGCTCCCTTGGCAAAGCGAGCGTTTCCGGCCTTCAGCCGCGCGAGCGCGTCGGCGGGGGTGGTCGCGGCCATCGGCAGTTCCCTTCCGTCGGCGATAGCCCGCGAGGTCGCAGCGAGCGTGGTCACTGCAAACGCCGCCGAGCTTAGCCCGAGCCCGCCGCGCCTCAGAAAGACCGAGCGGCTGTACTCGGCGTTGAACATGCGGACGCCTTCTCGCCGAAGCGCTTGCATTCCCCGCGGCCGGTATGGTAGGGTAACGAACGACTCCGAAGACCGTAGCCGACCCCGCCCAAGCGGGTCTTAATTCTTAGCAGTGGCTACCGAGGATGCGATGTGTAGCGCTTAGTCGCTCGGCGATGCAGCGTGCCCGCGCGCCCTCCTTACGGAGCGGAGAGCAAAACGCATGCCGACGACACGCAAAGAAGTTGCAATAGGAGAGCTCGAGAAGAGACTCGCCGCGTCGCAGAACTTATTCCTCACCGACTACGCCGGTCTCACCGTCGAGGAGATTACGAAGCTCCGCGGCGAGCTGCGCAAAGACGGCAATACCTACGCGGTGGTCAAGAACACGCTCTTTCGCATCGCGGCGGGCGATCTGGCCGCGCAGTTAGACGCGTTTTTGGCCGGCCCGACCGGCATCGTGTTCGCTGGGGCCGATCCGGTCGCGCCCGCAAAGGCGCTCAAGACGTTCAGCGACACCACCAAGAAGATCGGCATCAAGGCGGCATACATCGACGGCAAGGTGGTCGGTGCACAACAAGTGGAAACGCTGGCCAAGCTGCCGCCCAAACTCGAGCTGATCGCATCGCTGGTCGGTTCGCTCGCCAATCCACTGCGTGGTCTCGTCACCGTGCTGTCCGGAAATCAGAGCGGCCTCGTGCGTGTGCTCAACGCTATTCGCGAGCAAAAGTCCGCGACATCAAACGCTTAAGGAGAAGAGAGACCCATCATGGCACTTGCCGACCTCATCGAACAAATTGACAAACTAACCGTACTGGAGCTGGCGGATCTCGTGAAGCAGCTCGAGGAGAAGTACGGCGTCTCGGCCGCTGCACCGGTCGCGATGATGGCCGCCGCTCCCGGCGCCGCGGCTGCTCCCGAGGCCGAGAAGACCGAGTTCGACGTGATCCTCGCCGAGGCGGGGCCCGAGAAGATCAAGGTCATCAAGGCCGTGCGCGAGCTCACCAGCCTCGGGTTGACCGAGGCCAAAGCCTTCGTCGAGAGCGCGCCCAAAGCCGTGAAGGAAGGCGTTACCAAAGACGAGGCCGAGCAGGTGAAGAAGAAGCTCGAAGACGCGGGCGCCAAAGTCGAGATCAAGTAAGACCGGCGGCGCGACCGCTCGTGCAGTCGAACCCCAACGTGCCGCCGGCGATGCAGCTGCTGCCGCTGCTGATCGTCATCGTGCTGCTGGCCATCCGCTTGATCCGCCCGCAGCGCATCAGCGTCACGCGCATGTGGATCACCCCGATCGTCTTGTGCTTCTTGACGGCCTGGGTGATCTACGCGAACGAGACGATCAATCCGGCGCCGCCGTTGGAGATCGCGCTGGGATTAATCGTTGGGGCGCTGGCGGGGACTCCGTTCGGGATCTTGCGCGGCATCCACACCGACGTGCGTCCGACCGACCGGCCCGGCGTCATGTATCTCGGGTCGTCATGGATCACGATCGTCATCTTCGCGGCGGCTTTCGGGCTGCGCTACGTCATCAGGTTGCTGATGCCGCAACACGGCAGCCTGACCGGTACGATTGGTGACGGGCTGCTCGCCTTCGCGATCGCCTTTATCATCACAAGCTACTACGTGATCTTCAGGAAGTACGAAGCAGAGTCGGCGTCACGCCGGTAACGCGCTTCATCCAGCGCGCCATGTGGCTCTGATTCGCAAAGCCGGCCTCGAGCGCCACATCGCTCAAGGCATGCTTTCCCCTCGCAATCAGATCGGCGGCATATTCGACACGTCGCCGAATCACGTACTGGTGGACCGGCAGCCCGACGGATTGCTTGAAGGTGGCCTTGAAGTGCGATGGGCTCATGTGCGCGACTTCGGCGAGCTCGTCGAGCGACAGGTCGGATGCGAGATGCTCGGCGATATAATCTACCACCCACTGCAGCCGGCGCTTTGATAGGCGACCCGGCGGACGCGGCGACCCCGGAGCGTAGCAGCGCAGCAGATGCGCGGCCAGCGCCACGCCGAGGCTGTCGGCGTAGAGGCGTCCGACCGGTTCGCTGCGTTCGAGCTCGGCTTCGAGCGCCCAGACGATATGCGAGACTTGTGCATCCTTGAGCGACAGCTGCGGTTCGATTGAGGCTTCGGGGTCGACCTCCATCGCATCGGCGGTGGCCCGAACGAGCGATCGGCTGAGGTTGACGTCGATGAAGGTTGTCGGCGCGCCATCCTCCCAGGTCGATGGGAAACCGGCCGGGATCACATCGACATCGCCGCGCTCCTGTACGCGCTTGACCGAGATTCCGGCGCAGCGGCACGAGGTCGCGATTGGCGTACCGACGAGCATGCTCAAACTATGGTATGCGAGCGGCCTCACCTGTGAGAAGCCGCTGGCGACGACATCGTAGACTTTGGCGTTGAATCCCGACCAGTAGCGCTCGTCGCTGCGGCGGCGAACGACGATCTTTAGCTTCTGGTCGCCACGGGGAATAAGGCTAGGCTCGTCCATACTGCCAAAGCGAACGGGGCCGCCGATTTGTGCCTAAAGCATGTGCTCGCGCCGTTCGAGCATGCGTCGAATCGCTTCGGATAGCTTCACCGCGCGCGGAACCGCTGCGGCTCGATGAACGCGGGTGCCGCCGTCGGACGGTATGGCCGCAAAGGCGGGCGCAGCGCTGGTGCAGGCGCCGCTGACGAGTACGCACCCGCCGCCTGCGATCTCACCGCGGTTGTCGATATCGTTGGCGTACAGAAGATAGAGCGACGGACTCCCGCTGATCAGAGAGTTGAGATCGACCATCGTGCCGTTTTGCCAGAGAAAGGCGCGCGAAGCGCCGGTTTCTGCGTTGAAGGAGATGCCGACGATCTGCCCGCGATCGTTGATCCCGAGCGCCTCGCTGTTGGTATCGCCGGAGAGCGTTCCGAGGTTTTGCATGCCGCTGCTGCGAGTCCAGAGAAACGCGACCGGATTGGCGGTGCCGTTGGAATCTCCGGGTAGGTCGGCGAATCCGGCGACTTCGCCGCGGTTGTTGATCGCCATCGGCGTGTTCCACGCCACGCCACCGAAACTTCCCAAGTCGATGACTTTGCCGTTCTGCCACATCACCGCGTGGCGCGCGGTGAATCTCCCGACGGCTTGGTCGCAGATTCCCGAGATACCGACGACGGTGCCCGCATCGTTGATCTCGGTTGCCGCGCCGTCGGGATCGCCGGCGTACGGCGGCAGTTGGCGGATCGTTCCGTGCTGCGGATCGTAGACGACCGCCTCGAATTGCAACACTTGCGGCGGCGTGCATGTGCTGTCTTGGGTATCGTTCTCTGCCCAGCCCACCACGAGACCGCTATCGTTGGCGCCCGCAGCAAAGCCGTTGTTTCCGCCGAGCGTGGGCAACTCCGTCATCGTCCCGTTCCGCCAAGCGAAACCGCGGCAGATATGGCCGCTCGGCGGCGGCGGAAAGAACGCGGCCGCGCACGACCAGATCTCGCCTAGCTTCTGGGGCGCGGCGGTCTCGGAGATCCCACTGATCAAACCGCTGTTGTTCTTAACCGGCCACTCGACCGCGCTGTTCGGGCCACCCAGCGTTCCTAGGTCGGTGATCTTTTGGTTCTGTTGCCAGAGTGCGGCGTGAATGTACGAGCTGCTTCCCGGCAGGCTCGAAAGACCACTGATCCAAGCGCGATTGTTGATGCTGCTTGCGCCGCTGGAGGCGCCGCCTAACGTACCGAGATTTACGACGGTGTACTGAACCTGTGCGTACGCCGGCGCCGCGCTGCCGGCGGCTTGGGTGCCGGGTAGCGAAGCGTTCGAGGTGCAGGCGGCGAGAATTGCTGCGGCGAGGGCGGGCGTAAGAATGCGAAGCGTCATGGCTGCCTCCATTTCGCGCGTTAGGAGGAGCGTAGCAGCACGCGCTTCGCGCCGTCGCCTACGTTTGGACGGTGCTGGACACAAACGGACGGCTCAGGAGGCCGCTAGTGCGCTAAGAAGCCGACGAGCAAGAGTGCAACGATGTTGAGGACTTTGATCATCGGATTAATGGCCGGCCCGGCGGTGTCTTTGTAAGGATCGCCGACCGTATCGCCGGTGACCGCGGCTTGATGCGCGATCGATCCTTTGCCGCCGTAGTGGCCGTCCTCGATGTATTTCTTTGCGTTGTCCCACGCGCCGCCGCCCGACGTCATGGAGATCGCCACGAAGAAGCCGGTGATGATCGAGCCGACCAGGATGCCGCCCATCATCTGCGCGCCCGTATCACCTGGGAGCGCGTGGAAGTACGAGAGCAGCACGACCAGCAGCGGAACGCCAACCGGAATCAGTGCCGGAACGATCATTTCGTGCAACGCCGCGCGCGTGACGATATCGACCGTCGTTGCGTAGTTCGGTCGCGCCGTGCCTTCCATGATGCCGGGGATCTCGCGGAACTGTCGGCGCACCTCCTCGACCACAGCCCCGCCGGCGCGCCCCACCGCCTCCATCGAGAGCGATGCGAAGAGATACGGCAGCAAACCGCCGATGAAGAGACCGGCCAGCACGAATGGATTGCCGACCGCAAAGAGATTGCGTACGGCCTCGATGCAGCTGCCTTCGCCGCCGGGGCATTTGTGCTTGGTGAGCTCCTGCAAAAACGAGGCGAAGAGCACGATCGCGGCGAGCGCTGCCGATCCGATCGCATAGCCCTTGGTCACGGCCTTGGTGGTGTTGCCAACCGCATCGAGCGGATCGGTGACGTTGCGCACGTCCTCCGGCATCTCGGCCATCTCGGCGATGCCGCCGGCATTGTCGGTGATCGGACCGAAGGAGTCGATCGCGACGATGATCCCGGCCATCGAGAGCATCGCCATGACGGCGATGCCGACCCCGTAGACGTTGGCCAGCGCATAGCTGACGAGGATGCCGATCACGATCACGATGGCGGGAAGCGCCGTCGCCTGCATCGAGACCGCCAAACCGGCGATGATGTTGGTTGCGTGACCCGTGATCGAGGCTTTGGCGATGCGTTGGACCGGTGGGAACTGTGCGCCGGTATAGTATTCGGTAATGAACGTGATCAGACCGGTAATCACCACGCCGACGAGCGCGCAGAGGAAGATCCCCAGCGCGCTAACGCCCGGCGCACCGCCAAAGACGTGACCGGTCACGAAATAGAAGCCGATCAACGCCAGAACTCCGGCGACGATCATGCCGCGATAGAGCGCCGCCATGATCCTGTCACGCCGCACTTGGCCCGCGCTCACGAAGATCGCACCGATTATCGACGCGACGATTGAGATCGCGCCGAGCAAGAGCGGAAAGGTCGTTGCGCTCGGCAAGATCGAGCCGAACATGAGGTTTCCGAGCAGCATCGCGGCGACCGTGGTAACGCAGTAGGTCTCGAAGAGATCCGCCGCCATGCCGGCGCAGTCACCAACGTTGTCCCCGACGTTGTCGGCGATCACGGCCGGATTGCGCGGGTCATCCTCGGGAATGCCGGCCTCGACTTTCCCGACGAGGTCTGCGCCGACGTCGGCGGCCTTCGTATAAATTCCGCCGCCCAAACGCGCGAAGACCGAGATCAACGAGCATCCGAAGGCCAGTCCGACCATGGCATTCAGCGAGGTGGCGGCGTCGCCGCCGTTGAGCTTCAGCAGGATGCCGTAGTATCCGGAAACGGCAAGCAGCCCCAGCCCGACGACCAGCATGCCGGTGACCGAGCCGCCGCGAAACGCGACGTTCAGCGCGGGCGTTAGCCCGCCGGTCGCGGCTTCGGCGGTGCGCACGTTGGCGCGCACCGAGACGATCATCCCGATGAATCCCGCCGCGCCCGACAGAATCGCCCCGATCAGAAAGCCGACCGCAGCCTCCTTGCCGAGCGTCGGCGCGAAGAGAATTAAGAGCGCAAGGATGACCGCCACGATTGCGATCGTGCGGTATTGCCGCGCGAGGAACGCCATCGCGCCTTCTTGGATGGCGGCGGCGATCTCTTGCATGCGCTGATTGCCGGCCGGCTGGGCCAGTACCCAAAAAGTGAGGGCGATGCCATAGAGCACCGCGAGTGCGCCGCCGGCCAATCCGGCGACAATCGCAGTTTGAGCGGTCATGGTCTCCTAAATATACTTGTGGAAAAAATACCGGCCCAGCACGGGCCGACCGGCTTGCCTACGGCGGCAAGAGGCGCGAGTCCTGTCCATGCCAAAACGCGAGAAAACGTCGTGCCGAAGATGGAAAGCGTAGATCTGTTGGTGGTCGGCTGCGGGCCGGCTGGGGCCACCGCCGCCCGCGAGGCGGCGCGAAGAGGCCTGGAGACGATCGTCCTCGAGAAGGACGCGGTCGTGGGAAGCAAGCGTGTCTGCGCCGCCGGGCTCCGGCCGGGTTTCTGCGAGACCTTCGATCTGCCGCGCTCGCTCGTCCACTGCGACACCCCGCGCCTCGCCCTCTTCGATGCGGCCGGGCGCGAGCACGCGATGGCCTTCGGACCGGGACATACGAGCACGCGCGAAGAGCTTGACGCCACCATGGCAGCGTTAGCCGCCCGCGAGGGCGCGCAAATTCGGACCGAAGCGCTCTTTCGGAGAGTGGAACGCGCGGCCGGCCGCGCGGTCGTGGAGTTCGCTGACTTGCGTGCCGGAGAACGTCGGCGCATCGCCGCCCGCTATCTCTTTCTGGCCACCGGGGCAAGCGCTCGAGTTGAGGGCCCGCAACTGCAGCGCCTGGCGATGATGGAGTGGCCGCGCGGCCTCATGACCACGCTGCAAGTGCGCGTCTATCTCGATCGGCCGGCGAACGCGATTGCGTACCGCACGCTCGAGATGCACTACTACGCCGCGCAGGATGGCCGGCAGATCATTGCCTGGATGTTCCCCAAGCGCGATCATCTTGCGATCGGCCTCGGTGTGCTTGGCAAGATGCGCGGCGAGCCTTTGCGTGCGGAGCTGGACGCATTCGTCGGCCGCGTGCACGATCGGCTCTACCCGCACGCGGACGTAGTGCGCACGAAGCAAGAGGGACATCTCTTGTATGGCGGCATGCCGCGCCCGGCGCTCGCCGACGCGAACCTCCTGATCGGCGGCACCGCCGCCGGCTTGGTGGACGCGACCAACGGGGAAGGCATCTTCGAGGCGGCGATGAGCGGGCGCTTTGCCGCCGATGCGATCGCAGGCGCGCGCGACAATCCGGAGCGCGCGGGCGCGCGCTACTCTGCGTTGCTCACCCAGCGTTTTGCGCGCCGCCTGCGCCATCGCGTGCGGCTGATGCGGTTTCTGGAGCGGCGCCCGGCGCGCTTCGGGATGCTCTTCGAGCGTCTTGCGAGGAGTCCGCGCTTCGTCGAAGTACTGCAAAGGGAAGATTGCGACCGAACCATGAGCGACCGCCTCTTCCTTTATCAACAGGCACTCCGCTTCGGGCTGGGCGCCGTCACCCGCCGTGAGTAGCGCACCGCAGCACCCACGCCGCTACAACATCGCCGGCGGAAAGCTCACGCGGGAAGAGATCATTCACAAGTACTTTCACTTGGTCAAGTACGTGGCTGGACGCATCTCGGTGAACTTGCCCGCCAACGTCGACATCGACGACCTGATCAACGACGGCATCTTCGGATTGATGGATGCCATCGAGAAGTACGACGACTCGCGGGCCGTGCGCTTCGAGACGTACGCGATCACGCGCATCAACGGCGCGATTCTGGATGCACTGCGTTCGCTGGATTGGGTGCCGCGCGCGGTTCGCCAACGCGCACGCGAGCTGGAGCGCGCCTACCAGCACCTCGAGGCGGAGCTCGGACGCGCGCCCACCGACGAGGAGGTCGCGGCTCACCTCGGCTTATCGGCGCGCGAGTTCGATCGGCTCGTGCAGCGCGTACGCGGTACCTCGGTGCTTTCGCTCGAGGAGCTCCTTCCCAACCGCCGGGGTCAAGAAGTACCGCTCGTCGACACGCTGCAAGACCACAAGACCGACGTTACGGCCGAGATCGAGCATCAAGAGCTCCGCAACGAGCTGGTGCGCGCCGTCGATTCGCTGCCGACTCAGGAACGCACGGTCATACAAGCCTACTACTTCGACGGGCAGCCGCTCAAACAGATCAAGAACACCCTGGGCGTCTCGGAATCGCGCGTGTCGCAGATTCACGCGCAAGCCGTTGTGCACCTTCGCCAACGGCTCCACGACCGGAACGTAGAGCTCGGCTATTAAGCCGCGCTTCGAAGCACTCAAATCTTCATCAAAGCCGCGGTTTTGACAACGCCGGCGCCGTCGTGATGTTAGGCTGAGACCAACCTAAGGCTCACGCGCGTTGCCAATATTGAAAGCGGTCCGACTCGCTCTTACCATGCTGTTGCTGCTCGCGTCCCTGGCCAAGCCGGCGCGTGCTGCGGTCAACGGGAGCTTTGCCTTCACGGTCGTGCGGGCACCGCATCCGCTCGCACTCGACCCCACGCTGAGCGACCCGGCCTGGGCAGCAGGGCGGGTGCCGGATCCGCAAGGCGCATGGCAAAACATCACCACGCGGCAGCCGGCGACGGTGGCAACGACGGCCTACCTGCTGTACGACGATGAGAATCTGTACGTCGGCTTCAGAGCGGTGCAGACCGGCGTTGCGATTGTCGCGACGCAGACCACCAACGACATCGGCTTCGGGGTAGACGACTTCGTCGGGTTTGGAGTCGACACGAGCGGAGCCGGAAGCCAGGCGTACTATTTCGAAACGACGCCACGCGGCGTACGCTACGAGCAAGCCAACGAGAACGTGCGCTTCCGTCCGCGTTGGAGCGCCGCCGGTAAGGTAAGCGACGGGACGTGGAGTGCCGTGATGATCATCCCGCTGAACGTCTTGCGCGTGCCGCGCGGCGGTTCCCAGCAATGGCGCCTGCAGTTCGTCCGCGGCATCGCCGCACGCGGCGAGCACATCTCGTGGGTCTGGAGTCCGTTGATGTCGGACGCTCCCTCGGGAACCTGGCCGATCTTCTACGACACGCGCTTTTGGGCTGCCGGAACCTTCAACATCGCGGCGTCGGCCGCCACGCGGCCCAAGCCCCGCGCCGACGTCTACGGGCTTGCGAGCTTCGGCGGCGATCGCAATCTCTTCCAGCAGGCCAACGGCACGTTCTTGCCGATGAGCGCGCGGCCGTACGGCGTCGATCTCAGCTATCCGATCACGCCCACGATCCGCTTCGTCGGCACGGCCAACCCGGATTTCTCTAACGTGGAAATTGACCAGCAGACGATCGTGCCGCAGGAGTTCGCGCGTCAGCTCGTCGAGTACCGCCCGTTCTTCGCGCAAGGCGCCGCCTTCATCAACGCTGCTTCGGGACCACGGACGACGGTCGGCACCTTCGTCAACTCGCCCGACCTGGTCTTTTACTCGCCGTCGGTCGGGCCGTTCGACAGCGGCGCCAAAGTCGAGGGCACGTTCGGCGATCAGAGTTTCGGTGCGCTGACCTTTCACGGCTATGACGCAACCACGAACAATACGTTTAGCGATGAGGCGTACGGCTACGAGCACGCGGTGCAAGGGGGCTCATTCATTTACTGGAGCGACGGCGTCTTCGCCAATCACAGTATCGCCGGGACCGACGACACCATCGAGGACGGGGTCGAAGCTCGCGATCTCGACAACGGCATGATCTACTTTGCCGACTACTCGTTTGAAGACGGGACCTGGGTTCCTCAGGGGCACGCGGACTTGGGTGAGTTTTTCGTCGATCATCACAAAGGCAACTTCGAGATCAGCGGCGGTTACCTCGACGTCTCGCCGAACTACAATCCAATCGACGGCTATACGTCGAACTCCGACATTCGCGGCCCGCAGTTCTTCAGCGACTACACCGGGACGTTGCCCGGCGTGAAGAATTACGTGATTTTTGTGGCAGCCGATCGATATCTCGACGATTCCGGAGCCGTCCACCAGGCCGACTCCCAGTTCTTCCTCAACGCAACGTTCAAGGACCTGATCTCGCTCGACGGCGTGGGAGAGCAAATTGGACAACTGCGTTCGTACGGTGTTCCGGCCGGACCCGGCTGCAGCGGTCCGATTCTGTATCAAACCAGCTTTACCGGATATCCATGCTACCGCGACGGCGTAACGCAGCCATTCAACCTCTATCAGGTTCCACTCGGCTATCGCGACGGCACGCCCACGCCGTTCGACGTCAACTATTCCTGGGGCCCCTTCGGCGACAACTACGTTCATCTGTTCACGATGGTGACGAGCCGCCCGATCGGCCGCAACCTCAGCCTCGGCCTCGAATACGACGGGACCTACGAGCGCGCATTCTCCAATGGCGTCCTCGACTCGCAGTGGCTGCGGCGCGTTTCAGTCGGCTATAATTTCAACGCGAACACGAACATCAGCGTCGGATTGCGCGACATCAATGGGCTGGGCGGCTTCGCCACGCAGACCGGCAACAACCTCGCGATTGGATTCGACGAGCGCTTCGCACACGGCAACGAGTTGTTCGTCAACTATGGAAGCCCGGCGGCCGGATATACACTCGACCGTCTGATCGTCAAGTTCGTCTTTCATTCCGGCGCCGACACCGGCACGTGAAGAAGCCTACCGCTACTGGCTGTTTTGAGTCGCCTGAATCGTTATCGTGACCTTACCGTCGCTGCCGGTTCCGACGACCACCGTCGTTGCATGCCCCTTATTATTCGGGTCGGTAACGATGAAGGCGGCACCCGGCGTCGGCGGAGTCGATGTATGCATCATCTCAGTCGCGTTCGGCAAACTCTTTTGATAAAATGCATAGACCTTGTCGAACGAGTCGGTCGTGGTGTACACCGCCGCCTTCACGCTCGAGCCGCTTGCTCCGTTCCCGCCGCTGTACGACGCAGACGCCTGCGATGTGGCCCCCGGATACACCGGAACGCCGGTGTCTCCGGTGTTGGTGTCAGCCGCCGGCGTGCCGGCGGCAGCCGGTCCGGCCGAAGGGGACTCGCTCGATTCGGCTTGACCGGATGGCGACTCGGTTGGAGCTGACGTTGCGCCGGCGTTGGTTTGGTCGCTGGAGTTCGAGGCGGATTTGCTCGAGCACGCCGCAGTGGCGAGCGTAACGCTTAAGAGCACAAACACTAAAGAGCGGAGATACATAAAACCCCTCCCAATACGGTAGTTCGCGTACCCCACACTATATCACAGTCTTGCCCGCGGTGACCGCTTTCGCAGACTACGGGCTGAGGGCCATGGCAGCTTCATAGTTGGTACCTGTCGAGATCACGCGACTCGGACGCCCTGCCCCGGGCGGATAGACGGCGATCGCTACTTGGCCTTGATGGTTGGGCGCACTCTTGATGCCGTCGAATCCAACCTCAAGCGCAAAGAGCGTTCCAGATCCGTCGACGGCGAGAATCCGAGGGCTATAGTTCAGCGGCGTTTGAAAATAAGCAAGCGGCGTACCAGAGCCGGGCGGATACGCGCAGATCCGGCCGGTTTCGCCGAAGGAGCACGTTGCAACATAGAGATTGCCGTTTCTATCGAAGGCCATCGACCCCGGGTAGACACCGTCGACGATGCCGAGCAGGATATCGTATGCGGGAACCGCGGTGCCCGGCTTGTAGACCGCGACCTCGTCGTCGCCGACATTGGCGACGTAGAAATTATCCGACGCATCGATTGCCACCGCCGTGGGAGCGTCAATGCCATTCGTGATCGTGTAGGCGGGCGTGCTCTTACCGGGACGGTAGACGGTTACGGTGCCGCCACCCGGCTTGTTGTAGTAGTTTGCCGTGCACGTGTGAGGAGCGGCGTGCGATGGGCAATTCGCAACGTAGAGGTTTCCGGAACTATCGACAGCCGATGCTAATGGATTATGGATTCCTGCGGTGATCGCGTACGACGGCAACATCTTTCCCGGAGCGTAAACCGAAACCGACCCTTGCTGCGATGTCCGATGGTTGGGCAGGACACAGTTCGGGCAGTTCAGGACAAAGAGGTCGCCAGCCGAGTCGAAGTTGAGCGCGAACGGATCGTCAAGCCCGTGGGTAATCGTGTACGACGGCTTCGTCCTTCCCGGCTGGTAAACGACGACTTCATTTGGATTGACCGTCGCGAGATAGAGGTTGCCAGAAGCATCGAACCCAAGCGCTCGCGTGCCGGCGATACCGCCGAGGATGCCGGCCGTAATCGTCTGCACCTTCTTTAGCGAGCTAGGCGCATAAACCAGTATTTCGCTGCGCGAATATGTGTTCTTCCCAACGTACAGATAGCCGCTGTAGCGTGAAGCGAATCGGGCCTGAGAGACCGCGAGTTCGACGCCGGAGCTGGGAAGGGAACATCCAAACATCGCGCTCGTTAAGACGACTAGCGCTACGCTACGGAGCAATTGCGAAGGAATTCTTGGTCCCATCGATGCCCTTCCTAATTATGTACGCGGGCTTCGTCGCTCCGGGCGAGTAAACGGCGACCTCACCCTGCGGCTCGGGCGAGCTGTAACGACAGTTCGCTAAAAGAACGTACAGGTTGGCGGCATCGTCCAACGTCAGCGCAGTGGCCTTGCACTCCGGAACGGGTATCGCTGCCTCGGGTTCCGTACTGCCTTGCGCGAACTCCACGACATTGTTGCCGCCGCTCACGTAGAGCGTTCCGTCGCCGCCCACAGTAAGGGCACTTGGGGTCCCAAAGCCCTGTGTGATTGTCAGCGATGGCTTTGTGGCCTTCGGCGGGTAGACCGTGACGCTTCCACGGGTGCAACTACTAGACGCGCACTCGTTCGCCACGTAGAGATTTCCAGCGCTGTCGAGGGCGAGCGCGTTCGGCTCGTCCACTCCGCCGTAAATAATGCGCGAGGGGCTCTTCTTGCCCGGCGCATAGACTGTGACGTTCGATGTGTTGGAGTAGCCGTAGTATTGCGAGATGCAGAGCGGGCAGTTGGCTACAAAGACCTCACCGGAGGCCGAAACGGAGAGGGACGTCGGGTACGTGATCCCCTTGGTGATCGTGTATGATGGCTTTGCCTGTCCGTGAGCATAGACTGAGATGCTCGACTTTGCGTACCCGACCGGCCCGGGTCCAAGGTTTGCGACGTAAAGGCGGCCCGACCCATCGACTGCGAGCGTGTAGGCGTCGCTCGCGCCTAAAGCGATTGTGTACGACGGTTTCGTCTTACGAGGCGCAAAGACGAGCACGGCGCCGTTGAAGTAGTCTGCCCAGTACGCGTTGCCCTCTTGGTCGAAAGCCAGCGAGGCTCCCCCATCGCGACCTTTGCAGAGACCGGGAAGTTTGTTCACTAGGTCGGCTGTTCCAGCGCGGTAGACGGAGATCCAGGTCGGACATTTCAACTTACTGGAGCCGTAGCCCAGTGGAGCCGGCCGGTTCGATACGTACAAATCGCCCCTTATGCTGCTTTTGACCGTAGAGGGAGCGTAGCCCCCAACCGGGGTCACATGGAGGCCGTTGCCGGCACAGCCGAGTTGCGCACCAAGCGCCGTAGACAGCGCGAGCACCGATAACGGCCGTCGCAAAACGCCTCCTGCGCTCAGTAGGGGTCCAACCCCAGCGCGACCGGTCCCTGCACGTAGGTCGTGATCGTGCGTGTGGGTGTAGAGCGGCCCGGCGCGTAGACCGTCACCGAACCAAGCTCCAGCCCGCGCGCATTCGCAACGTAAAGGTTTCCAGAGCGGTCAAGAGCCAGCGCCGTTGGCTTGTCGATTCCCTTTGTGATGGTGCGAATCAAATGCGTGGTTCCTGCAGCGTAAACGGCCACCGAACCTGAGGCTTCATTGAGCGGCGGGTCATTTGCCACATAGAGATTCTCCGAGGCGTCGAGCGCGAGTGCGTCAGGCGCGTCGATGCCTTTGCCGATCGTAAGCAGTGGCTGCGAACCGGCCCCATAAACGCTCACGGACGAACCGACGAAATGTGTCTTTCGCCACGTCCCGTCGTTTGCGACGTAGAGGTTGCCCGAGGAATCCACGGCGAGCGCGTGCGGAGTCTTGACCCCGCGGGTAATCGACCGTTCCCCTTGCGTCTTGCCCTTCGCGTACTCGGTTACGGAGTTATCTCCCAGATTCGAAACGTACAAGTCGCCGGAAGCGTCGAATAGCAAGGCGCTGGGGTGATCGATGCCGTCGGTAATCGTTCCCACCGGAGTTGAGCGATGCGGCGCATAGACGCTGATGCTGCCGTCGTCGTATGGATAGGTTGGCGTATTTGTCACGTACAGATCACCGGCTGTGTCGAATGCCAGGAGGCAGTGACGCTTGGAATCGGTGACAATCGTTCTAAACCGCTTGGTGCTGCCGCGTCGAAACGCATAAACGTCTTGCTCGTTGTCACCCACGTAGAGGTCGTTGGAGGGATCAAAGGCAAGGCCGCAGGGTGCGGCGCCATTTGGGACCAGGATTTGACGCACGAATTTCGTGCCGTCGGGTGCGTAGACGCTGACGACTCTACCGCCGCCGAAACTGAAATCAGCTACGTAAAGGTAATCGCCGGCACGCGCCCCATCACGCGAGGAGAGCGGCGCGATTGCAGCGGTCGGCGTTAGGTTGGACTCAACCGTGCATCCCCCGGCGGTCAGGACGAGACAGCCTGCTAGGACACACAGCCGGCGAAAAGCGATTGTCCGCGCCTTTCGGAAGGACCCGAAGGCAACCATGCTAGGGCTTTCTCGGATACGGTAAGAGCGCCCTGCGACGGTTTGGGCGGCGAGCGCCGTTATTTGCCGGCGGTGACGGCTTTCAGTTCATCCAGCGAGTCCCGAATCACGCGCGACAAATCTTGCTGGTTCGTTGCGCTGATCCATCGTTCGAATGCGACCCGGAAGACCGCGATGCCCATCTCCGCGGCGAGGACTGCAGTTGGGTCAGCGACACCGCGCCGTCGCAAGGCATCAGCGGCGGCCGCGGCGAGCGACGCGAGTTTAATCCGCTCGCGTTCCTGCAACTCAGGATTTGCGTCAATGATTGCCTGCCGCCGGCGCGAGAAGTCGGGACGCTCGGGCAATTGGGCGGCGACGGCCTCTAGCGCAATTCCGACCGCGTCGATCGGGGCTAGCGAGCGCGGCGCGTCCTCGAGGGCGCCGACAAGCGCCTGCTGGAGCGCGTCCGCGCCGGCGAAGAGAACCTCCCGTTTGTCGGCAAAATGACGGAAGAACGTCCTCTCGGTCAGCCCGGCCCGCTGCGCGATTTCGGCGACGGTTGTCTGTTCGAACCCGCGCTGGCTATAGAGGTCCATCGCCGCCTGTGCGAGGCGGCCGCGCGCATTCGGTTCCCAGCGAGCCATAGCCCCGATTATACGCCTGATGTCAGTGATTGACATCCCCAAAGCGCCTGGTATACTGATGACAGTAACTGTCATCGTTTGTTTCGGGAGCTCTCAATCATGCGTGTTCTCGTTACGGGCGGCTCCGGCTTCATCGGCTCGGCCGTGGTCCCCGAGCTCATCGGCGCGGGCCATCAGGTCGTCGGGCTTGCCCGCTCGGACGCGTCGGCCCAGGCGCTCGCCGACGCGGGGGCGGAGGTGCAGCGCGGCTCGCTTGAAGATTTGGATGGTCTGCGCGCCGCGGCCGCT
>JASHPI010000149.1 GCA_030038215.1 Vulcanimicrobiota bacterium | reverse complement strand
GCCCACAGCGCGCTCTCGAAGAGGATGGCGCGGCCGCGCATAAAGACGCGGTGCGTTTTGACGTCCACGTCGACGATCGAGTCGATATGCAGCGGCGTCAACGAAAGCGAGACCAGCGACGCGATCCGCTCGCCCGGGCGTACGTCGATCTTGTCGCGTAACGCTTCGCCGACCTCGAGCACGCGGCCGACGAACATGCCGCCGCTGCCGGTGACCGGATTGTGCTGTTTCCCGCGTTCGCGAACGGTTTGCTCGACGTGCGCGCCGATCCGCTGCGCGTCGTCGTCGCAGTGCACGCGGATCTGCGTGAACGAGGCTGAATCGATGTTAAGGACGTCGACCTCGCAGAGAATCTCGTTCTCGCGCGCGACCGGCGTGTTGTCGAGGCGCCACGCATTCTGCGGCATCGCGCCCGCAGGCTCGAGCACGCGGTGCGCGCCTAAGGGATGCGAGCGCCCAAGCGTCTTCATGACTCTCCGACCGAAACGCCGCCGCGATCGAAGGGCGTCGTGAGCACGATGGTGGTGCGGGTGCGGGCCATGCCCGGCGTCGCCTTTAGGCGCGCCAGCAGCTCGTCGAGGTGCTGGGTGGAGCGGGTGACGACCTTACAAAGGAAGGTCTCCTCGCCTGCGACCGAGTGAACCTCGCAGACCTCGGGCATCTCGCCCAGGCGACGGGTGAACTCCTCGTAGGCGCAATCGGGAGAGGTGTAGCAACTCACAAACGCGGTGAGGTTCAGCCCGAGGCGCTCGGCATCGAGCTGCGCCGAATAGTTGCGGATGTAGCCGCGCTGCTCGAGCCGTTTCACGCGATCGTGGACGGCCGGCGCCTTCAAGCCGACGATCGCGCCCAGCTCGACGAAGGTCGAGCGCGCGTTGCGCTGCAAGGCCTCGAGCAGACGGAGGTCAAGTTCGTCGATCGCCTCGTTCGTACTAATCATATTCGACATGGAGGAAGATTTGCCGAACAATCTTCGGCAACGCTACAATAACACCAACTGTCCGTTCGGCGCAAGCCGGAGCGCTCGCCTGCTTGCGTTCTGCCTGGCCCTCACGGCGCTCGGCGGCTGCGTGCGGGCCGCCCGGGAAGGGGCCAGCGCGGCCGGAACGGTCCGGTTCGACCTGGCGGCCGATCCTCAAAATCTCAACCCCCTCTTCCTGCACGCCGACGCGGCCTCGGCCGAGCAGCAGGTCGCGCGCTTGGCCTTCGAGCCGTTCATCGACCTCGACGCGCGCAACCGGCCGGTGCCGGCGCTGCTGGCGCAGATTCCGACGCGCGCCAACGGCGGCATCTCGGCCGACGACCGCACCATTCGGTATCGTTTGCGTGCCGGCGTGCGATGGAGCGACGGCCGGCCGGTAACTTCTGCCGACGTCCTCTTCACGTTGCACGCGATCTTGGATCCGCGCAATCCGGTGCGCTCGCGCGAAGGCTACGACTTGATCGATCGCGCCTGGGCGCCCGACGATCGCACCGTCATAATCCATCTGCGCCGGAGTTGGGCGCCGGCGGTCATGACCTACTTTTCGTACGGATTCTCACCGCAGTTCGTGTTGCCGGCGCACGTCTTGCGCGCGCAGATGCCGCTCGCGCAGGCCGCGTTCAACGCCGCGCCGACGGTCGGCGACGGCGCGTATCGGTTCGTGTCGTGGACGCGTGGCGAGGGGCTGCGTTACGAAGCCAATCCTTTGTACTGGCGCGGGCGACCGGCGGTCACGCATCTCGACGTCGACGTGATCGGTGAGCCGTCGACGAATCTGCTGTTGCTCCAAACGGGGCGCTTGGACTGGAACCTCGTCGCGCCGGCGCAGCTCGCGATGTTGCGCGGCAAGCCCGGAATCGATTTCATCCGCGTGCCGACCGCGGTCGTCGCGGGATTGGCAATCAATACCGCGCATCCGCCGCTGGACGACGTGCGCGTGCGGCGGGCCTTGGCGATGTCGATAGACCGCGAAGCGCTTTCGAAGAAAATAACGTTCGGCGTCTATCCCGTTACCAACATGATTCAGCCGCAGTTCTCGTGGGCGTTCGATCCGTCCATTCGCCAGCCGGCCTATGATCCGCAAGGCGCCGACCGGCTTTTCGACGCGGCGGGCTGGCGCCGCGGCGCCGACGGCCTGCGGCGGCGCGGTGGTGCGGTCATGCATCTGGTCTACGTGCAGTTTCCCGAGACGATGACCGGCGTGCGCATCGCCGCGGCGGTCCAGGCGATGTTGCGCGAACGTGGCATCGCGGTGTCGGTGAAGTCGATCGGCAACGCGCAGCTCTTTTTGCCGCGCACCGGCGCGCTCGCAGCCGGTCAATTCGATCTTGCCTACGTGCCGTGGACGATGGGCGCCGATCCGGACGACTCCGCCGTTCTCGCCTGTCACGGGGCGTCGAACTACATGCGCTGGTGCGACCTCGAGGTCGACGCGCTCGAGCAGACAGCACTCTCGACGAGCGATCAAGCCGAGCGCAAGCGCTTGTATTCGCGGATCGGCCGGATCGTCGCACGGCAAGTGCCGATTCTCTACCTCTTCAACGCCGAGTACGTCTACGCGTACCGCGATCGGCTAAAGGGCTTCGCGCCTAACGCATTTCTGCCGACGTGGAACGCGTACGAATGGAGGCGCTAGACCCGGGGCGTGCGAACGCTCGCTTTTAGCTGCTAACTCGGGGGCCCCGATGGCGTGACCGAATTCTTCCTCAAGCGCCCACACTTCGCCGGGGTGCTAAGTTTCGTGATCTTGCTGGTCGGCTTTGCGTGCATACCGATCTTGCCGATCGCGCAGTATCCCCAGATCTCGCCGCCGACGGTGACGGTCACCGCCCAATATCCCGGCGCCGACGCCGAATCGGTCGAGCGTTCCGTTACCTCTCCGTTAGAGGTCAACATCAACGGCGCGGAAGGCATGCAATACATGCAGTCCTATTCGACGTCGACCGGCACCAGCACGATCACGGTTACGTTCGCGCTCGGCACCGATCCGACGATCGATCAGACCAACGTCCAGCACGGCGTCGACCTTACGCTGGCGCAGCTCCCGAACGCCGTCCAACAGACCGGCGTAACCGTGCAGAAGAGCTCGGGCAACATCACACTCGCGATCGCGATGACCTCGACGAGCAAAAACGTGAGCCTGCTCGACGTGGCGAACTACGCCAACCTCAACGTCGTGCCCGAGCTGCAGCGGATTTACGGCGTCGGACAAGTCCTCGTGCTCGGCAATCGCATCTACGGCATGCGCGTCTGGGTCGATCCGCACAAGCTCCAGGCCAACAACATTTCGATCGACCAAGTCATTAGCGCGATTCAGAAGCAGAACTCCGACGTCGCGCCGGGCGCGATCGGTCAGCCGCCCACCAATGGGTCGCAACCAATTCAAATTCCGATCAAAGTCAACGGGCGCCTCGAAACTCCGGAGGCCTTCAAGCAAATCGTCCTGGCGGCGCAGCCCAACGGCGGGTATCTCCGTTTGGGCGACGTCGCGCGCGTCGAGTTAGGGGCGCAGAACTACCAAACGCTCGCGCATTTCCAAGGCAAACCTGCCGTTCTGCTGGCCGTCGAGCAGGAGTCGACGGCCAACGCAATCGGGCTCTCAAACGAGGTGCACGCGCGAATGGCGCGCCTCGCGACGACGTTTCCAACCGGCATGGCGTACGTGGTCGCGTACGATACGACCGACTTCGTGCGGGAGTCGATCAGAGAGGTCGTCTTCACGCTCATTACGGCGATCATCCTCGTCATGATCACGATCTTCATCTTCTTGCAGAGTTTCCGCACCGCGCTGATTCCGGCCGTCACGATTCCGGTCTCCCTGATCGGCGGCTTTGCAATGATGAAGGTGTTGCACTTCTCGATCAACACGCTGACGCTCTTCGGCTTGACTTTGGCGACCGGTTTGGTCGTGGACGATGCGATCGTCGTGCTCGAGAACATCGTTCGGCATATCAAGATGGACAACGTGAACGCGTTCGAAGCGACAAAGCGAGCGATGAACGAGATCGGGGGAGCCGTTGTGGCGACCTCGCTGGTTCTGATGTCGGTCTTCATTCCGGTCGGTTTTCTGCCGGGCACCGTCGGCCAACTCTACCAGCAATTCGCGCTCACCATCGCCGGCACGATCGCGATCTCGCTCTTCACGGCGTTGACGCTGGCGCCCGTGCTCACCTATCACGTCGCGCAGTCGCAGCGCCCGCCAACTAACGCTCTCTTGCTGTGGTTCGATCGCCGCATCGAGGCGCTGCGAGCGTGGTACGAGTCGATTCTTCCGCGCATCATCGCGCGGCGCGCCCTCGTGATCGGCATCTTCGTCGTGGCGCTCGCGCTGCTCGGCGTGCTCTTCCGAATCACGCCGCACGGCTTCATCCCCGATGAAGATCAGAGCCTGCTGTACATCATCGTCACCCTGCCGACGCAGGCCTCGATCGACCGGACCACGGCCGTCGTCTCTCGCATCGAAGGGATGCTGCACAAGATGCCGCAGGTGGCGCAGGTGTCGGCCGGGATCGGCTTCGGCTTTGCGACCAGCAGCGCGAACCAGGCGACGATCTTCGTGCAGCTCAAACCGCTCGGCGAGCGCAAAGGTCCGGAAAATAGCGCGCTCGGTCTGCAGTACGCCCTGTACACGCAGTTCCGCAAGATGCCCGGCTTTACGGCCTTGCCCGCCAATCCGCCGGCGATTCCGGGCCTCGGTGCCACCGGCGGTTTTCAGTTCGAGATCGAGGATCGCAATAATCTCGGTCTGCCGGCGCTCAACCGGACGGGCACGGCGGTGCTTAGCGACGCGCGCAACAGCCCAAAGTTGGCGCAAGTGCGCATCCCCACGCCCCTGACCGGTCCGTATCTGGTCGCGAACTTCAACCGGTCGAAAGCGATGGCGTACGGGATCGATCCGGGAAGCTTCTTCGACACGCTCGATGCCACGACCGGGGCCAGCCTCATCAACTTCTTCAACTACGGCGTTCGCTCGTACAACGTCTACGTGCAGGCCGACGCCGCGAATCGCAAAACGCTGGACGATCTGTCGCGAATCTACGTTGCCAATGCGAGCGGCGCGATGATGCCGGTCTCGGAGTTCCTGAACACGAGCGTGCAGACCGGCAACGTGGCGGTCATGCACTATCAAATGTACCGCGCGTACGAAATCGACGGCACCAACTCATCGCAGGCGAGCTCGGGCCAAGCCCTGATTGAAATGCAAACGATCGCACAGCGGCACTTGCCGGTAGGCATGAGCTTCGAGTGGACGGGAATCGCGCTGCAGCAGCTGCAGAGCGGGCCGCAAACGATCGCCGTCTTTGCGCTGGGTCTGCTGCTGACGTTTCTGGTGCTGGTGGCGCTCTACGAGAGCCTGGTCACGCCGTTCGTCATCATG
The DNA here is from genome assembly GCA_030038215.1 of Vulcanimicrobiota bacterium. Lineage (GTDB taxonomy): Bacteria > Vulcanimicrobiota > Vulcanimicrobiia > Vulcanimicrobiales > Vulcanimicrobiaceae > Cybelea. Next base: position 745 of record JASHPI010000149.1, on the reverse strand, counting down.
CTCTCGGTGCCGGTGGCGCTGCTCGGTGCGGTCGGCGCGATCTACCTTCGCCGGCTGCTGGAGCTGCTCGATCTCATCGTGCGCTCGAAACTGGCCGGCCACCCCGTGCCGCTCTACCTCACCGCCAGCGACGTCTATGCATCAATCGGCTACGTGATGCTGATCGGCCTCGCCGCCAAGAACGCCATCCTGATCGTCGAGTTCGCCGATCAGCTGCGCGAGCAGGGTCTGGACGCCGTCGACGCGGTGACCAAGGCTGCAGCGACGCGGCTGCGCCCGATCCTCATGACCTCGTTTGCCTTCATCCTGGGCATCCTGCCGTTAGCCTTTGCTTTCGGCGACGGCGCGCAAGCGCGCATCTCGCTCGGCACGGCGGTGCTCGGCGGCATGCTCATCTCAACCGTGATGAACTTGGCAATCGTGCCGGTGCTCTACGTCGTCTTCGTCAGCTTCGGCAAGCGCAAAACGCTGGGCCGGCAGACGATCTCGCCGATTCACGAGCCGGTGCCGCCACGTCCGCCCGACTTGACGCCGACCTAGGTTCTCTCGCCGCTACTCGCTCGAGAAGAGCGCGTTGTAGATTGCACCGCCGATCGCGCCGCCGATCAGTGGAGCGACCCAGAAAAGCCAGAGCTGCGCCACCGCCCAGCCGCCGACGTAGATCGCTACGCCGGTCGAGCGCGCCGGATTGACCGAGGTGTTCGTCACCGGAATGCTGATCAGGTGAATCAGCGTCAGCGATAAG
>JASHPI010000148.1 GCA_030038215.1 Vulcanimicrobiota bacterium | reverse complement strand
ACGCCTACCAGGCCCGTTATCTCACGGTCGACACCGACGAGGAGGGTCTGATTCCCGAATCGCTCGAGCGCGTGCTCGATCACGCGGATCCCTTTCCGAAGTTTCTCTACCTCGTGCCGAACTTCGCAAACCCGACGGGACGGACGCTTTCGCGCGCCCGCCGCGAAAGCGTCGTGCGCATCTGCGAGAGCTTCGATCTGCCGATCGTCGAAGACGATCCGTACGGCGAGCTGCGCTTCGAGGGCAACGATCTGCCGGCGTTGATTACCTATCCGACGAGCGGAGCGATTATCTACTCCGGGACGGGCAGCAAGATCATGGCGCCGGGAATGCGCGTCGCGTGGCTCGTCATCGGCGATGCCGAGATTCGCGAAAAGATCGTGCTGGCCAAACAGGGCGCAGACCTGCATAGCGGGACGCTGGCCCAGTACATCTTCCACGAATACGCGAGCGACGGCGAGAAGTTCGATGCCCACGTTCGACGCATCGCTCAGACCTACGCTCGGCGTCGCGACGTCATGGGCGAAGCGCTGGCCGACCACATGCCCGAAGGGGTGCGCTTCACTCGGCCTAGCGGCGGGATGTTTCTCTGGGTCACGGTGCCGGGGGTCGATACGACCGAGCTGCTCGTCATTTCGGCCCAGTCGAAAGTCGTCTTCGTGCCCGGCGTCAACTTCTATCCGGGTCGTGACGTGCACGACGGCATGCGGCTGAACTTCTCGAATGCGTCGGAGAAGAATATCGGCCTGGGCGTCGAACGGCTCGGCCACGCCATAAGAACCTACCTACGTTAGAGGAGACGCGCGCGTGGCTGATCGTTTGGTCGTCGGCATCTTTCCCCAATCGGATCCCAAGGCGCTCGAGAGCGCGCTTTCCTCCCAGCAGATCGATCTGAGCAAGGTCAAAGTCGTAAGCACGGCGGCACCCGACGATACCGTGGACTCGCCGCTCGAGTTTCTCGACCTCGTCAACGACATGGAACGCGAAGAGGCCCAATATTCCGAGGACCTCACGCACGGCGTGGGCATCATGGGCGACTCGGGGGGCACGTCGGTTCCTGGAATCGGCGGAAGGCAGGCGACGCTGGGCGACTTCCAGCACCACGAGGGCAGCGCGAAGCGCTACCTCGTCAACTTTGCAATCCCGCTCGATGAAGTCGACAACTTCGACCAGGCTGTCGCCGAGGGGCGCGCGGTCGTGGTTTATCCCGACTCGGGCGCCGATACGACGTCGATCGTCGCCGCTTTCAGGGCGGCTGGACTGAGGAACGTTCGAGCATACTGACTCTGCGCGGTGCCCAGCCTTGGTGAAACGGATCTTTGTCGCCGCCGCGATGCTCGCGATCGCGAGTTGCGGTCAGCATCGCGACTACGATTACACGCATCTGCCGACGGGATATAACTGGCGAGCCGTACTCGATAAGCAGACCGGCGCGATCGTTTTCTACGGCCAAGATCCGCTGACAAAGGACACCGTCTACGTGGGCCCGGATAGCCGCTTCTACATCTTTCGTCACCCCGGTCCGATTCAACCGCAGGACCTGAAACTGCATTGGATGCCGCACGATGCCCAGTAGCCCAGCGCGCGCGTTGCGCATCATGATCACGGCCGGCGGAACGGTCACCGCCCAGTCGCTGATCAAGGCCTTGCGCGAAGACGGCCGCGCTTCGTTCATCGCCGTCGGCGATATGGATCCGCTCAACGCCACCAGGGCGTTCGTTGACGAGTTCGTCCAGCTTCCGGCGGCAAGTGCCGCCGATTTTGCGCCACGATGCCTCGAGGCGGCGCGCCGGTTCGAGATCGACTTGCTCGTGCCCATCATCGTCGAGAGCGAGTTTCTGCCCCTCGACGACGCCCGCGACCGTTTCGAATCGATCGGCTGCCGATTGGCACTGCCGGCGCGCGAGATCGTCGTCCGCGCGGGCGACAAGCTCGAGTTCTCTCGCTTCCTGCGCGAGATCGGCATTCCCGGGCCCGCGACGCATGTCTATTCGCCCGACCTTTGGATCGATCGTTTTCCGGTCTACCTGAAACCGCGCCGCGGTTCGGGATCCGTCGGCACGGCTCGGTTCGAGAGCGCGCACTCCCTGCATGAGGCGGCGCGCGGGCGCCGCGATTTGATCGTGCAAGAAGCGGTCGAGGGTTCCGAGTTCACCGTCGACTGTTTTGCCGCGGCGCCGGGGCGCGTCGTCGCCGCCGTACCGCGCGAACGCATATCGGTGAAGGCGGGCGTTTCGGTGAAGGGGCGCACCTACCACCATCCGGCTATCGAGCGGATCGTTCGCACCGTCGTCGAGAGGACGCAGTTGAGCGGACCAGCCAACGTTCAAGGCATGCTCGCAGACGACGGAGGCTTCTCAATCATCGAGATGAATCCGCGTTTCTCCGGAACGCTCGCACTTACGACCGCGGCCGGCATCAACTTCGCCTCGTTGCTGCTGGATTCGATCGAAGGCAAGCCGATACCGGATCTCATCGGCGCCCATCGCGCCGGCGTCGTCATGATGCGCTACTGGAGCGAGATCTTCGAAGAGAGCGATGGAGGCCTGCGCCAGGGCTCGTCCATGGGGGCGCGCGCCTCCGCCTAGTAGCTCATCGTCGTCCAGCGGTCGGGATGCTCGAGCAGCCATTCCCACTCGCGCCGTAAGCCGTCGCGCAGCGAAACCGTCGGAGCGATTCCCAGCAAGCGCTCTGCTTTGGCGGTGGAGAGGTGCATCACGTTCAGCTCCGACGGCAATCGCATACGACCGTCGACGAGCTCGGATCTCTCGCCCGGTGCGACATTTTCGGCGATCGGCGCGACCGCAGTGCCGGTCACTTCGCAGGCCAGCGACGCCAGGTCCGCAATGGACGTCGCGATTCCGGTGCCGCCGTTGAACGACTGCGCACCGCTCAGGCCGCTCTCGATGCACGCGCGGTGCAGACGGACCACGTCGTCGACGTAAACAAAGTCACGCAGCTGCTCGCCCGCGCCGAAAATGACCGGCGGTTTACCGTCCAGCAGGCGTTTGAGAAAGATCGTCAAGACGCGGCCGTACCACTCTCGCGGACCATAGGTAATGCCGTAACGCAACGAGTGAACGGCGATGCCGTAATCGTTGGAGAAGATCTGCGCGTACTTCTCAGCTGCCAGCTTGCTGGCGCCGTACGACCAGTTGGGATCGTGCGGATGGCGGTCTTCGTCGCTGGGCGGCTCGACAGCCTGGCCGTAGATGCACGCCGAGGAGGCGTTGACGACGCGCTCCACGCCGCCCAAACGCGCGGCTTGCAAGACGTTGATCGTCCCGACGAGATTGGTGTGCAGGTCTCCCAGCGGATCCTCCATGGCCTTGGTAATCTCCAGCTGTGCTGCCTGATGCGAAACGACGTCCTTACCACGCGCTGCCGCGTTCAGTCCGGCGGCGTCGAGAATGTCGCCCTCGACGATCTCGACGTCGCCATTCAAAGCAGCCAGATTCTCGCGCAAACCGCTCGAGAAGTTGTCGAACACCGTAACTCGGTAGCCGGCGCGCAGAAGATCGGCGACGATGTGCGAGCCGATGAAGCCGGCGCCGCCGGTTACGAGAACCGACCTTGCCATCAGCGTCCGGCCTCGCCGCGCAGGCGGCAGAGCGCGAGCGACCATGCGTACGGCACGGCACGACGCCAAAACTCGATGCCCAGCGCGAAGGTAATCACCGGATGGTAGAGCCAGATCGCGCGCCGGTCGCGAGCCAACCCGTAGAGAGCCGTTAAGATGGGGCCGACCACGCTGACGGCGTAAAACGGCCAGAGATAGGCGCGCACCTTACGCTGCTTCGTCCAGAAGGCCGCGCGCTGCCAAAGCGGCTGGCTGCGGTCCTCCAGCCGCTTTGCAATGCGCGGACCGAACTTTTGCACGAAGTCGCCTAAGCTGGCAACGGTGTGATGCTCGATGCGTGCACTGGGAACGCAAGCGATTTCGCGGCCCTCGCGCAGAACGTCCATCACCGGGAGGATGTCGTCTTCTTCGGTGCCCGTCCGGCGGGCGAACCCGGCGCGCAGCGTCGTCCCCTGCGCGAAGGCGACTAGCGGCGGTGCGTCGAGCGGAAAATCGTAGACCACGTACCCCGGCGTGGCGCGCTTAGTTTTGTACGCGAAGTCAAACGTGGCGAGCGAAGCCGCGTCGCCATAGAGAAAATGATTGAACGGATCGGTAAACTCGTTGATGTAACGGGTCGCCAAACAATCCTCTTGCGTGCTGACGACCCTGGCGACGGATACGTAGACGTTGGGATCGGCAAACGGAGCGACCATCTTCGCGATAAAGTCGCGGTCATGAAAAACGGTGTCGGCGGCCAAGCTGGCTACGAGGTCGCCGGTCGCCACGGCGCAGCCCACGACGATCCCGGGCTCGGCACGGCGGTGCGGGTTGTGGACGACGATGCAGCCTGCCGATTCGGCATATTCGGCCGTCCCGTCGGTAGAGCCGCCGTCGGCGATGATGATCTCGACCAACTCGCGCGGATAGGTTTGGCTGGTGATGCTATCAACCAGACGCGGAAGCCTTCGGATCTCGTTGAGCGTCGCCACGATCAAGGAAATCTTCAATCGCCCACCTGTTCCTTCGCGCCCTCGCGTTCGGCCGAGCGCAATGCGGCTTCGATGACTCGCACGACGCCCGCGCCAAAACGCCCGCTCGAGCGCGTGGCGACTTCTCCTCGAATCGTGGCCGCAAACTCGTCCACCAACTTCGCCAGCGCTTCCCGACTGTCGATCAATGGAACGTTGAGGTCGCCAAGCCGATACGACACCATCTGCTGCGCAAGCGTGGTACTGCTCGGATCGAGCACCACGCTCTTGTCATAGATGTAGATTTTCTGAGTTGGATCGACGTCGTCCCACACCGCCATCTTACGGCTGCCGGAAATCATGGTGCGCCGGACCTTGACCGGCGAGAGCCAGCTCAGGTGAATGTGGGCTATGCACCCGCTCGGATACCACATCGTGAGGAAGGCCACGTCGGGCGTCTCGGCATGAACGCAGGTACCGGCTTGAAGCGAGACCACGGCAGGCCATTCGCCTAGGATGTAGTTGATCACCGAGATGTCATGCGGCGCTAAATCCCAGACGACGTTGCTCTCCTGGAAAAGGCCCAGATTCACGCGAACCGCGTCGATATAGTAGATGTGCCCCAGATCGCCGCCGGCGCACAGCGCGCGCAGCTTTTCGACCGCGCCCGTATACAAGAACGTGTGGTCTGCCATAACTTGGACGCCGCGGCGCTCGGCGCGATCGCACAGATCGAGCGCGTCCTGGTAGCTCTCGGTCAATGGCTTCTCGACCAAGATATGCTTCCCGGCTTCAATGGCTCGCCGAGCGAGCTCGTAATGCGTCCGAGGCGGGGTCGCGATCGCTACGGCGTCGATTCGATCGTCTTCCAGGATCTCGTCGATCTCAGAATGCAACGCAAGCTGCGGGTAGAGCCGTGCAATATTCTCGAGCCTGGCGCGGTCACTATCGACGACGCCGGCGACCGTCCATGCGCGCGAGACATGAAAGTTTCGCAGCAGGTTCGGACCCCAGTAACCGGCACCGACGACCGCTACCGTGAGAGGTTGGCGCTCCATGGCTGAAGGTTAGGAGCCTAGGCGCGTACCAAATGCGCGGCCGCTTCGATCCCCTCGACGACGACGTCGATCTGCCCTTCGGTCAGCTCGGCGAACATCGGGAGCGAGAGGATGCGGTCGGCGCTGCGCTCGGTACGCGGAAACGAGCCGCGTTCCAGGCCGAGGTCGGCGTACGCGGGTTGAAGATGGATCGGTACGGGATAATGGACGCCGGTCGCTACACCGCGCTGCGCGAGAACGTCTCGCACCGCGGAGCGGTCCTCCACCTCGATCACGTAGAGATGATAGACGTGACCCTCGTCGCGCAAGCGCAATGGCGGCGCAATGCCGATCTGCTTGAGCTTGGCGTCATACGAATTAGCGTGACGGCGGCGCGCATCGTTCCATCGATCCAGGTGGCGCAGCTTGACGTCGAGGACCGCAGCCTGCACCGAGTCCAGACGGCTGTTGCCGGCCCGCACGAGATGCTCGTACTTTCTTCGCTGGCCGAGATCGCGCATCAGCCGGACGCCCTCGCAAATCGTTACGTCGTTGGTGACAACCGCGCCGCCGTCACCATATGCGCCCAGATTCTTCCCCGGGTAGAAGCTGAAGCAGCCGGCATCTCCGAAGCTGCCGACGCGCCGTCCGTTCCAGCGCGCGCCATGCGCTTGACATGCATCCTCGATGACACGCAGTCCGTGTTTGCGCGCAAATGCGAGGATCGGATCCATCGGCACGGCTTGACCGTAAAGATGGACCGGCATGATCGCTTTCGTGCGTGGTGTCAACGCCGCGTCGAGGAGCGCAGGATCGATTAAATAGCTTGCATCAACGTCAACGAAGACAGGACGCGCCCCAACTTCCGAAACGGCAACCGCGGACGCAATGAACGTGTTGGCCGGAACGATCACCTCGTCCCCGGGACCGACGTTCATCGCCGTCAATGCCAGCTGAAGGGCTGCGGTGCCCGAGTCGACACCGACGCAAAAACGCGTGCCTACGTAAGCCGCAAAGTTCTCCTCGAAAGTCGCAACGTCGGGTCCGAGAATGAAGCTCGAGTCTTCGATCACGGTCATGATGCGAGGAATGACCTCCTCGCGTAACTCGTTCAGCTGCGCCTTGAGATCGACAAACGGTACTTGCATCGTCGCCACGATGCGCGCTTCGTGGCACCGGTTACGAGAGCCTTCCAAGCCGGCGCGCGGGTGGTAGCACGCGGCAGAACGAAGAAAATGGCATGGAGTTCCGGATCATTAGTCACGCGTGTTTAGAAGTATCCGCTCGCCGCAAACGCTTGGTTATCGACCCTTGGCTCAACGAGCCGACGTATTGGGCATCTTGGTGGCATTGCCCGCCACCTCGCTTCGACGCCGATATTTTCAACGCCGACTACGTCTACGTGACGCACTGGCATTTCGATCACTTCGATCCTAAGACGCTCAAGCAGTTCAGCGACAACACGACGATTGTCGTACCGAAATTCCCGATCTCCGGGTTGCCTAGCCAGCTGGCCGAGCTTGGGCGCAGCCGCGTCATCGAGCTGGAGCACGGAAAGAGCATCGAGCTCGGCGACGGATTCACGCTGACAAGCTATCAAGTGAGCTTCCAAGACGATAGCGTCGCGGTCGTGCAGGCGGATGGCGCCGTCATCGTCGATCTCAATGACGCAAAGCCGCTGCCGTCGCTCTGGCGAACGCTTGCCGCTCGCTACCCGAAAGTCGACTTCATGCTTCGCAGCCATTCGCCGGCGTGGTCGTATCCAACGCGTTACACGTTCGAGGATCCGGCCGACCGGCTACCGGTGGATTCGAATACATACATGCAGGCATTCGTCTCGGCCGCGCAGCTGCTGCGCCCGCGATACGCGGTCCCGTTTGCGAGCGGCATCTGCCACCTGCATCGTGACGTTCGCGACGAGAACCGGTTCATGGTGACGGCCCCGCAGATGAAGGCTTATTTCGAGGCACGCGTGCATCGTTTTCCCGAGACGACGCTCGTCGTTATGCCCGTAGGCAGCCGGTGGTCGTCGGAGTCCGGTTTCGAACTCAGCGACACTGTCGTGAACGACGTCGTGGCCTACGCCGAAGCCAGGGCCGTCGCAGAAAGCGTCCGATTAGAGAAAATCTACCGTTCGGAAGAAACCAAACAACTCGCTTTTGAGGACTTCGCCCGCTACTTCAACCGTTTCTTCCGAGCAACGCGCTGGCTGCGGCCGCTCCTCAAGCACGCACGCTGGGTCTTTACGATCGACAACCAGCAGCGCGAGTTCTGGTGCGTGGACTTTGGCCGGCAGACGATCGAACGAGGCTCGGAGATGCCGCACATATGGGACAGCGTCATCACCGTGAGTCCGGCTGTTCTGTCCGCGGCGCTGCGCAACAACGTCTTCACCAACATCGACATCTCGAAGCGCTGGCGCGTCCACATCAACAAAAACAGCGCGATGCGCCATTTCGTGGTTACGAATCTGCTGCTGCTCTACGAAGCCGACTACCTATCGCTTCGGCACCTTCTCTCGTGGCGTTTCGTCACGGGCTACCTCAGGCGGCTGCCTGAAGCACTCGATTACGTGCGCATGGCCGTGAAAACCGCTCGCGAGGGCAAGGAGTCGCTGGTCACGACCGTAACGAGCATCGCCGAAGGCTGACCTCTAAAAGTTAACCTGCGTCAAAAAAGCGCCGAGGAGCGCCTCGCGGATCACCGAAGCTCGCGCGGGTGATGCGCCGGGCCGGTTCGTTTTTGACGATCGCCTTGGCGGCGTTTCTCGGCAGTGCCGGATGCCACGCCGGGATCTCGCCGGTGCCGCTTTCGATGGCGCCAACCGACGTCGCCACTCCGAGCCCGGCGAGTCCCATCAAGCACATCATCGTGCTGATCCAAGAGAATCGCAGCTTCGATAATCTCTTCGCTACGTTTCCCGGCGCAGATGGAACGAAGAGCGGTTTGATGCACGACGGCGAGCGCGTCGAGCTCTACGAGGGAGACCTCGCCACTCATCGCAACCCGCCGCACGGGTACGCCTCGTTCGTCGTAGAGTACGACGGCGGCAAGATGGATGGTTTCGATCTGGTCCACTTCCAGTCGGGCAAGCCGGCCGGCGCATGGCCCTACCGTTACGTCGATCCGGCTCAGATTCAGCCGTACTGGAACCTCGCGAAAGAGTACGTCCTGGCCGACCACATGTTTCAGACTCAGGGCAGCGGCAGTTTCACGGCGCATCAAGATCTGATCGCCGGCGCCACTCGAATCTCCGCACAGGACAGTCTGATCAACTTCCCAACGAGCGCTCCCTGGGGATGCGATGCGCCGCGCGGAACGGTCACCTCGCTCATCACCACGGGTCTGAAGCTGCGGCCGGGTCAGGGGCCCTTCCCGTGCCTCAAGTATCGGACGATTCGAGACTTGCTCGACGCCAAGAACGTTTCGTGGAAGTACTACTCGCCGCCGGGCAAGGATCCGGGCGACGGCGACAACTGGGACGGATTCGATGCGATCGCCGCCGTACGCCGCGGTCCCGAGTGGTCGACGAACATTTCGGTGCCAGAAACCAACGTTCTCAAGGACGCCCGTAAAGGAACGCTGCCTTCGGTCGCGTGGGTAGTTCCGGACGCCGTAAACTCCGATCATCCGGCACTGGGTTCCGATACGGGGCCTTCCTGGATCGCGCAAGTAGTCGACGCAATCGGCGAGAGCTCGGCGTGGAAGTCGAGCGCCATCATCATCTTATGGGATGACTGGGGCGGCTTCTACGATCACGTTCCGCCGCCGTTGCCGCGCGACGATCAAGGCGGTCCGGGCTTTCGCGTTCCGGTAATCATCGTCTCGCCCTACGTTCCCGAGGGCCGCATTTCGCATACGACGTACTATTTCGGCAGCATCCTCAAGTACATCGAGAACAATTGGAACCTTGGAAGGCTCGGGACGACCGACCAGAGCGCGACGAGCATCGGCAGGGTCTTCGACTATAAGCAAAAGCCCCGCGCATTCACACCGATCGAGTCCAAGTACTCCCGAGCGTACTTCGAGCATCAGACGCCGTCGTATCTGCCGGTCGATACCGAGTAGCCGCGACGAGCAGCCACGCGACGCAGAGAATGCCGAGGATTTCGGCTACCAACTGCAAGAGCGAGGTTGCCTGCAAGAGGACGATCGTCGTTGACGATTGGTCTCGATAAAGCCAGCCGTTGGCCGCCATGTCGACGCGCAGATGGGGCAGAACCTGCCACCCGTCTAGTGCAATCCAGCCCGAATCGTAGCGTTCGTTCAAGCGCAAGAGCCGAGCTGGGCGAGCCCCGCTCTTAACGACGTAGAGCCATGGCGCAAGCTTGCGAAAGTCGCAGGCCCAGGACGACGTAGGCCCGGCTCGAGCAGGCAGCTTGGGAAGCGCGCGGGTCTGCGCTACCAGCACGCAAAGACCGACGCATTGAACGGCCTTGGCATCGGACGGCAGGGTTAGCCAGCGAAATCCATCTCGGCGGACCGTTAGAATGCGCCCCGCAGAATCGGTCAAGATTCCATGCACGTAGACCAACACGTTGGCGCCGGGGTCGACGGGGTATGGCAGATGCGACTGCGTGAGCGTTCCTCCGATGCCTTGCGCCACCGACGGCATTTCCCCAAAGGCGAGCCGAGCGTCGATCCAATCCGTTCGCGGATCGAGCGAATCGTTCAGTGTTTCGAGCGGACGCACCGGGCCGTATCGTTTCGTGTCGCCGAAGAAAATATTACACGCGCCCAGCTCGCCCGGAAGCAAGACGACGCGAGGCGCTTCGCAGTTCGATATCAACGGCGTCGCATCGTTCAGATATGCGCCCGGCGGCCCGCTCGGGGGCACGGACTGCGACGGGAGCAACGAAGGCGCGGCCAAGCCGATCCGTCCGTTCGATCGGGAAACCAGCCACGGACGCGCGATGATGGTTGTCACGCCCAAAGCGCGCAACGCCGCCGGATCGCGGCTCTGTTCGTATTGGGCGAGCGCCATGTCGACCGGATAGGTTGGAAAGTATTCATTCAACACGCTGACGTCGCCGGGGTGCTCGTAGATATCGGGATCCGCGCCCGCGCCGCCGCCGGCACGCAGCCCTACGGGCTGAAAGGCCGGCAGGAATGCGACCCGCGTGAAGGCCCGCGCCCGCACGTCCGGATGCGGGTAGCTGTGCCCCGCGATCCAGAGATCGCTGGGAGGCGCAATCATCCACGTCACGATCAAGAGTGCGCCGGCGGCGAGGGTCGCATAGCCGATCGGTTTCCAAGCCGCTGCGGCCGCACAGGCGAGCAGGACGAACAGAGCGGCCAGGATCCCGGCCAGATCGTAAAGCTCGCGAAAGACGCCCGTCTCGGGGACGTCACGAACCAGCCATTCATACGGAGCGGCGGCCGGGCCACGCAGTCCGAGAATGGCCACATAGAGCGCGACCGCCGCGAGCGCAGCCCAGATCACCGGGCGCGAGCGGCGCGCCGCAAGAATCAAGCCCGTGAGCGCGATAGCGAGCGTACTCCACACCGCGATTTGCGCCGCTAGACCGAGCCTGTCGGAGTAGCCTGCAAAGTATCCGCCCAGGCTCAGCAATGCCAACGGGTCGATCGACTGATTCGCCTGCCACGTTACCGTGTACGGGATACCCAGCAGCGCCGAACGGTCGGCCACGACGCCGATGACCCAAGGAAGCGCGATGAGCGCGCCCGCGACGAGCGGCTGCCACTTCTTGCTTGCGCTTGCGAACGCGACCAGCGCGAGCATCGCAAGGATGAAGAGTTGCAGCTGCGCGGCAATCAACGCCAGCCAGAGCGCGAGGCGCACCCACGATGCATCCGTGCCGCGCAGCATTTCGGCCAAAAGACCGATGAACGCCGCGTATGCGAAAACCATCACGAGATGCCCCGCGACGACTTGGTTGTAGACCCAGGGATTGAAGAGCGCGAATAATCCGAGGCCGATCGCAGCCGGCGGCGCGCAACGCCAGCGCTCGGCCATGGCGGCAACGGCGCGCATGCAAAGCGCGCCGACGACGAAGGCAAACAGCGCCAGCGCCGCGAGCGGACCGAAAAGCCACATGACCAAACCGATCGGCAAGGCCAAAAGGTACGTTGTCGGGTGCGCATTGGCGAAGCCGAATCCGGCTGAAAGCCAGCCGTTGACGGCGGCGCTGAAAAAGAATGGAACGGCCGCTCGATCGATCGGCCAGCTCCAATCGTGCCGAAGCGTCGGAATCCCCTTGGCGCATATGAAGGCGGCGAAAGCCAGGCCGGCTGCCGCGGCGGCCAGGTTGTTCGCGCGGAAAGTCAGCTTCGCGCGTGCAGCCAGCATCGAAGGGCGATCAGGATCGCGACACCGACGAGCCCCACGTACGCGAGGGCGGCTAAACCCTCGGCGCTCGGCTGCGAAACAAGCGCAGCGCCGACCATCGACGCAAGCGTAACGCTGATGACGCTCGCATAAACCACGCGACTCGCCGGCTGACGGGCCGGCCTGCCCGCATCGGGCGCGGCGGCCGGAAGAAACCATGTGACGGCAAGCGTGAGAAAGGCAAGCACGACGGCGAGATAACCGATCGTCGAAAAAAGCTCCCCTGCGGTCTGCGGAACGAAGGCCGCCAAGACAAACGCGGCGACCGCGACCGCGATTGCGACGCGGATCGTACGTCCCGTCAGCCGCGCGACGCGGGATGCGTTCACGAGGCGCGCGCCGGGCGCAAGCGCCGGGGAGCAAATGCAAGCGCGAGAAGCACGATCAGGCTGACGAGCGAGACGACAGCGGCGTCGTTATACTTGCGCTGAGCCGTGAACGAAAGAATGATGTCGGAGCCGCTCGCGGCCAGGCGCGGTACGAGCCACCCGTTCGCGACGCCGTTCACGGCGACGTGCGCCAACGTCTTCCCATTGAGGGTTGCCTGCCACTCTGGATGGTACGTCTCGCCGAAGACGAGCAGGAATGGACGAGTCGCGTTTTTGACGCTGACGGTGAGCTGGGTCGGCGAGCGCCGCTTCCAAGAGACCGCAAACAGTCGCGCTTTCGGGAGGCTAACCGGTTCGACCGTCAGCCGCTCGATTTTGAGCTTGGGTTCGGCACTCTCCACCAGATGCTCGCCTCGCGAGAGAAACACGGGCTGGGCGCCGATGAGTTTGCCGTCGAGCCGAACCGGGAGCCTTGCGAACGCATTCCGATCGCGCAACGTCACTGCCGGCATCGCATGCAGGCGATAGGAGAGTTTCCATAGGACCGGCTGCGACGCTCCGGCGACGAACCACACTCCCACGATCCGCTCGGAAGCGTCGTTCCAACTATTGGGAAATGCGTGCAGGAAACTCAGGTCGAAATCACCGTCTAACGTGATCGGAATGATGCGGTAGACCACGCCTGCGCGGCCGGCGAGTGCTACGGCAAGAACGGTGCGCCCGCCGGTGTCTACGGCGTTGCCCGTGAGATTCGGATCGCCCAAAAGGCCGTTCTGGGGCACCGCTACGCCGACCACGCTCGGAGCCGCCACGACCGGCGCACCCGCACGCAGCGGAGCCAGGCGCGCGACGCGCGTAAAAGAGAGATCCGGCGCCACCGCGGCAGCGATCACACCAGTTCCGAGATCCGTGCGCTCGCCCGCGAGCGGATCGAAGCCGAACGCAACGTCGTTCCAACCGGGACGCAGCGGCAGCGTGAAGTCGAGCGACGCGAGGCCTGGACCGGCGAGCCTTTGGCGTGTATCGTACTCGTCGGCGCGCGCCGCTTCTCCGGAGAGCGTGACGCTGCGCAGCGCGCGACCGTCAACCGCGACGCGCATGACCGGCGAGACCTGCAGCCGGCCGACGTGCATCCGCACACGCGTTAAGACGCCGTCTCTCCCCGGGACGAAGACCAGGACGTGCGCGTCACCCGAAAAGAGAAACCACGACATCGGGTCGCCGCGCTGCCACCGGTAGACCGCGGGATCCCTGTACCAGGACTCGGGCATCGTCACTTGGTCGGTCCCGGCCGTGCCGTTGCCCAGGGTGTACGGGAGCGTCGACGAGAGGCCTGTAAGAATATTGCCGGCCGAGCGCGTGTCTCGAAGCAGGTGCGTGCGCTCGTCGCCGTCCTGCCAATATAATGGGCTCGCGGCCCTCGCGCGGATGCGATAGCGACCGGCGCGCGCGACGGAGACGCGCGTTTGGGGTCCGTTCACGAAACGCGTCCCCGCGAGATTGTTGGGAAGTGCGCGCTGCAGCGCCCCGATCCGGTCTTCCCAGGCATGCAGCGCGTCGGGCCTCACGAGCGCGACCGTCAGACTTGCGTCCGGAAATCCATCGGAGACTTCGTGATCGCCGGCATCCAGGTCGATCGCTCCGAAATCCGTCCACGCGCCGCCCGAGCTTTGTTGGGAGAGCAGTTGACCGTCGATGCCCATGCTGCGCGGCGCGGGCCGGTAGAACAGCGGCGAGTCCTCGCGGGCAAAGACGAGGTAGCGCCCGGACCTCTTGACGGTAAACGGGATCGCGAGGGTGATGTCGGCCGACGGCGGATGGATCTTGATCCCGTTCTCGGCCAGGCTTTGCTCGACCGCCAGATCGCGCACCTGATGGTCCGTCCCGGGGAGAATCGGCGCGAGCGACTCGATCAGCGCCATCGTTTCGGGAGCGGCAGGTGCGGGCAGCGTGAACTCGGCCCTCCCTGCGGCCATCGCGGGAATGTCGCCCAGGTAAGCGTCGGTAAACGGCGGGAGCGCGGTCAGTTTCGGATGCACGACGCCGTACAACAAGGGAAGCGCTCCCGCGAGATGATAGACGCGCAGCGGTCCGTACGAGCGAACCGGCCGGGCCCCGAGAACGCGACGGAGCAAGTCGTGCGTGAGCGTCGTGCTGTTCGGAACCCAGAGCTCGGGAAAGCTGAAGTCGATCGCGGAGATGAAGTCATCGCGCTGCAGGATCGTGTCGACGTTGAGCACGCGAAACATGTCGACCGCCAGGGGCATCGCCTCACGGGTTGCGCGATAAGCTCCACGTATCCAGCGATCGGTTCCCTCGGACGCTTCGCTTCCCAGACGCCCGTAGATGATCGGCCGATCGACGAAGGCGTCCTCGATGTAGAACTCGGGCGAGCCCCAATCGAACTGCTCGAGAAATTGCGTGGGAAAGATCGCGACGCGATGGCTCCGATCGTTGCCCAGCAGCTGATTCTCGCGATATTCCCAGCTCGGAATCACGGGGCCGGGATAGTTTGCCTTCTTTTGCAGCACCGGAATGAAGAGCAGAATCGGCAAGAGCACGAAGGCCGCCCCGGCCGCCGGAACGGTCCACGCGAAGCGCTCGCGCATCGACGCCGCGCTCTGGGTCAATCGCTCGCGCGACGCCGTGAGGATGGCGCCGGCTGCAAGCGCATACAGCCCGCACATCCCGAACTCGACGCCCGCGACCCATTTGTACGAAAAGCGAAACATCTGGAATCCAGGAAAATTCCGGTAGAACAGATCGTAGACGGGCGAGGTGATGGCATTCCCGAGTTCGTCTTTATAGTAGCCTACGACCAACGGAACCGAGACGATCGTGACCAGCAGGAAATAGAGCGTGGCGACGGAGCGGTTGCGTTTGAACGCCACGCCCACCAGCGCGATGATCGGGACGAGCCACAGCGCCGCGCTGAAGAAACCGGCGGCGTACGAGGAGGCCCATGGATAGTATGGCCGGTCGCTAAAGGAAACGAACGTCGCCCAGTGGCCCAGCCCGCGCAGCACGTTGGAGAACGAAGTCGCGGCGTTGTGCATCGACGGCGCCTCGCTCAGCACGCCGTTCAGCCACACGTAGCGAAAAAAATCAACGAAGGGCACGAGCCAATAGAGATTGATCGCGAGGCTGGCGACCGACGCCGCAGCAGCGAACGGCAGCGCCTGCCTGGCCTGCGCGGCCGGGTTAGAAGCGAAAACAATCGCGACGACGACGTAGATTGCCAAGACGATGACGTTAATCGCGAGCAACGGCGGGTTGACGCCGGCGCCGACGAAGACCAGCAGCGCGATTGCGAGGGCGGCGCGCCAGACGCCCAGTTCGCCACGCATGGCGCGTGCCGTGACGCCTACCATCGCCGGAAGCGTGGCGTAGGTAAGCAGCCACACGATCTGCGCCTGCGAATTCAGCGCAACGTACATGTTGAACAGGTACGCGCAGGAGCCCGCAAGCCTGGCGACCTCGTCGAGCCGTGGCGTTACGCTGCGCAAGCAGTAGTACATCGAGACGAGGCAACCGAGGTACACGAGGAACAGGCAGACCCGCTGCGCGAGCTCTTGGGACAGGTGGAGGAGCGCGGCGAGTCCGTATGCCCAGCCGTAAGGCGTCTGGTATGGAACCCAATATCCGGTGTGCGTGCCGAGCGAGAACGACGGATTCCATGCATGCAAGAGCTGCCCGAGAAACTTGAACGGGATGAGGTGAAGCACGACGTTCCCGTCGTTGAGCTGCAGCCCGCTTCCGTAGCCGGCCGTCGCTAGCAGCGCGAGCGCGACGAAAAGACCCGCGACCAGAGGCTTGTGCCACCGCGACGGCAGCGGCCAAGGCACGCGCGAGGGACGCGCACGCAACGGCGCGCGCGGCAAACGGTCGCGCTCGGAAAGCTCCGGTGCAGCCTCCTGCTTCACGAGCGGATCTTTCCGTACAGCTTGAACGGTCCTTCCAAGCTCAGATGCTGTTCGATCGCCCGTGCTTCGAAGAGCTGGTCGACCTGCCGTATCACGGCATTCAGCTCGACGTCCTTCACGATGCAGCGATAATCGAGGCGGAGCACGCAGTCAAAGCCGTGCATGCCTTCATCGTGACAGGCGGGACAGGCCGAGGGCCGGAACGCGACGCCGGATCCGACGGGAATTCCGCGGACCTCGCTCGTCATGCCGAACAATGCCAGCGTTTTCACGCCGAGGCCCGAGGCGAGGTGCGTGAAACCGGCGTCGTTGCCGACAAAGGCCTCGCACTCGGAGAGGCTGCGCGCGGCGTCGGCAAGGCTTTCCCGAATGATGGTGATGCGCTCGACGCCTCGCAGATCTTCCCCGGCGCGCAACGCCTCGTCGGTCTCGTTGGGGCCGAGAAAGAAGCGCACGCTTCGGCCCCGGCCGGCCTGCACTCGCGCCAGTTCGATGAAGCGCTCGTACGGCCAGCGCTTCGCCTCGTTTCCTTTGTAGGTCATCGACCCCGGGTGAACGCCCAGCGTGCCCGCGATGCGCTCGCGTCGCCACGCATCGGGAACGACGTAGGCGTGCGTATCGCCGAGGTCCAGCTCCATGGCCTGAGCCAGCCGCACGTTCTCCATGATGCGATGGCCGCCGCGAAGCGCCACGAGTCTGCCCGGCGCGGTCGAAGCGATGAGCTTCGACATCCCGCCGTAATCGTGCATGTAGAGCGACTTGGCTCCAACCAGCCGGCTTACGAACGCGTACTGCCAGCGCGTGTGCGGCCACGGCAAGACGCAAACGTCATAGCGCCGCCGCCGCAGTCCAAGCAGCGGACTCAGCGCTTGTACCGGCCGCTCGAGAAGCGGCAGCCGAACGACTTCGCGAACGATCGGTAACGCATGGGCGTACTCGGCCTCGGCGCGGGGCATGGCGAGCACGTCGACGGCGAACGACGAGCGCGCGAGCCCGGCCAGAATCGGGCTGGCGCTCAGGGCGTCGCCGAGCCCCGACAACAGGGGCACCAGCGCGGTACGAGAGGTCAAATGGTCTCGATCGGCCTGGTATCGAACTCGCGGACAACAACCTCTTGCGAGCCGGCCTTCGAGTTGCCGGTCGCCGGCATGCGGTCGTAGTAATGCAGGATACGCATGCGGTAGAAGATCGCGAGCGTATCTAAGAAGACGTTCCAAACGGCATCCAAGCGTATTCGGCTGCCGAGGCGCTGAAAGTTAATCTTCACCGGCGCCTCGGCAATGCGATAGCCGAAGTGATGCGCGTTCGCGAGCAGCTCGAGATCGAATGCAAAGCGTTTGACGAGCAAGCGCGGGAGCACGGTTTCAAGGACCGCGCGCCTAAAGAGCTTGATTCCCGTTTGCGTGTCGCGTACGGGAAGCCCGAACATCAAGCGGACCAGAACGAAGTAGAAGAAACTGTAGATGCGCCGCTCGAGCGGATAATCGACGATCGAACCGGGATGGAACTTCGAACCGATGACGGCATCGGCTTGACGCGCGTTCATGATGTCGAAGAAGCCGGCTAGGTGTTCGGGATGCAGGTCCATGTCCGCGTCGAGGAAAGCGACATACTCGCCCTTCGCATACTCGGCCCCGCACACCAACGCGTTGCCCTTTCCTTCGTTACGCGTGCACCGCACGAGGCGCACGTGCTCGGGGCAGGCGCGCATCGCGTCGATCGCGGCCACGTCCGTGCCGTCCATGCTGCCGTCGTCGATGACGAGGATCTCAAAGTCGATGCCCAAAGCTCGCATCGTCTCCACCGTCTCGCAAACATTTCGTGCGATCGAGCTGGCCTCGTTGTAGGCCGGCATGAGAATCGAGAGCATCGGCAACGAAGGGTTTACTCTTCCAGGAAGGCTGGCCTGCTCCAAGAAATTGACTCTAGTCAACAATTTCCCCGCACGGTCGAGGTCTCTACGCGATCGGAGCTTCGCGGTTTTCAGGCGGGCTGACCAGGTTGCGCTCGAACTTCGCGACAAACGTGCGCCAGGCTAGTTCGAGCTCTTCGACGCCGAGCACGCGGGCCACGGCTATGAAGATCGTCCCGCCGATTGCAATCTGGCCGAAGAGGAACCAGGCTCGCGAGGCGAGGGTCGCCTCGGGCGTAACGCCCAGAGCGTTGATCCAGTGCAACGCCGCGAACATCGCGAGCGAGCTGAGCGCGACCTTGCCCGTCGAGACCAGCAGCACGCCCCAATCGATGCCTGAAACCAGACGCGCCGTCACCATCAGCAGCAGAACGGCCTGCATCGTTTGACTGGTCGAGTTCGCAAGCAGCAAGCCGCGCGCGCCCAAGCTCGGCAGCCACACCAGCGAGAGCAGAACGTTCACCACCACGGTCACGACCGAAATGGTGACCGGCCAAACTGTTTCGCGACACGCGAAGCAGCAGCGCGTCAGCACGACGTTGGCGGCCAGCGCGATCAAACCGATGGCCGCGTACGGTAAGAGCCCTGCGGTGAGATCGGTCGCAATCGCCTCGAAGGTTCCGCGTTCGAAGAGCGTCTGCACCATCGGCCGCGCCAGAACGATCAACGCACAGACCGAGGGAATCGTGATGAAATTGACCAGACGCAAGCCGGTGACGACGGTGCGCGCCACGCCCCGCCGGTTCTCACGAGCGAACTGCGCGGCCAACAACGGAAAGATGACCGTCGCAATCGCCGCCGCGAAGATCTGCTGCGGAAAGTTGACCAGCTTGGTTGCGTAGTTCATTCCGGCAATGAAGCCGGGCGAGAGCGTCGAGGCAAAGAAGCGGTCGAAGAACAGCGCTAACTGCCCGGCTGCGGAGCCAACGATAATCGGCCCGAGTAGAACGCCAATCCGCTTGAGACCCGGATGATGCAGGTCGATCACGAGTCGATACTTGCCGATCGAGAGAAACGAGGGCAACTGCACCAGCATTTGCGCCGTCAACCCCAGAGCCGTTCCCAAAACGAGCGCGTAGATGCCGATGCCATGATTCAGGAGAACGACGGTTGCGATCGTCACCGCGTTGACCGCAACGCCGA
Source organism: Vulcanimicrobiota bacterium (assembly GCA_030038215.1). Lineage (GTDB taxonomy): Bacteria > Vulcanimicrobiota > Vulcanimicrobiia > Vulcanimicrobiales > Vulcanimicrobiaceae > Cybelea. The sequence continues at coordinate 24,854 of JASHPI010000148.1, read as the reverse complement.
CCAGTGCCGCCGAGCGAAAGCGATGGTATGCGTTGAGCATAGCCGAGAGCACGCCGCTCAAGCTTACGGCGACGATGCTCGGCATCAACCAGCGCGTCATGCGGATGGCGACGCCCAACTGGGGCGCCGGGAAACCGTGCGCGATCAGCGGCACGTACCAGCGCGCGGTAAAGAAGCCGACGATCGCACAGGCGGTCACGACGATGGCAAGGATATTCAGGACGGTGCTGGCCAGACGCCAGGCCTCGTCCTCTTCGCGATGCGCGAGGTAGTCGGAGAAGGTCGGCACCAGCGCGCTGATGAGCGCGCCATTGAAAACGCCGAACAGGATCGTTGGGATCGTGGCCGCGGCCAAGAACGTGTCCATCTGCCAGCTGGTGCCGTAGTACTTCGCGCTGACGACCTCGCGCATGAAGCCCAGGATCGTCGACGCCAAGGTGGCACCCATGATGAAGAGCGTGGATCCGGCAATTGAGATTCGGGGATGTCGCCGCGGCTCGGGGACAAGGCGCAGATGCGAGGACTTAATGAGCGCCGTTCCTTCGCAGCACCGCCGGCACCGTCTTGGCGATGATCGCCAGATCGCTCCACGGCGTCCACGTATCGACGTAACGATTGTCCAGCTCCATCCAGTGCTCGAACGAAACGCCGCTACGCCCGTTGATCTGCCACAGGCACGTGACCCCTTGCGGTACGCTCAACCGGCGCTCTGCGAACGCGTCATAGTGCTCGACTTCGCACGGCAGCGCGGGGCGCGGGCCGACGAGCGACATCTCGCCGCAGACGACGTTGATGAGGTTGGGCAGCTCGTCGATGCTCGTGCGCCGCAGGAACCGTCCGAGCGGGTGCAGGCGCGGGTCGTTGCGGATTTTGAAAACGGGTCCGTCGACCTCGTTGAGATGCATCACGCTCTGGCGCATCGCGTCCGCGCCATTGACCATGGTGCGCAACTTGTACATCTTGAAGCGGCGACCGTGCATGCCGACGCGCTCTTGCGTGAAGAACGGGCTTCCACCGGCCACGCACATGATCGCGACGGCGGCGACGGCGACGACCGGCACAGAGACGATCAGAAAGAGGCTTCCGACGATGACATCGGTCATTCGCTTCCCGGAGCGCCATGAGTCTGGGACTTGGCGGGCGACTGCCGCCGGTATCGTAGCCTGCATGCTATGCCAGCAGGGCCTGTTTAACCGTTGCGCCGACGAAATCCAGACCTTCGATCTCGCCCAGCATCGCACCGGCGGTCCTGCCGAAGTGAATGAACGGAACGAATTCACGCGTATGATCGGAGCCGGGCGCCGTGGGATCGCACCCGTGGTCGGCGGTGAAGATCACCTCGTCGCCGGGACGAAGCCGTGCCAACAGGCCGTCGATCATCGCGTCCAACTCTTGCAGAGCGGCGGCATAACCGCACGCATCGCGCCGGTGACCATACTTCGAGTCGAAGTCGTTGAGGTTCGTGAAGATGAAACCGTGGTCAACGTTTTCCAGCAACTCGAACGTTTTCTCCATCGCATCCCGATTGTCGCTCACGCGCACGGACGACGAGACCCCATGTCCGCAGTAGATATCGCTGATCTTTCCGACCGCATGCACCTCGATGTGCCGAGCGCCGAACTCGTCGAGTAAGCTCGCGGGCGGCTCGATTGCATAGTCTCGCCGATTCGGCGTTCGTCGGAAAGACCCCGGTCCTCCCGTAAAAGGGCGGGCAATCACCCGGTTTACGTTGTGAGGCGACCGCAGCATCTGGCGGGCTTGCTCGCTCCATTCGTACAGCGTGGGGCAAGGGATAACCTCCTCGTGGGCCGCGATCTGAAAGACTGAGTCGGCGGAGGTATAAAGGATGGGGCGCCCGCTCTCCAGGTGCGCCGGGCCGAGCTCTTCGATGATCTCGGTACCCGAGGCGGCTTTATTGCCCAGCGGCGGCTTGCCGACGATGCGGGTAAAACCCTCGACGACGTCGGGTGGAAACCCATTCGGATAGGTAGGAAACGGCACGCTCGTCAGAATGCCCATCATCTCCCAATGTCCGGTGATCGTATCCTTGCCGCGGCTGCGCTCGCGCAAGCGCGCGATTCGCGCGCGCGGCTCCTCCACCGCTGCGACGCCGCGCACCGGCGTCAGTAGGCCAAGGCCCAGGCGCTCGAAGTTGGGCAGACGCAATCCGCCGACGCTCCGCGCGACGTTGCCGATCGTGTTCGCGCCCGGCGCATCGCCGTATTCGCTCGCATCGGCGAGCGCGCCGATTCCGCCCGAATCGATAACAATCGTCACCACGCGCGGCATGGGCTCGCGCTTCGGTCTTTTCCAACGCAGGCCTTTCGGGCCGTCGCCGAAAAAACGTCGGCGGTAAGTGAGACGACTCGCGCTGTCGACGTCGCTGGCGACGCTGACATTCATCCTCGCGTGCGTTGCAGCGCGCGCCGCCACTCCGGCACCCAGCGCGCCCACTCCCGCGGCGGCTCCCGCCGTGCCGGCGCCAAGCGCCGTCAGCCCAACGCCAAGCGCAAGTCCCGCACCGACAACGATCCTACGGCTCAGTGCGGATCGAATCGACTTCTATTACAATCGTTTTTTAATCGAGGCCGATGGGAACGTGCGGCTGCAAACAAGCGACGGCTTTGAGGTGAGCGGCGACGCATTCTCGATGGACTTGAAGCTGAACCGCTTTCTGCTGGCCGGGCACGTGACCATGCGCGACGCGACCGGTCAGGTCAGTGGTGCAGCGATCGCCGACTTCCTCGATTTTCGTCGCATCTACCTGGTTCCGATCACGACCGCCCCCGATCGCTGGACCTTCCTCAATGGCGACCTGGCGCATCCGGCGAAGGGACGCATCATGCCCGGCGACGTCTTCTACTTTCCGCTCATTAGCGAGCGTCCGAGCATTACCTCAACCGGCGCAGTCATTGGTACCAGAACCTACGCGCGCTTCATCGGCGCGCGAACCTATCTGGCCGGAGCCCCGGTTCCGCTGGGAACTTACGTCGTCAACTTCGCGCCGAACCAATACTTCGCGGCCAACTCGCTCTCGGGAGCCAGCGCCGACCTCACTTGGAACTTCGCCGGAAACACCAACACGCTCTCCGCGCTGCACCTGCGCTACGATCCGACCTATCACACGTATTTCTCGATCGAGCAGCACTTCGTCGGCGATCACGAGTACGCGATCTTCTCGGTGAATCCGGCGACCAATTTCATCAAGTGGTGGAACATGATGCTCTACGAGAAGCTCGGCAGTCGCTTTCAGATATCAACGTTTACCCAGGTCTATACGGCCCAGCATTGGCTCAGCATGCCGATCGCGGCCCAACAGACCAGCTATATCAACGCGACCTACGCGCTCCCGCACTCCTACGTGACGGCGACGTCGCAGCTGACCAACTACAACGTCGTCGGTCCCGGCTCGCTCTACTCACCGCCGCATCAGGGCGGCAGCCTCAACCACCCGTCGCAGCTGCAGATTACGGCTTCGAGCTTCCAGAACCGCATCGGCGACCTGCCGATCTTCGAGCAGATCTACGAAGGCTACGGCTTCAATCACGATTCGGTCGGCGAACAATATCTTCAGGGCTTCCCGTACATACCCAGCTACTTCGGCTTTCAGAAGACGCCGATTACGGTTCCGGGCCTACAGGCATACGGTGCGCCTTGCCCCCAACAGTATGGCGCGTCGCCGCCTAAATACTTCTGTCCGGTCTATACGACGATCTGGAACACCGTTTTCGGCTTCAACCTGTTTACGCAGTCGATCAAGCTCAACAATCCTGAGAATCCGTACCAGACCTACTATTTTAACGCCAGCTTCAACAAGCAGCGCCAGTGGAACTCGCTGCCGCACTACATCGACACCACGACCACCACCGCGACGGTCAGCCGGCAGTTCTCACGAGCCTTCAATACCTACGTCGGGTACCAAGTGATGAACATCGGCGATCACTACATCAACGGCGGGTACGCGCCGTGCTCGCAAGTGTTTCCAATCGGTTCACCCTCGTGCCCCGCATCGTTTCTCGCGTTCCAAGGTCTGGCGACGCTGCGGACCTTGAGCGTCGGCATGAACTACGTGCCCCACCCGGAGTTCAACGCCTCGTTGCTGGTGCGCCACCACGAGGATTTCCCGATTCCGGTGCCCGGTCTGTTCCCGCCGCCGCAACCGCAATATAATATCATCGGTCAAAACATCTACCCGTGGTACCTCGGCCAGCCGCCCTACGACGCGACCGGCGAGGTGCGCGCCAAGATCCTGCCGCACATGATGCTGGACGTCGAGCGTACGTTCTACTTCTACGCCAATCCCTATCGCGAGCAGTTTTGGAGTCCGAATTTCGTGATCCAGCTGCTTCCTATATGATGCCGAAAATGCGTCTCGTCGCCCCGCTCATGCTCCTGTCGCTCGCGATCCTTTTCGTTGGCGCCGGCTCGACGATCGTCGTGAGCGGCCAGCTTCTCGCCTATCAGGACGGCTTCGTCTTCTTCACGACCGGCGACGGTTTCCGCGTCGCTCCCGACATCGTGCTGCGCGATGCGCAGACCGGCGGCGCGACGACGATCCGCCCGGCGCCGCGCATCTGGGCGCGCGCGACGTTCAACGCGGCCGGAACCGTAACCGAGTTGGATCTTTCGCGCAGCCCGCTTCCGCCCCAAGGCAGCTTTGCCGACGTCGCGCGCTTCGCGGTGGCGCTCTCGACGCCGGCTCCCAACCCGGATCTCATTCCCAACGGCGCGCCGGCTCCCGAACCCGGCGTAACGATTCCGCCGGGCGCGCACTTCTCGGGGATGCCGGTGCTCGTCACGTTTATCGTGCAGGTCCCGCCGAACACGCCGCTGACGTCGACCATTTACATCACCACCGACGCGAGCGGCTGGAACGCGCAAGCGATTCCGATGGACCGCACCGACGCGATGCACTATCAGATTACGCGGCGGATCAACTCGGGTACGATCTTCCGCTACCTCTACGATCGCGGCTCCTTTCAATCGGCCGAGGTCGCGCAGAACGGACTGTCGCGCGCGCCGCGCGCATTCGTCGTGGAGGATGCCGACGTGCTCACGCGTCGCGACAGCGTCTACGGATGGCAAGACTCGATCAGCAGCGGCGCCAGCCAGCCGCAACCGCAGGTGATGCCGACGCCGTACAATCCGGCGCCGTTCCCGAACCTTCCGCCCGGCCTGCCGCCGCCGCAACCGCCCGCGCCCGGCAAGCCGCCGCCGCAGGTTTCTCGCTAACGAACCTTCAGCGGTATCGAACGGCGCGCCGCGTCGCCGCGCGTGTTGCGCGCGATCACTTGCATCGTGTAGTTCCCGTGAATGAACCACGGGAGCGGGCCGACGGTGTAGGTGAAGGTGAAGCGTCCGACGCCGACTTTGTCGAGCGTGACCGCGTATCCGCCGATGCGCGCTTCGACCGAGGCGACGTTTGAGCTCGTCAGCACGTTGCCGGTAACGCGATCTCCGGGCTGCACCGCGTGCCGGTTGATCGCGACGCTGAGGATTTGCGGCGCGGCGTCGGGCGGCAAGTTGGGAACGAGGCTGGCTCGCGGCCTCGCGATACGCAGCACGACCGCGGCGCTCGGCGTTGCGGTCGCCGCCGGGACAGGCGTGGGCGTGGCTCGCGCGACGGTCGCTACCGGCGTGGACGTTGCCCGCATCCTCGCCGGAGACGGCGCGGCGACCGTTGCTTGTTGCGCCGAAGCGCCGCCTGGGCGGCTGCAGCCGCCCAGGCAGAAGCAGCAGGCGGCGATGGCGAGTCCCCAGCGAAGGTGCGGCATGGCGCGTTGCTTCTCGCCCGAGCCTCGCGTTCCGCTGGGCAAGCGGGCGCGCGCAACGTGTTGAAAAAGAGTGCGACCTCATGACGGACTCCGATCACCCGGCTCTCAGCATCGTCGTTCCGCTCTACAATGAGGCCGGAAACGTCGCCCCGCTCTTGGAGCGCATCTCCGGGGCGTTGGCGCGTCTACCCAGCGATCTCAGCTACGAGATCATTCTCGTCAACGACGGCAGCCGCGATGGCACGCTGACCGCAATTCGCAACGAGATGAAAGGGCGAGCGCACCTCGTGCTCGTCAATCTGTCGCGCAACTTCGGTCATCAACTGGCAGCCACGGCGGGAATCGAGGTGGCGTCCGGCGACGCCGTCGTGCTGATGGATGGCGATCTGCAGGATCCGCCCGAGCTGATCGACGAGTTCGTTGCCAAGTGGCGTCAGGGCTATGACGTCGTGTACGCCGTCCGGCGCACGCGCAAAGGCGAGAGCGCCTTTAAGCTGTTCACCGCAGGCGCCTTCTATCGGATCATCAAGCGGCTGACAAAGGTGGACATTCCGGTCGATGCCGGCGACTTCCGGCTGATGAGCCGTCGCGTCGTCGAAGCCTTGCGCCGCTCGCCGGAACGCCATCGGTTCCTGCGCGGCATGGTCAGCTGGGTGGGCTTCAATCAAGTTGCCGTCGAGTACGACCGCGACGTGCGTTATTCGGGAACGACGAAATACCCGATTACCAAGATGATTCGCTTCGCCATGGACGGCATCACGTCGTTCTCCGACATTCCGTTACGCTTTGCATCCTACTTCGGCTTCATGGTCAGCGCGATTGCCTTCATCTACGCTCTGATCATCGTCGCCTTCAAACTCTTCAGCCTGAAACCGCCCGGCTATACGCCGGGATGGGCCTCGACGATCGTCACCGTGCTTTTCTTAGGTGGCGTACAGCTGATGAGCCTCGGGATTCTCGGTGAGTATCTCGGTCGCGTTTACGACGAGGTGAAGGGTCGCCCGCTCTATCTCGTCAGCGACATCGAGCGATCTTGACCTATCGGCCTGTCGTCGACCAGTTCGTCTTTCCGGTTGCGTTGGATCCTTGGTCGGCGGCATTCTTCGTCGCTATCTTCGTCGCGGCGGCGCTGCTTACGTCGCACCGCGCGGCGTACGGATTCTGCGCGTTGATTCTGACGGTGCCGATCGCGCTCTATCGCGACGTTTTCGGCACAACCGCAACGATTCCGAAAGCTGCGCTCCTGGGTGTCCTGCTCGGTCTGGCTACGTACGGCGGCAACCTGCAGCGCCTCCGGCGGCGGCCGGCGCCGATCTTACTCGGCGCGCTCGGCCTGTATTTCCTCATAACGGCGTTGACGCTCGTTGACGCGGCTCATCGCGGCGCAACGATACGCGAGACGCTCAAAGTCGCTCAGTACATCTTGCTCTTCCTCGCGGCCTATCTCTGCTACGACCTGGATCGCGACGATGCGCTCTTGACCGGCGCCGTTGCGATCGCAGCCATCGTCGTCTCGTTGTCCGCCCTGGCGCAAGAAATTATTGGTGCGCCGTCAGGACTCTACATCGGCGCCGCGATCATCCCGCGCATCGCCGGACTGCTGGAAGGGCCGAATCAGCTCTCGGCCTATTTCGAGGTCGCGACCGCGATTCTCGGGGCGTGGGCGCTGGTGCGCCGGTCGCGGCTGGGTGACGTCGCGCTGGTCCTGGTCGTGTGCGCCGACGTGCTCACCTTCTCGCGCGCCGGGCTGATCGGCCTGGCGATCGTCGCCGGGCTGCTCGCCCTCGTCGCCGGAAAAGGTCGCCTGCGCGCGCTGCGCCCCGCAGTCTATGGGTTGATCGCGGGGCTGGTTGGGACCCTTTGGTGGGCGATCTACGCGCACACGCCCGGCGTGTTGCGCGTCTCACTTCAGCCGACACTCTATGCCGGCGGTGTCGGTAACCGCGGCGAGCTATGGCGAGCGGCTTGGCGGATGTGGCGGCAGTATCCGATCCTCGGCGTCGGGGCCGGCAACTACCAGCTGGAGCTCGCGCAATACGGCGTCTTCGGCGTTCGTACGCACGCCAACAGCTGGTACTTGCAATCGTTGGCCGAAGGCGGTCTCGCACTCTTTGCCGCGACGCTCGCGTTGCTGGCGGCGGCCATCGCGAGCTTCTGCCGTAAACCCATCGTCGAGCGTCTGCGCGAGGGCTCTCCCTGGATCGTGGCGGCGCTAGCGGCGACGATCGCGTTGGCCGTCCATCAGAGCGTCGACTATCTCTTCTTCTATCCCAAAGTCGGCGCCGCGTGGATGCTGCTGCTCGGTGCTGCGGCAGCTGCTGCTGCACGCGAGTGAAGGCTCCCGCTCGCGCGCTGCTGATTCCCGCTGCGCTCTTGGCCGCCGCGCTGATTTCGCGCGCGATGCTGTCGCGCGCGCCAGCGCGATTCGCGGCGGATTTTGCGCAGCCGCTGGTCGTCGTCACCAACTGGAATGCCTTCGGCGCAGCGCTGCTCGGCGTGCTTGTCGTTACGCTGGTCGGCGCCGGCGCCGTCTATTGGACGATCGTGCGAAACCCAGACGATCTCTCGATCGCCGGCATCGTCGCGGTCGCCGCCGCGGCGCTTGCCGCTGCATGGTGCATGCCGGTCATATTCTCCAGCGACGTTTACGCGTACGCAGCCTATGGCGAGCTTGCGCGTCTGGGTGCCAATCCGTACGCGCACGAGCCGCTCGCGCGCGGCAATGCGATTTTCGATGCCGCCATCTGGCAATGGGGTAATCCGCTGCCGGTTTGCGTCTACGGACCGGCCTTTGTCGCGCTGGCGCGCGCAATTGTGACGCTGGGTGCACCGCTCGGAACGCTCGCCGCACTACAGGGAATGCGCGTGCTCGCATCCGCCGCGCTGCCGGCATGCGCGTTCCTCGCCTACCACGCCTATCGCGGCGATCGCGTCCAACGGTTGCGTGCGGCCGCCACGATCGGATTGAATCCGGTCGCGATCTGGTGCGCCGCGGAAGGACATAACGACGCGCTCGCGCTGGCCATCGCGCTGGGCGGTTTCGCTCTCGCGCGCCGCGGTTGGCTGGGCGTCGGAGCCGCCACCATTGCCCTCTCGGCAGCAGTGAAATCGCCGGGGGCAGCCGGCGCAGTCGCACTCGCGATTACAAACGTGCGCGCGCGCGCCGGTGCGATCGCAGGTCTGGCGATCGCCGCCGCCCTGTCGTGGCCGCTCGTCTCCGGTGTCGCCGAGCACTTGATGCCGAACGGCCACTACGCCCCATACGCTTCGTTGCAAGCCGTCGGCGGTCCAATCGTCGCGCTCGTCGTCGCCACGACGTTGGCAGCCTACGCGATCGCGCGCCTGCACCGCGGCAACATCGACGGCTGGATCTGGCTCGCGTTGGGCGGATGGGCGCTGCTTCCCAATCCGTATCCGTGGTACGGCCTCTGGCTGATCGCGATCGCGGCGCTGGCACCGCAGTCGCGCGCCGGCGAGGTCGCGATCGCACTCTCGTTCACATCCCTGCTGCGCTACGCTCCAGATGCGATCGGCGCGCCGAACCCGGTTGCAGCGATCGCGCTCGGCGTGGGCGCGTCTTCGCCGTTTCTTGCGCTGTTGATACGGCCAAGGCGTCGAGGTTAACACGACGTGGCGCGATGGAATGCGCTGGTCGCGCTGATCTTTGCGGCGTTGGCGTCGGCGCTTTGTGTCATCGTCCATTGGCGCTACGCCATCTTCCGCAATGACGTCGACCTCGGCATCTTCACGCAGGTCATCGCCGGCCTCGGCCACGGATTCTCGAGCACCGCGGAGGGAAACGTCAACCATCTGCTCGTTCACTGGTCGCCGGTCATCGCGATCGGCTGGCCGTTCGTTCGCATCTGGGGACCGCCTGGACTCGAGTACCTACAGGCGGTCCTCGTCGCCGCGGTTCTCTTTCCGATCTGGGGCCTGGCGCGAGCCCGCTTCAGGCCGCCGGCCGCTTTTTTTCTGGTCGTAATCGCGGCACTCTATCCGATCCTCTGGGCCAACGGCGTCGGCGATTTTCACGAGATGGCCTTCGTACCGCTCTTCTCTGCCGCATTGGTCTACGCGCTCGATTCACGCCGCTGGGCTTTAGCCGTCGTCACGGCCCTGCTTCTGCTCTGCACGAAGGAGGATCAGTTCGTCCTCGTGGCTGCGAACGGGTTGTTCTTTGCGGTCACCGCGCGCGCCGACGTCGCGGCAAGGCGCGCCGGATGGGGCATCTCCGCTTTGGCGATTGCGATGTCGTTGGCATACTTCGGCGTCGTACGCGCCGGCTTGAATCCGCACGTTCCATACGGCTCGCTGCAATTCTATAATTGGTACGCCGGCCAAAGCGCGGGGCACGATTTCATTTGGAACGCGCTGCTTGCGCGTGCACGGTACGTGCTGATCGTTTTCGCGCCGCTCGCCTTTCTTCCGTGCATCTCCCGCTACGGACTCTTTCTAATCCCGCCCTTCGTTGAGATCCTTGCCGCCCGGCAGCCGGTCACGCTCGCGCCCGGCGCACACTATAGCGCGCTGTTGACAGGCTACGCGCTGGCCGGATTCGTCGACGGGGCCGCTCTGATGACGGCCCGAAAACCGCAGCTCGCCCGAGGGGTGCTCGCCGCAGCCGCGGTCGTGTCGGTGTGGGTTTCAATCTTTGCAAGTCCGATGGAGTATTGGTACTATCTGTACCGGCGTCCGAATGCACGGGACGCCCTGCTGGAAGCGACGCTGAGGCGGCTGCCCGCACAAGCCGACGTTGGCGCCGAGGACGAGATCTTCGCCCATCTCGGCCTCGATCCAAACGCGACCCTCGACTTCGCCGGACAACGATGGTTCGTCTACGATCAAACGCACTATTCGCAGCGCTGGCGCGACGTCGACGCGGCGGCCGTGCGGCTTGCGGTTGCGCGCGGCGCTTACGCGGTGACGAGCGACCGCGACGGCATCGTGGTTCTCAAAAGAACCGATAACGGCAGCCCGAAGATTTCACGAGTACGATGACGGCCGGCACGATCGATCGCACCGGACCGGCTCGCGCCCCGCGCGAGGCGCTCGTTGGCGCGTTGGCGCGCAGCCGGGCGCTGGAAGCGACGATCGAGCGCTTGCGCGCGCTGCGCGCGCTGCCCGGACCAAAGCCGGGAGGTTACGCGCTGCACGAGACGATCGCGGCAGTGCGGCCGGCGCTTCTGGCGGCGCTGGCGCGCGGCCTCTCCGGGGTGGTGGTAGCGCTCCTACCGACTCCGGACGTCGCCGAGCGAGCCCTCACCGATCTTCTCTACTACCTTGGCGAAGAAGAGCCGCGCAGCGTGGCGCTGCTGCGGTCGCGCGACGAGGCGCCCGGCGCGATGGAGAGCCCGTCGGAGCGCAGCGCGCGGATGACCCTGTTGGCCGATCTCGCCGGCGACGCGCCGCGCATCGTCCTGGTGCCGATTGGAGCGGCGCGTCAGTACGTCATGCAGCGGGCGCGTTTTGAAGAGCTCCGTCTGGTGCTGCGCACCGGCGAGGAAGCCGGCTGGGAACGGCTTCAAGAGCGGCTCTTTCGCTTAGGCTATGCGCGCGCCGACGTGGTCAGCGCGGTCGGCGAGTACGCCGTGCGCGGCGGCATCATCGATCTCTTCGCAGCCACCGCCGACGCACCGGTGCGCATCGAGTTCCTCGGCGATGCAATCGAGTCGATGCGCTCCTTTGCGATCGAATCGCAGCGCAGCGACGCGCCGGTCGAAAGCCTCGAGGTCGTCCCCTGGGGCGATGAAGAGTCTGAAGGGGCCGCCCCACAGGCGACGATCTTCGATTACCTCCCCGCCGATGCGACGGTCGTGCTCGAGGAGCCGGCTGCCATCGCGGCGATTGCGCGAGCCCTCGATGAGGAACGGGAGCGCGAACGTCACACGCTCCTGGAGGCGGAGTCGGCCGCGCCCGACGATCCGTTACTCGCGCCGATCGCCTCGCTCCAATCACTCGGCGCAGCGCTGACCGCCCACGCGACGCTGGCACTGCCGGGCGCGATCGAAAACCCGGCGGCGATCGAGTGGCTCGCGCCGGCGCTCGAATCGATCGTGCTCGAGTGCCGGCCGGTGGAGCACTTCAATCGGCAGATCGCGCTCTTCTCGGCCGCCACGCGCGAATGGGTCGAGCGCGGCGATTCCGTGCTCGTGGTCAGCTCCGCAGTCTCGCGCACCGCAGATCTCTTGCGAGCCGCGTCGATACCGGTCGCGGATCGCCTCACGAACGCCGCAGTATGCGTTGATCACGGCTCGATCGAGGCGGGCTTTGCGATCCCGAGCCTGCATCTGCGTGTGCTCGGCGATCGCGAGATCTACGGCGCTCCACCCAAGCGCGTCAAGATTCGCGCCGTCAAAGAGGGCGTGCCGGTCACGCTCGCCGACCTGCGCGTCGGCGATTACGTCGTGCATGGGGTGCATGGAATCGGTCAATACCTCGGCCTGCGCGCCGAAACGATCCTGGGAGCGACGCAAGACTACCTCGATCTCAAGTACGCCGGCAGCGACCGGATGCTCGTCCCGGTTACGCAGCTGCATCAGATCGCTAAATACTCAGCGGCCGAAGGTCAGAGTCCGCGCCTTTCCAAGATGGGCGGCGCCGATTGGGCGCGCGTCAAGTCGCGCGTCTCCGAATCGCTTGGGAAGATCGCCGACGCCCTGGTGGAGCTGTACGCCGAGCGCGAGCTGGCGCGCGGGTTTGCCTTCGGTCCCGACACGACGTGGCAGACCGAGATGGAGGAGGCTTTCCCCTACGAGCCCACGCCCGACCAACAGAAAGCGTTCGAGGCGACCAAGGCCGACATGGAGCGCGCGCATCCGATGGACCGCTTGATCTGCGGCGACGTCGGCTACGGCAAGACCGAGGTCGCGATGCGCGCGGCATTCAAGGCCATCGCCGACAAGAAGCAAGTCGCCGTACTCGTGCCCACAACGCTGCTCGCCGATCAACACTATCGCACCTTCAGTGCGCGCTTCGCGCCCTTCCCGGTACGAGTCGAAGAGCTCTCGCGCTTCACTCCAAAGGCCGAGCAAAAGCGCATTCTGCACGATTTGGCGGAGGGGCGCGTCGACGTCATCGTGGGGACGCACCGCCTACTTCAAAAAGACGTCGCCTTTGCCGATCTCGGTTTGATCGTCATCGACGAAGAGCAACGCTTCGGGGTCATGCACAAGGAGCGGCTAAAGGAGTATCGCGCGAGCGTCGACGTCTTGACGCTTTCGGCAACGCCGATCCCGCGCACGCTGCAGATGTCGCTGCTCGGTGTGCGCGAGCTCTCGTTGATTCAAACCGCGCCCAAGAACCGCATGTCGATCAAGACGCTGGTCGTGCCCGCCAGCGATGCCGTCGTGCAGCGTGCCATCACGGCCGAACTCGATCGAGGCGGCCAAGTCTACTACCTGCACAACCGCATCGAGTCGATTTATGCGGTGCGGGCCGCGCTGGAGCGGCTGGTGCCGCGGGCGCGCATCGCCGTCGGTCACGGGCAGATGAGCGAAGCCGAGCTCGAACCCGTGATGCGGCGCTTCATCGACGGCGAGATCGACGTCTTGATCGCGACGACCATTATCGAGAACGGTATCGACATCCCAAACGTTAATACGATGATCGTCAACGATGCCGATCGGTTCGGCCTCGCGCAGCTCTACCAGCTCCGCGGCCGGGTCGGCCGCTCGAATCATCAGGCCTACTGTTATTTGTTGTATCAAGGACATAAAGCTCTGACCGAAGAGGCTAAGGCGCGGCTGGAGGCAATTCGCGAGTTCGCCCATCTCGGCTCCGGATTGCAAATTGCGATGCGCGACCTCGAGATACGCGGCGCGGGCAACTTGCTGGGCGCAGCGCAGTCGGGATTCATCGCTTCGGTCGGGTTCGACACCTACTGTGAGCTCCTGGCCGAAGCGATCGCGCAGCGGCGCGGGATGGCCAGCCCGCTCGAGGAACGGCAGGAGGCCGTCATCGACGTAAAGATCAGCGCCTTCATTCCAAGCGATTACATCGCACAAGTCTCGCAGAAGATCGCCGTCTATCAGCAGTTGGCCAAGGCGCGCAGCGAAGAGGAAGTGGAGGAGGTTGCCGCCGGCGTGCGCGATCGCTTCGGACCCTTCCCCCTTCCGCTCCGCAATCTTATCGAGCTGACGAAGCTGCGCGCCATCGCTTTGCGCAAGCACGTAACACGCGTCGTCGTCGACGACCATCGTTTGACGCTCGGAGTCGGCTCGGGATTTCAACTCGATCCTTCGGCGATTGCGAAGTTTCAATCGCTGACGAAAAATCGCTTTCGATTTGGCGACGGCCGCATTCTCGTAGACCTGCCAGCGAGCAGGGGGCAGACTCCCGGCGCGCAAACCGCCCATTGGATGCCGCTTCTGCGCGGACTCCTCGAGGCGATGTGAGACCCGCACTGTGAAACACGCTGCGCGAATCGCCCCAGCGGCGATCGGCGTGATGGCGCTGATCATTCTGCTGATTTTGATCGCGGCCGATCTGGTCAATGCGCGTCTGGCGGCCAATGCGACGGCGCAATACCGCCAACTGCGGCAAGCAACGATGACGCAGGACGCCGTTTTGGGTTTGCAGATCGACGAGGAGAGCGGCATCCGCGGCTACGTGGCGACCGGCGATCAGATTTTGCTCTCGCCTTACAGCGCCGCGCGCGCTCGCATGCCGAGCGCATTGGCGGCGCTCCGCAACGAGCTTGCACCGCTTCGCTCGACGTTGCTGCAACGGCGTGCCGAGCGTCTCGCCGCACTCAACGTGCTTTGGGAACAGACGGTCGCAGCGCCTTCCCTTCGAGCGTCTCACCCCAAAGCGGCGGCGCACCCGCAGCTGCGCGGAAAAGCGATCATCGACGAGTTCCGCAGGCAGTCCGAGTTGCTGCGAAGCGCGCTCGACGCGCGCTCGGATTCGCTGCTCGACGACCTTTTCGGGAAGCTGCGAACGATTTGGTCGATTTCGCTGGCTTTGATCGGTTTGGTTCTCCTCTCGGCTATCGCGTGGTTGCGCTATCAGAATCGAGTGTTAGCGGGGTACGATAGCGCCGAGCGCCACGTCGAATCACTGCAACGCGTCGTCGATGCGTTCCACCGGGCGCAGCTGCCGCAGGCCCTTCCATCCTCGCCGTACGTGTCGTTCAACGCGACCTACGTTCCAGCCGAAGAGGTGACCGCGATGGGCGGCGACTGGTACGACGTTTTCACGCTCGACGAGCGGCGCTACGTCTTCTCGATCGGTGACGTCACCGGTCACGGACTCGAGGCGGCAATCGTCATGGGGCGAGTGCGCCAGACGATCTTTACCCTGGCTTCAATCGAGCACGACCCGGCCGCGATCCTCGAGCGCGCCAACGACGTGCTGCGCACGCAGGGCGATCACATCGTCACGGCGCTCTGTGGAGCGATCGACGCGCGCAGCGGCGCGGTGACGCTCGCGACGGCAGGCCATCCGCCGGCGTTGATCGTGCCGCCCACCGGCAAAATCCGCGAGCTGAGCAGCAGCGCGCCTCCGCTGGGCGCGACCGAACGGCTGCAGGTCAGCTGTCGCAACGAGCAACTCTTTCCCGGCGAGATGTTGGTCTGCTACACCGACGGGATCATCGAGAACGAGCGCAACGTCATCGAGGGTGAAGCCCGCCTGCGCCGCGTCCTCGCCTCGCTGCGAACCAGCGAACGGCGCGAGCCTGCGCCGGCAATTCGCGATCGCATCCTGGGAAAGCATCGCGGGCGCGACGACGTCGCGATTCTCACCATCCGCCGTTCCCAGCTCCAAGCCGTACAGGACACGAGTGCGGCATGAGATGGCGCTTCGAGTCCGCGGATGCAAGCCGCGCCTACGATGCGCGGCGCGATCTGCTCGACTATTTAGCCAGCCACGCGGACGGACACTCCGATTTGGACGCCGCGGCGATAGTCTTCGGCGAGCTGGTCGGTAACGTCGTGCGCCACGCTCCCGGCCCGATTGCGATCGAGCTCTCTTGGGATCGGGGCATCGCCGTGCTGCGCGTCCGCGACTCCGGGCCGGGCTTCGAATGGGAGGGAGCCGTCGCGCTGCCCGATCCGATGGCGGAGTCGGGCCGCGGGCTCTACATCGTCTACACCGTCTCACGCACCATGAAGGTCTCTCGCCCGCCCGGTGGCGGAACGGAAGTGACGGCTTGGTTGCCGATCTCCTTGAATTTCGGCTTCGTCCACCGCGCGAGTTGACCTGGCGCGGCGTGCCGACAGGACCTGTGCCGCGCCGCGCGAACCAGGCGACGGAATGCGGGGCCTAGGGCCCCGCTTAGCACGCACTGATTTCCTCTCCTACGGAGTTACGATGTCGATAGCCCAACGCATAACCGCGGGCCTTGCCGGCCTTCTCATCGGCATGTCGCTGGCGGCATGCGCAAGTGGCGGCACGGTTGCGACGGTCAACGGCCAGCCGATCAGCCAGGCCGCCTTCCAAGCCCGTCTTGAAGCCAGCCCGGTCGCGCGCCAAGTCTTGCAGCAGATGGTGCAGGACACACTGATCGAGCAGTATGCAAAGAACAACAACATCAGCGTGAGCGACGCAGACGTCGCAGCGCGCGAAGAGCAGCTCAAGGCCAACTTCCCGGCCGGTTCGTGGGACGAGATGCTCAAAGCGCGCGGACTGACCGAAGACGACGTGCGCTCAGCGCTGCGCGAGCAACTGATTCTCGACAAGGCGCTCTCTAAAGACGTGACGATCACGCCCGCGCAGATCCAGGCGTACTTCAATAAGAACCATGCCGCCTTCGACAAGCCCGAGCAAGTCACCGCGCGCCATATCCTCGTGCCGAATCTCGCGACCGCGAATAAGGTCGAGGCGGCGCTTAAGGCCGGCGGGAACTTCGCCGCGCTTGCCAAGCAGTACTCGATCGATCCGGGAAGCAAAGACAAAGGCGGCGACCTGGGAACGTTCCGCCGCGGCCAGATGGTTCCGGCCTTCGACAAAGTGGCTTTTTCGGAGCCGGTCGGTGCGATCAGCGCGCCGGTGAAATCGCCGTTCGGTTATCACATCATTCAGGTCACCGCACGCGATCCAGGCCAAAAGGCGACACTCGCCAGCGCCACCGATCGCATCACGGACATGTTGCGCCAGCAGCAGGAGTCGCCGCTGATTCAGCCGTTCCTCCAGAATCTCCAGCAGAAGGCGAACATCCAAGTGACCGACGCCCGATTCGCCGACCTCTTCCCGCCGCCGGCGGCTGCGGCGGCGCCGCCCGCGGCCGCGGCACCGGCAGCCTCACCCGCGCCGAACAGCACCAAGTAGGCGAATCGCCCGCGAGGCTGCAACCATCCTCACGTGATGGTTCGCATCGCGGGTCTGGGTCCGGGTGATCCTGGACTTCTGACGATCGGCAGCCTCGACGCACTGCGCGCCATTGGACGCGCAGTGCTGTTGCTGGCACCGCCCGATTTGACTGCTTATCTCGAACGAAACGGCGTCGCAGCCGTTCGCGGAGTGGTCGACGATCCGGCGTTGCTCGTTCGCGGCGGCGGCGAGGAGATCGGGCGCTTCGTGCAACGGGTGGCGTCGGCGCCGCAAGAGCATGATCTCGGCCTCGGCGTGCTGGGCAATCCGCTCTCGGATTTTCCTGGATTGCCCGTTCTGCTGCGCGCACTCCAAGCGCGCGGCATTGACACCGAAATCGTGCCGGGCGTCCCGCGCGCGACGCTCTCCGCGTCGATCGCGATGCCGCTGGTTCCGCTTCCGCCGCAGTCGGCACATTACTCCTGGGACGATCTGGTCGTGGTCATGGCGCGCCTGCGCCGGGGCTGCCCCTGGGATCGCGAGCAGACGCATCGCACGCTGATCCCCTACTTGATCGAGGAGACGTTCGAAGTCGTGGAAGCGATCGAAGAGGGTCACCTCGAGGCGCTCTGCGAGGAGCTGGGCGATTTGCTCCTTCAAATTCTCTTTCACGCCCAACTCGCGACCGAGGTCGGCCGCTTCAGCATCGCCGACGTCATCGACGCGCTGGCCAACAAGATGGTGCGCCGTCATCCTCACGTCTTCGGCGACGCCGTGATCGAAGACGTCGACGCGCAATGGCGCAACTGGGAGCAGCTCAAAGCGCTCGAAAAAACCGGCCGCGAGCGCAAGAGCCGGCTGGACGGCATTCCCAAGCATCTCGGGGCATTGCAGCGCGGCCAGCGCATGCAGGAGAAGGCCGCTCGGGTCGGCTTCGATTGGCCGGCCGTCGCCGGCATCCTCGACAAGCTCACAGAGGAGCTGAACGAGCTCGCCCAGGCACGACGGCATAAAGAAGACGATCCACGGGTACGCGAGGAGCTGGGCGACGTGTTCTTTACGCTGGTCAATCTCTCGCGCGCACTCGGCATCGACGCTGAAAGCGCGATGCGCGACGCCAACGAGAAGTTCTACCGGCGTTTCGGCTTCATGGAACGGCGCGCCGCGGCCGAGGGACGAACGCTCTCCGACCTTTCGCTCGACGAGCTCGAGGAACTATGGCAGCTAGCGAAGACTTAATCGCCCTCATTCGTCTGCGCATGAGCGCGCACGACGCGCATTACGGCGGCAATCTCGTCGACGGTGCGCGCATTCTCGCACTGTTCGGGGACGTCGCGACCGAGCTGTTGATCCGCATGGACGGCGACGAAGGTCTCTTTGCCGCGTACGATAGCGTGGAGTTTCTCGCGCCCGTCTACGCCGGCGATTTTATCGAAGCGCGTGGGCGGATCGTTCAGTCCGGCCGGACGTCGCGCAGGATGGAGTTCGAGGCCCGCAAGGTCATCGCAGCGCTCCCTGAAGAAGGGGCGAGCGCCGCCGACGTTCTCGAAGCGCCGATCGTCGTCTGCCGCGCGAGCGGCACGTGCGTTACGCCGAAAGCGAAACAGCGACGAAGCGTCCTAGACTAGTTCGAGGGTGGCTAATGCCACTGAGGAGGGTGCTGCGATGGTCCTCTCGTCGTCGATTCGGCGCGCTTTGTTCGCAACGTGTGTGATTGCGATTTTGGCAGGGTGCAGCGGCGGCCTAACCCCGCCGCAGGCGGCAGGCAGCAGCGTCGGGTTCGACGCGGGCCTGGGGCCGTCTTGGATGGACCCGAGTGCCGTCCATCGCCGCCTCCTCTACGTCTCCGGATCGGCAACGGGTTCCTCAAAGGGCGCCGCCGTCTACGTCTTCGGCTACGACAATCCCACCAAGGTAGTCGGAAAGTTAACGGGGTTCTCGGAGCCGGCGGGCGAGTGCACGGATAAAGCCGGCGACGTCTTCATCACCGACACCTACCTCGTGACAGGCAGAGTTGTCGAGTACCGGCACGGCGGCACGAAACCGATCGCCACCTTTGATGACGCCTATAATAATCCCGATGGCTGTGCGGTGGACCCGACGAGCGGCGAACTAGCCGTCTCGAACGACTGCACCAACTCTTTCAGCACGCCCGGCTCCGTCGCAATCTACAAATACAAGAACCCCTCGCACCGGCCCAAAACGTACGGGCTGCCATATGGGTGCCCGGCCCCGCCCGCGTATGACGCGGCTGGTAATCTTTTCACGGAGGGTCTAGCGACGCCGTCGGGGCTGAAGTCCGGGCTTCAAGAGCTACCGTTTGGCGCCGGTGCTTTCAAGAAAATCACCCTGCAAGGCGCGACCATCAATGGTGATGGCGGGGGTGTAGGCTGGGATGGCCGCTACATCACCCTCACCATCTACTCCTACTCCAGCTCGGCTACCGGACTTTATCGCGTAGAGGTCTCGGGGTCGGTTGCAACGGTCGTGGGCAAGGTGCTGCTCACCGACTCGTGCGGTGGCAAGACCGGGAACAGAGTCTACGACCCTTGGATCGAAGGCAACGTCGTTTCCGGTGGAAACAACTTTTGCAACCACCGCTTCGATTATTGGAACTATGCGGCCGGCGGTGGTCCCTTACGGTCGATTCCGCGCGACATTGCGCCGGCGACTTCTTCGGGTGAAGCCGTCAGCGAGTAGCGACTTAGACTAGACGTTCGTGGGTCTTGCGGCTCTGGGGCGCCTGCGTCGTGGCTGCGCTTGGAGCTTCGGCTGAACAGCATGTGAGTCCGACTGAACTCGTCAGAAAACACGTGCTCGTTCGCCTTGAAAAAAGGGGCTCGCGCGATCGCGTCACTGCATGGGCACCAATTGCCCGGGCTGGTGCGCAATGATCTCGTCGTTCAAGAAGAGCGGATCGGTTGTCGATCGCGTCGGAGTCACCGACGTTCTCCGTCTCGCAGGCGTAAAGCAGCAACCTAACACCAAAGGCATGATGCAGTGTCCGCTTCACGACGACAGTACTCCGTCGTTTCGCGTTCAGCCCAGCGGGAAAGGTTACACCTGTTTCGGTTGCTCCGCGCGCGGCGGCGTACTCGACCTCGTCATTGAGCTGGGTCTTGCACGTGATCGTAGCGAGGCTGCCGCGGTGGTTGGAGGTTCGGTTATGAGCGCGCTGGCCGATCTGGCGGCGCTCAAGATGTTGCCGCTCGATCATCTCAAGAAGCACGGATTCTCAGATAACACCGAGCTTTGGGATAACGGCACACCTAAGGGCGGGATCCGGATCGAGTACGGACCCGACGCTAGGGCGCGTATCCGCAAGCACGCACACACGAGCCATCCGTCTTATTGGGCTAAGCCCGACGCGAATCCAATGCGCGTCTTTGGCGCCGCGCCCTGGTGCTTAGTAGATGGAGCTGAACGGCAAGTCGGGTGGAGGAACGAACAGAGCCCACCCGCGCGACATGTCCGCGTAGCCGAGCTGCCACATTGTTTCAAGGTTGGTTTGATTGTTGAAATCGGCACCGTGGCCGGGTAGCTCGTGCTTGGGGCGAATTACATATGGCGTGAATGGCAAATGCGTTTTCCCCACGGCATAAGCAAGGCGTAGCTGATACACTAGAGTGCGGGTCTGCATCGTCGTAAACATGCCAAGTCCGATGTCGAGCGCATTGTCGTAGGTCTCGTTGACATCACTCGGTGGCGGTGCAAACAGGATAACGTTCAGCGTGTCCGCGCACTTGAGCGCGACGTCGATCGGTACGTTCTGCGTAACCCCGCCATCGACGTAAGCATCCAGAACCTGTGGCTCGTCCTCTCGAGGAATCAAAATAGGATCGAAGAGAATTGGTATCGCAGCCGAAGCAAAGAGCACCCTGCGAAGCAGATCATCGTTTACGGCGCGAATATGCTTGGCTGAAGTCGCGAGCAAGGCGTCATTTATAGCCTGCTTCTCCTTTCCGTCGCTCGTCGTTGCCCGGCGTACGAAGAGCTGGCTGGACTGCGTCGTGATATTCGTCGTAGCGATATAGAACGGCATCTGAGTCGCCACCGCGGGATCGACGTATTCGGCAAGCAGCGCTTCGATGGGCGTGGGGTCGAGGATTCCAGTGACGTTATTAACGAGTCCAGTTGAGAGTCTGAAGGCGGCCAGACCAAGATCGAGTACGCCCGATTGAGGATCCGTAATTGCAGCGAATTGCGGCTTTAGCCGGAACACCTTTCGGGACGAGACGGCGCCTCTCCATAGCGCCGCGAGCGCGCTATATTGTGCCGTTGCAACCATGAAGCCGTTGAGCGCACCGATCGACGAGCCGCACACCATATCAAAATGGAGCGGTTCCCCGTCACGAATCCCCTGAATCTCGACCAAAGCTTGTATGGCGCCAGCGGCGTAAGCGCCACGGTTCGCACCGCCGATGAGCACTAGCGCCCTGCGGCCGGTCCGTTTTGTGTTCGTTACTTGACCCGCGAGCGCGGGGACTGTGGCAGCGGACGCCGCGAGCGCCACGAATGACTTGCGACTAATCACGGCCGGTTCTACCTGCCGTGCGCGTTAGGTTCCTTTCTTGGCGCGCCTTGCGCGAGCGCCTTAGACTTACGGTAGCGTCGCCGAACGCAATATGGCCGTTCGGCGCTGTGCTATGCACTTGGCGTTTCTGTCGCGAAACTTTCAGCCTCTGCTTTTTCTCGGACTCGCTCATCGCAGACGCGCTCGCGCTGCCACCGCTACGACGCCTTCGGACCCCACGTATAGCTGGATCATGAGCACGTCGAGCGGCACGGTATCCGACGGCAAGACGGACGGTTCAAGCCCCCGCGAAGGCTCGCCATCGAACGAGATCGCCGGCGCTCCGCCGTGCGGAGAGACGACAACGGCTCTGCCCTTCAAGCAACGGCAGCCGCACGCGTCATCGTTGCGAACAGCTCGACGTATGCGATCACCTGCAAAGCGATGAATGCGAACGTCTCGGAGGAGCCGACCATCGTTGGATACTGCAACCTTCAGGCAGAATGGTAATAGCGCCGAGTGCGCGCGATTGCTGGGATTTCATCGCGGTCGCCCCCTAGCCACGTTTCACGTGGAGGCGGTTAAACCTCGGAAGGAGCGCGGCCGCACCGCAGAAAAATCGTGCTCCTGTCCGTGCGAGTCCGTCTTTCGGTCATTCCCGCAATTCTCACAGTACTCGCGACTGCGTGCAGCTCGAGTTCCGGAACTGTACCCGCGGCCCCATCTGGAAGCCCTGTTCCCCCGGCGCCAACGACCGCACCAGTTCCATGCAGCGCCCTACGCTACATGCGCGATCTCAACAAGCACCTGGCCGTCGTCAAGAACCCGAGGACGGGGGATGCTCTCGAGTACACCGTCGTCGGCGACGCCGCCAGGGGTAGCGACGTCATCGTGTTTTTCCCGGGAACAGGACAGACGATTGCGGACTGGCCGACGCAGCTCGTAACAAATAGCACTTACAGCCCGAAGATCGTCGGGACCATCGGCTATCGTCGCGATCAAGACGGCCCCGATTCGCTCTGTCACGACTTCCGGCTGGTCTTCTTCGACTATCCCGGTGTCGGACTGACTGCCTATCGTCCGAATGCCGGCCACGATGCCGTCGCGAGCGATGTGGATGCAATGCTTCAGGGAATTGCTAAGCGGTACGCCGTTCCAACAGATAATGTCAGCTTGCTCGGCTGGTCCCTCGGAACCGCATTTGCCTTGAAGTACGCGTTCCTGTCCCCAGTCTCTCGACCGCAGCGCAAGATTCGCAATGTGTTGCTCCTGGCTGCCGGGCCCGGTGGGAGCCTGCAGGGGCAGGTTGGAGCGAACAATGCGTCGTGCGTGACCACCCTCTTCAACGCGGCGGAAACCGCGAAGGGAACGTTAGCAAAGCAGATTAGGAAAGACGCTACGGAGCTGTTATTTCCGTACGTCGGGCAGAAGCCGGACAACAACGGTACGAACAGCAACTGCACTGCGACCATCTCGAATCAGGCCGTAACGTTGAGCGTGACGACGCACTGTACGGGTCCTAACGGATGCCGGGGCTTTCTCGTGAACGCGACCACGGCGCTCTACACCTTCCCGTGGCACAAGACCGACGGTGTCAGCGGGAATACCTACGTCGAGCAGCGTTATCAAGACAACGACTTCACGGTCGCCTATTGCGCTAAAGCTGCGCCAGGATTCAAATCCGAAGATTGCACTGCATACAACAAGATCTTGCAAAGCATCACGGACGGCGGCATGTGCAAGACTGATACCTCGAATCCGAATAAACCGGTGGCGCGGGACTGCGCCAGGCTGCATCTTACCGGGAAGGTCGTCATTCTCGACGACTACGAGGACATCTTTACGCAGTGGACTTACGATCGCGCACTCGCGATCGGCTTAAACCTAGCCGAACCCGGCAGCGCAAATTTCACGCCGTGCCCGTTTCCCGGCAGCCACGGGTTCTTCATCGAAAATCCGCGATGGGTGCAAGCAAAGTTCGCGGCAGCGATGCAATGAAGCGCGCTACGACTTTAACGCGAAGGTGAAGAGCGCGCCGCTGGAGGTTGTCGACACCGTGCATTTGGTGTCGGACGCTTGTACCACCGAGTACGCATAGTGCACACGGCGGCCATCCTCTACCACGGCCATCACTTCGAACCCGCAGGCTCCGCTTTCGCCGTCGTATAAGACTTCCAATAGAGAGTCCTGGGACGAGCAGGAATTGTCAGCTAGCTTCACTGGCTGACTCTTCGTATCACGTGCGACCGTGGGAAACGGCGGATCGATTTCCCAGCAAGGAGCGGCATCCACCTCATCAGGGGCTATCTCTACGCGCGAATCGTTTGCGACGACAATCTGCGCTGCACCCTGGTCGCCGAGCGGTGGATGGGTCGCTGGCGTGCTGGGGGCGTTGCTGGTACCGCTGCACGCCGCGAACAGGATGGTGGCCCCGAGGGCGGTGCCACGCGCCAAGTTCCAGTGCTTCATGATCCATGCTCCTTTGATGAGAACGCAAGCCCTAGTCCCCATTGTAACGCCGAGCCCCGAACGGGAGAACGGACAGCCGGACAAGTAACTCGTAAGTGCTCGAACCCGTTTACCGACAGCCCCGGCGGCGGTCACCCCGCCGCCCCGCAATTCGTGCGCGTAGCTCAGACTCGCTTCGGAATGCGCACCAGCCAATACTCAACGCCGTCGAGTGTAATACGCTTGCGGCGCCGGCGGATCTGTGGTGAGAACATGGCTCCGTCGTCCTCAAAGTAGATCAGAAGCCAGGCGAGAAGCCGCGCCCGATCATGAGGGTCGAGGCGCTTGAGCGACTCCTTCACTAAGGAGGGGTCGGGACGCTCGAACTGCGGGGGCCGCGCCATAGGCGAACGAGTGTTCGATACGCCTGCCGCGTGTCTTGTTTTTGCTTGCGAGAGCAGAGCATGCGGGCGCTGGAAAGGATGTCGCATAGGACATTAGGTGTAAGCGCGTGGCAAAGGCAAATAACACACCCGGGCTGTCGGAAATTGTTGGCCAGTCTTCTGAACCGAAGGGCAGCGCAACTACGAAATGTAGTTGGTGCGGTTGACTGACCCAACTTGCGCTTCTATTGGAGGATGCTTCCGTGTTGAAACCTGCGTTACGGGCACTCATTTTCACGGTGCAAGTAGCCGGCATCATATTCTGCTTCTGCGACGCTCCCGCGGGATCCGGGCAAACAGTCGGGTCACCGGAGCTTCAAGTGCTTTACAGATTCAGCGGTGGATCAGATGGATCGCAACCCTCTAACCTCATAGATGTTGGAGGTACCCTCTACGCTACGACGGAATCCGGCGGTGTCAACAATA
>JASHPI010000147.1 GCA_030038215.1 Vulcanimicrobiota bacterium | reverse complement strand
CGGCGCGCGTCGGTGATCACTTGAATCGTGTCGCTGGGAGGGCCGGAGCAACCCCAGCCGTCATCGGGATAGTTCACCGCGTGTTCGCCCTGTCCGGCGATGATGAACTGGTGCGATGTGAAGCTGCCGTCGAGATTCGACTGATACATCTGGTCGGCCAGCACATACTGCTGCGCCATGGCAAAATACGGCTTGGTCTCAGACTGCGGAACATACGCGTACTGCGGATGCGGAATCGGGCACGCCGGATAGCCGCTGGTGCCGCACTCGACGCTCTCCTCGTTAAAACCATTCATCTGGCAGTCCGTTCCCGGGATGCTGCCGGTGCCGTCGCAGGCATCGAAGAACCCGTAGGAGTCGTGCTCCAGATCCCACGTCGTTTCCAGCACGACCGGCTCGACTTGGATCTTGTCGCCTTGCGAGTCGTAGCCGTACTCTGAGGTGGTCGCGCCCGGATAACCGTAAAAGAGATTGTTGAGCGAACGGTTCTCTTGAATGATGACGACGATGTGTTGAATCTTGCTCGTACGCTGGCGTCGGTCCGGCGCGGCTGGCGGCTGGAATGACAAGAGCCGATAGCTCTCGAGCGGCGCGGGCGTCGTACCAGCGACACCGCCGCAAGCGCTGCATATTAAAAGAGGGAGACCGAGGCACGCGACGATCAGCGGCCGGCTCGCAAAATGAGTCCAACGCATAGGTTCGCCTAGAAGTATCTCGCCTCGTCGCGCGGATTCCCTGGGGCGAACGACCCGTCAACTGAGCCCTTCGCCCCACGACTCGAACCGCGCTAGGGGCGCAGCCGAAAGATCGTACCGCAGCCAGTACTGGCGCAGCCCGTGCCGGTGCCCCCGCCGGTCGTGGTCGTGCTATAGAGCTTGCCGTTGAAGAGGTAGACCGGGCCTTGCGGATCCGACCCGCTTGCGCCGGTGAAACTGTAGAGCACTTTTTCCTTACCGGCCTTGGTGACTTTGAAGACGGTGCCGTCGCCGGCGGTGCCGCCGCCGACGGTGGTGCCGTAGAAGCGGTCGCCGGAATAGATGAGATTGGCGCCCGGAAGATTGCCGTCGGGGATGTCGGTGAAGTTGTAGAGCGTCGTCAGCGTGCCAGCGGTCGTGATTGAGAAGAACGTGCCCGAGTTCTTGCTGCCGCCGCCTTCCGTCGTGCCATAGAGCACGCCGTCGACCGCGATCAAACCGTTCGGGTACGCGCCGTCGGACGTGCCGCTAAAGGTATGCAGCACGCGCTTTTTGCCGCCCTTGCGTAGCTCAAAGATCGTCCCGCAGCCGGTGGAGCCGCACCCGCTGCCGCCTTCGAGCGTCGCGCCGTACAGCTTGCGACCCAGCACCGTCACGCCGGCATAGGCGCGTTCGCCATCCGCCCCGCCTTGAAAACGGTAGATCACTACTTCTTTTCCGGCCGGCGTCACCGAGAAGACGGTGCCGCAGCCCGCGCCGCCGCACGCCGAACCGCCGCCGTAGACAGTCGTCCCATAGAACGTCCCCTTGTCCGCCGTGAGCGCAGCTTGGGGACCTTGGCCGTCTTCGCCGCCCGCAAAACTATAGAGCACGCTCTCCGCGCCTGCGGTAGTGACCGTAAAGACCGTGCCGTCGGAATTCGCGCCCGCGCTCGACGTCGTGCCGTAAAGCTGGCCGTTCAAGACAGTCAGGCCGTCAAACGGCCACGAGCCGTCGTGCGCGCTGCCAAAGTTGCCCTTGAAGTTGTAGACGACGTGCTCGGTGCCCGATGCGTCAACTGAGAAGACGGTACCGCAGCCGAGATAGCACAGGTTCCCGCCGCAGCTGCCCGAGCAGTAGTTGCTCGAGCCGTTCAACGTCGTGCCATAGAGCGTGCCATTTAGGGCGACCACTCCGGCAAGCGGCTTCGCGCCGTCAGGCGTTCCTTTAAAGGCGTAGAGCATTTTAAAGTCTACTTCCGGCGACGTGCCAACAACACGCGATACTGCGCCCAGCGGCAGCGCGCCCGGCGTGATTGAGGTCGTTCGTCCACCGCACGCGGCAAAAAGCAGGGCGGCCAAGCACAGACCGATAGCCCGACGGAAAACTAGCATGCCGCAGCGTTCGACGTTGCATTCCGATGTCGTTGTCCGAAAGTGCCGATTTTTGGGCGGCCGACGTTACCGTGCCCGCGCCTGCGGGGTGCAGCGCACGCGGGATCCCCTGAGCCGTGAGGGCAGCTCGTGCTCGGCGACACATCGTCGGCGTTGCCGTCGGTGGATCGCCGGTGGGTCGGCCCTCGTACGGCGGAGAAGGCGATAACGGTGCCCCTCGTGCTAATGCAGCGTGCTTGGCGAGACGACCCAAAGTACAAAGACACTGAGTTCTCCGTCTATCACTATCCACGACAGTATTTCGATCTCGTCCAGGGTGGCGAAAAGTTCGTATACTACCGCCCCTCTCGCGGAGCGAGGTCACGCGAGGAAAGTACCTACTTTGGTTGCGGCGAGTTAGGCGACTGGTGGCCGGATCCGCAGGATTCCGGTCATAGGTTCGTTGGCGTACGCAAGCCGATCGCTTTCGCGAGTCCCGTTCCTCACCTTGACGGGAACGGTCGCATGTACGAGTCCGGGTTCAACGATCGAAACGCGTTCCAGGGGCGATCTGTACGCCACGTCGACGAACTGGACTTCTATCGAATTTTGAACGCCGCGGGACTAACTGCCGTGGTTTGGCAGCAGGCACCGACTGTTGACGACGTCGCGAGTGGCCTGGTTCTGCCAGCGAAAAAAGCCGAGCCGCCGCGGGACGCATTTCGACCGCTGACGGTCGTGCCCGACGGAACAGGGTACCGGCCAACGGGGAAAACCATTGATGTTTTCGAGGCAGCGGCACTTCAGGAGCGGGCGCGCGCCGATCACCAGGACACGCTGAGGCTGATCAAAGAAATGGTTGAGACGCGAGGCGGCACCTGTCTCTACAACAACAACGTGGACTTGCTCGCGTCGCTCGGAGACGAGAAACTCCTTGTGGAGGCAAAAAGCCTCAACGTTCCCAGTGCTGCCGTAGACCGCATGCGTTACGGAATCGGTCAGCTCTTCGACTACGGAACCCGGTATCGCGCGGAGATAGGCAGGGCAAGGCCAGTGCTCGCTTTTGGTACGCTTCCGCCAAGCGACGTCGGGTGGATTTCCACGATATTAGAGGAGAGCGGTATCGCCTTTGTCGCTCGGCAGCGCGAAGCGCTCCTGCCAATGAATGAAGCCGCCAGTGATCTTCCCATTTTTTAGCGAGCCGTCCGAACGCCGGGCCGCCTGCAACGGTGGTCGAACGCTTGAGCGTTTTTCAGGCCCGGGCCCGCGGCGTCGTCGCGCCGCCCACCGCGACGGCCACCTCGCGCAGGGTCCGGCGAGCGCGATTTGCCTCTACGAGCCAAGGCACGCTTCACCGTATGAGCAACATGTACACGAAGTCTTGACCACGGCCGTTGGCGGAGTCAAAGCACCGTTGATCTGGCCGAAGTAAGTCGGATGTAAGCCAAGAACCAATGCGCAGGCCAGGATAGGCTAATAGATACAGGCCGCTTCTGGTGCGCCAACGGGGATCGAACCCAAGCCAGGCACCTCAGAGGTGCGCGGCGCCAGCATCCTGCCTCACCGTTGCATGCGCATCGAGTTTTGCGCGTCGACGGCCCAGATCGCCGCTTGCGTTTTTCCCATCGGCCAGACGTGGACCATCCAGCCGAAGACGCGCGGAATGAACGTTCCGCCGGCTGCATGGCAGGCAGCCCTCGTGTGAATCGAGCCTTCGAAGCCGAAGCGCGCGTTCGGGCCGAATCGTTGCGAAAGCGGCGTCCAAAGCGGCGCTCTGCAGAAATCGACGTGCCGGTGCCAGGTTCCAAAGCTCAACGGCACGCGCGCATTGAGTTCGTTCTGATCGACGGCGTTCGAAGCTGTGTACATCACGCCAACGATGTGCAGCGAATCGCCTTGCCGCTCGAAGATCAGTGACGTCGGATGGTGCGGATCAAAGCGCCCAAGCCAGGCCTCGACCGCGTAGTGCCGATTCGTGTAATGCTCGATCGGCAGTTTGACACCCGTAAGGAACTTCCGGAAGCCGGCCCGCTCCGCAGCCTCGACCGTTGGATATTCGGCCACGACCTCACGCGCCGCCGCAACGATCGCGTCGGCGCGCGCCCGATCGCCGGGCTGTTCCGGCGCGTGGAGCGTCATCTCCATGTGATTGCTGTAGGTCGTGGGAATCTCGGCCGCGCGCGCTCGCGGTACGTGCAGCACAGCCGCGAGCATAGCCGCGATGATTGCCGCGCAAGCGGCAAGGAGCGCAGCTGAGCCCTTCTTCATGGTCACCCTTCGACAGGCTCAGGGTGACACTGGGAGACTACTGCCTTCGGAAGCGTCCGATGAACTCCCGAGCAAATCGGAGCGCGTCATTTTTCGTGCGTTCGTACAACTGCGCTGCTTGGATGTTGCTCATGTGGCGGCCGTGTTCGTGGAAGAACGTCACGCCCTCGCCGACGACGATCGTGCCGGCGTAGGCGATCGCGCCTTTGATCGCGATGCCGGCGATCGGGACGAAGCCGGCCAGCTCGCGCGCGAGGGCGCGCCAGCCGAAGCCGCCGCCGATGATCGGCAGCATCTGCCAGAGACGGCTCATGTCGGGATCGTTGCCGTACGTTGCCTCGATGTGCATCATCAGCATCACTTGAATACCGGTGATCGCAACCATGTCGCCAGCCGAGGCGACCGCGCCGAACACCACGCCGATGACCGGAATGTGATCGAGCACCGCGCTCGCCAGCGCCACCTTCAACGAATTATTCGCCGCGTCGCGCGTCAGCTTCGAGGCCACCGTCTCGCGCAGCGCCGGCAAGTTCCGCCCGACCGCAATCTCAACCCCGGCAGCGCACTCGACGAGATGCGGAAAGAACCGCCCGCGCAGATGCTCGCGCGCGATCGCCGGCACCACGTACTCAGCCCAGGCGCCAGGATTTGGCGGCGAGCTCGGACCCGACGGCGTCTCGTCGGGCTCGACGGTAAGCGCGAGAATCGGCACGCGCAAAGTCCGCAATCCCGTGAAATCGGCACCGTGCGCGTCGCCGCGCCGGCCCAAGAAGATCGCCGCCTTTACTTCCGATGGATTGGTCAGCAGCGGCGCCGATGGGCGCACGGTCTCGAGACACGCCGACGCGTCGAGCACCCGCAAATCATCGCCGTGCCCGGCTAGCAGCAGTGCCCGCAGCTCGGCGATCAGCGCCGGATCGCCGCACAGCAAGAAGCGAAACGGTTTGTGGACGTGCGCGCGCACCGCGCGCGGATCGATCCCCTTGCGAACGAGCTTAAAGAGATCGCGCGCGTCGGCTCCGGCTACCATGAACGCTACAAGCCCAGCTGGTTCAGATCCACCGCCAGCGTGCCGTCGGCCTTACGCAGCTCCTTGCTCGGATCGTCGGTGTAATCGAGATAGACCA